>NZ_QGKR01000198.1 GCF_003172955.1 Micromonospora acroterricola | reverse complement strand
GCCCGCGGACGCCGACGTGCTCGGGCCGGTGCCCGCCGAGGAGGGCCGGGAGCGCATGCTGGTGCGGGTGCCCCGGGCCAGGGCCGCCGCGCTGGCCGAGGCGCTGCACTCGGCCGCCGGGGCGCGCGCCGCCCGCAAGGCCGCCGATCCGGTACGCCTCCAGGTCGATCCGCTGAGCCTGTTCTGAGCCGCCAGCCGGCTCCGACGGCCTG
This sequence comes from Micromonospora acroterricola, assembly GCF_003172955.1. Lineage (GTDB taxonomy): Bacteria > Actinomycetota > Actinomycetes > Mycobacteriales > Micromonosporaceae > Micromonospora > Micromonospora acroterricola. The sequence continues at coordinate 46,169 of NZ_QGKR01000198.1, read as the reverse complement.
CGGACCTGGTCCGGAGCAGTAGTCCTCGCACACCGCGTCCGGCAAAGCGCTGGCGCCGGAGTGATAGCATCGCCCGTCATGCCCAGGCGTACGACGGCTCCAGGTCGCGGCGGGGCGTCAGGCGCGCCGAGCTGGAGCCGTCGGAGGATGGCGGGAACGCGTCGGTCCGACGCGATGTCGATGATGTCAAACAGCCGGTGATCAGGGGTGGACCAGTCGTGACCGTTCGACAATCGATCGTCTTCAACGGCGACCTCGGCAGCGGCAAGAGCACCGTGTCGGTGGAGATCGCCAAGCGGCTCGGCATGCGCCGGGTCAGTGTGGGTGACCTCTACCGGGAGATGGCGCAGCAGCGGCAGATGACCGCGCTGCAGCTCAACCTGCACGCCGAGCTCGACCAGGCCGTCGACGGCTACGTCGACCAGCTCCAGCGGGACATCGCCGCCTCCGGCGAGCGCCTCGTCATGGACTCCCGGCTCGCCTGGCACTTCTTCACCGACGCGCTCAAGGTGCACATGATCACCGAGCCGGGTGAGGCGGCCCGCCGCGTGCTGGCCCGCCCCTCCGGGCCGGCCGAGAGCTACGCCTCGCTGGAGGAGGCCACGGCCAAGCTGCGCGAGCGCAGCGAGAGCGAGCGCAACCGCTTCATCATCCGGTACGGGGTGGACAAGGCCCGGCTGCGCAACTATGACCTGATCTGCGACACCACCCGGGCCTCCGCCGGCGAGGTGGTCGAGCACATCATCGCCGCGTACGAGGGGACGCTCGGCGGCGAGGTGCTGCGCGACGACCCGCCGCTGCTGCTGCTGGACCCGGCCCGGGTCTACCCGACCGAGGACATCGCCACCCTGCGGGGCCTGTGGGACTCGGAGTTCGTCGGCGACGTGGCCGAGGCCGGCGACGCGGCGCTGGAGCCGCTGAAGATCGGGTTCACCGGCGAGTACTTCTTCGTCGTCGACGGGCACCGGCGGCTCAGCGCCGCCCTGCAGAACGGCTTCTCCCTGGTTCCCGCACAGCTCGTGGCGGAGGTCGACGAGCCGGTGGTGGGCGGGATCAGCGCGATCGACTACTTCACCGCGCAGGTGCGTCCCGGCCTGGTCTACGACTGGGAAGCCGCCCACAAGATCCAGCTGCCGCTGCCGGAGCCCGCGCTGCTCGGCGGCGACGCGGTCCTCGCGGGAGACCCGGGCGCCAGCGCCTGAGGCTCGCCCCGGGCGCTGGTCCCAGGCGGAGCCGCCGCGCCGGAACCCTTCCTGACCAGCGGCGCCGGCCGGTGGGGCGGGCCTGACCCGGCCGGCTTCGGCGTCGGCTCCCGCGGTCTCGGGGCTGCCGGCTGTCGGCGGCGTGGGGATGATGGAGCCTCCGACGCATCGACGGGGAGGCCGACCATGGACGCTGCCGAGGCACTCACACTGCTCATGTCGCCGCAGGGACGGGTCGACCCGTACCCGACGTACGAGCGGCTGCGCGAGCACGGGCCGGTGGTGCAGGCCCTGCCCGGCCTGTACGTGGTGACCGGCTACGCGGAGGCTGACGAGCTGCTGCGCGACCCCCGGCTCGGGGTGCTGGACGACGCGCTGCGCGACCAGGTGTGGCCGAACTGGCGGGAGAGCCCCGCCGTGTCGTCGATCGCCCGGTCCATGTTGCGGACCAACCCGCCGGACCACAGCCGGATGCGTCGGCTCGCCGCCGGAGCGTTCAGCCCCCGCCGGATCGCCGGCATGCGCGACGTGGTGCGCGCCCAGGCCGAGGAGCTGCTCGACGGGATGCGGGACCGCGCCGGGGACGGCGCTCCGGTCGACGTGCTGGCCGACTTCGCGTACCCGCTGCCGGTGGGGGTGATCTGCGCGCTGCTCGGCGTGCCGGCCACCGACCGGCCGCTGTTCCGGCGCTGGGCCGGCGACCTGACCGGGGTGCTGGAGCCGGAGATCACCGTCGAGGAGCTGGCCGTCGCCGACGCCGGCGCCGCCGAGCTGCGCGCGTACTTCGCGGAGCTGGTCGCCGCGCGGCGCCGGACGCCCGCGGACGACCTCACCACGGCGCTGGTCCAGGTCCACGACACCGACGGCGAGCGGCTCACCGGCGACGAGCTGTTGGCGAACCTGGTGGTGCTGCTGGTCGCCGGGTTCGAGACCACCACCAACCTGCTCGGCAACGGACTGGTGGTGCTGCTGCGGCACCCCGGGGCCGCCGCCGCGCTGCGCGCCGACCCCGGGCTCGCTCCGGCGTACGTCGAGGAGCTGCTGCGCTACGACTCGCCGGTGCAGCTGACCACCCGGACCACCACCGCTCCGGTGCGCTGCGGCGGGCTCGACCTGCCGGCCGGCAGCACGGCGCTGCTGCTGCTCGGCGCCGCCAACCGGGACCCGCGCCGGTTCCCCGACCCGCAGCGCTTCGACCCGACCCGGGACCAGGCGCACCCGCTCTCCTTCGGCGCCGGCCCGCACTACTGCCTCGGCGCCGGGCTGGCCCGGCTGGAGGCGCAGCTGGCCTTCCCGCTGCTGCTGCGCCGGCTGCCCGAGCTGGCCCTGGCCGGGACGCCCCGGCACCGGACCCGGCTGACCCTGCGCGGGTACCAGACCCTGCCCGTGACGCTGGGCACACCGGCCGTGGCCGATCGAGGTACGCCGGCCGGCGCCCACCCGGGCACTCCGTAGACTGGTACGGCACCGCTCGTCCCACCCATGAAGGAGCCGTCCCGCGTGACCGTCCAGCCCATCCGTCTTTTTGGGGATCCGGTGCTGCGCACGCCGGCCGATCCGGTGGTCGACTTCGACGCCGAGCTGCGTCGCCTCGTCGCCGATCTCACCGACACGATGCGTGAGCAGAACGGCGCCGGCCTGGCCGCGCCGCAGCTCGGTGTGAGCCTGCGGGTGTTCACCTTCGACGTCGACGACGTGCTCGGGCACCTGGTCAACCCGGTGCTCGAGTTTCCCGACGAGGAGGAGCAGGACGGCCCGGAGGGCTGCCTGTCGATCCCCGGGCTCTACTTCGACACCAAGCGTCGGCAGAACGTCATCGCCAAGGGCTTCAGCTCGTTCGGCGATCCGATGCAGATCGTCGGCACCGGCCTGATGGCGCGTTGCGTGCAGCACGAGACCGACCACCTCGACGGGGTCCTCTTCCTCGACCGGCTGGATCCGGAGGGGCGCAAGGAAGCCATGAAGGCGATCCGCCAGGCCGAGTGGTACGACGCGGCAGCCCCGCCGACGGTCAAGTTGAGCCCGCACATCACCGACCCCTTCGGCCTGGGTCGGTGACCCGGATGCGTGTGATCTTCGCCGGCACGCCGGCCGTCGCCGTCCCCGCCCTGGCCGCCGTCGCCGCCTCCCGGCACGAGCTGGTCGCGGTGGTCACCCGGCCGGACGCGCCCGCCGGGCGCGGGCGTGGCCTGTCCCGTTCCCCGGTCGGCGAGTGGGCCGACGAGCACGGCGTCGAGGTGCTCACCCCCGCCCGCCCCCGCGAGCCGGAGTTCCTCGACCGGCTGCGCGAGCTGGCGCCGGACTGCGTGCCCGTGGTCGCCTACGGCGCGTTGGTGCCGCCGGCCGCGCTGGAGATCCCCCGGCACGGCTGGATCAACCTGCACTTCTCGCTGCTGCCCGCCTGGCGCGGCGCCGCCCCCGTGCAGCACGCGGTGCTGCACGGCGACGAGCTGACCGGCGCCAGCGTCTTCCAGCTGGAGCAGGGCCTGGACACCGGCCCGGTCTTCGGCACCCTGACCGACGAGATCCGTCCCGGCGACACCTCCGGTGACCTGCTGGAGCGGCTCGCCGGGTCCGGCGCCGGGCTGCTGGTGGCGGTGCTCGACGCGATCGCCGACGGCACCGCGCGGGCCGAGCCGCAGCCGACCGACGGGGTGTCGCTGGCACCGAAGCTGACCGTGGAGGACGCCCGGGTGCGCTGGACCGACCCGGCCTTCGCGGTGGACCGGCGGGTCCGGGCCTGCACTCCGGCCCCGGGCCCCTGGACGACCTTCCGGGGCGAGCGGGTGAAGCTCGGCCCGGTCGTGGCGGCAGCCGACGGCCCCGACCTCAAGCCAGGGGAGCTGCTGGTGGAGAAGGCCCGTGTGCTGGCCGGCACGGCCACCGTGCCGGTGCGGCTGGGCGAGGTGCGGGCGGCGGGCAAGCGGGCCATGCCCGCGACCGACTGGGCGCGCGGCGTGCGCGTCGGCACCGGCGAGGAGTTCGCGTGACGGCCCCGGAGGGGACGCGCCCGACGCGTGGTGGCCCGTCGGCCGGTCGCGGTGGTGACCGCCGGCCGGCCCGGCCGCCGGTGGACCGCCCGCGACGCGCGGCGTACGAGGCGGTCGCCGCCGTGCACCGTGACGACGCGTTCGCCAACCTGGTGCTGCCCACCATCCTGCGCGAGGAGGGGCTGTACGGCCGGGACGCCGCCTTCGCGACCGAGCTGACCTACGGCACGCTGCGCAACCTGGGCACCCTGGACGCGATCCTGACCGACGCGGCCGGCCGGGACGTCGCCCGCATCGACCCACCGGTCCGCGACGCGTTGCGGCTCGGGGCGTACCAGCTGCTGCACACCCGGGTGCCGGCGCACGCCGCCGTCTCGTCGACCGTGGACCTGGTCCGCTCGGTCGCGCCGGGAGCCACCGGCTTCGCCAACGCGGTCCTGCGCGAGGTGTCCACGCTCGACGCGGACGGCTGGGTGGCGAAGCTCGCCCCGCCGATGGAGAGCGACCCGGTGGGGCACCTGGCGCTGGCGTACAGCCATCCGCAGTGGATCGTGCGGGCCTTCTCCGAGGCGCTCGGCGGCGACCTGGGCGAGACGGCCCGGCTGCTGATCGAGGACAATGAGCGTCCGCCGGTGCACCTCTGTGCCCGGCCGGGCCTGATCGACCCGGTGGAGCTGGCCGACCAGGTCGGTGGGGCGCCCGGCGCGTTCTCGCCGTACGCCGTCTACCTGGCCGGCGGCGCGCCCGGTGACGTGCCGGCGGTGGTCGACGGCCGCGCCCACGTCCAGGACGAGGGCTCCCAGTTGGTGGCCAGCGCGCTGGCCGACGCGCCTTTGGACGGCCCGGACGGGCGCTGGCTGGACCTGTGCGCCGGTCCGGGCGGCAAGGCCGGTCTGCTCGGCGCGTTGGCCGCGCAGCGCGGCGCCGAGGTGACCGCGGTGGAGGTGGCCGAGCACCGGGCCCGGCTGGTTTCCCAGGCGACCCGGGGTCTGCCGGTGACCGTGCTGGCCATGGACGGCCGTGAGGTCGGCGCGGACCCGGAGCTGCCGGAGGGGCACTTCGACCGGGTGCTGGTGGACGCCCCGTGCACCGGGCTGGGGTCGCTGCGCCGCCGTCCGGAGTCGCGCTGGCGTCGCCAGCCGTCCGACCTGCCGCCGCTGACCCGGCTGCAGCGGGAGCTGCTGGGCGCGGCGCTGCGTGCCGTCCGCCCGGGTGGGCTGGTCGCCTACGTCACCTGCTCGCCGCACACGGTGGAGACGCACGTGACGGTGACCGAGGCGGCCCGCCGCAGCGGGGTGCCGGTGGACTTCGTCGACGCCCGGCCGTTGCTGCCGGCCGGTATGCCCGGCCTGGGCGACGGTCCCACCGTCCAGCTCTGGCCGCACCGGCACGGCACCGACGCCATGTTCCTCGCCGTCCTGCGCCGGGGCTGAGCCGCCCGGCGACGCGCCCCGCACCCGGCCGGCCCGGCCGGGTGCGGGAGGCCCGCCCGGTCAGGTGACCGGGAGGCCCTTGGTGCCGGCGTTCTTCATCGAGCGGGTCAGGGCCCGGTCGCTGATCCACAGGAAGCACTGCACGCCCCGGTTGCCGTTCTTCCACTCCTGCTCGTACGGCTGGTAGTAGATCGTCCCGGCGCGGAAGTCGAGCTGGGAGTTGTCCGGCACCTTGGCGTACTTCGCCGTCACCGTCTGGCACGCCCGGTGGGTGCGCTTCGTGGTGCGGTTGAACTCCGCGTAGCTGATGTCCGGGGCCTGCCAGATCCCGACGAACTCGGCGTGGTGCCGGCTGGTGCAGGAGACCGGCGCCATCTCGTCGATCTCGTCCTTGACCAGCTTGGGGTTGAAGCAGCGGTACGCCAGCGGCGCGGCGCCGGTCAGCGCACCCCGGAGGCTGCCGGTGCGCAGGTCGACGGACGTGTCGTCGATGCTCGCGAGCTCGGTGACGTCACAGCGGTACCAGCGGGCACCACCGGCCCAGGCCGGCGTCGACGGCAGGACGACGGTCAGGCCGAGCCGCCCGGAGCGCCAGTCGGCGCCCACCGCCTTGCTGACCTCCTTGTCGCAGGCGGCCTGCGCGGCCCGCATGCCCGGCGATCCGGGCGGCGGGGGCGTGCTCCGCGCCGCGCCCGGGCCGGTGAGCGTGCCGACGTGCATGGTCTCCACCCGGTGCGACTCGCCGCACTCCATCGGGTTGTAGCCGGTCAGGAAGCCGACCTGCTGGGAGGAGTGGTGGCAGACGTTGGCGGCGGGAACGAACTGCTGCGCCGCCACGGGCGCGGGCCAGTCGTCGATGAGGTCCCGGTCGACTCCCGCGGGCGCGCCGCACCCGGCCAGCGCCAGGGCCACCGTCGCGCCCACGGCGACCGCCGCCAACCACCGTCGCATCCCCCGACCTCCCGCCGCTGGTGGTCTCCGGCCGGCCCCCAGCCGCTCGGTAGCGCCACGGCGCAGCAGCATACGGCACCGGTGCTCAGATGGCGGGCAATCCCTCGGGGCCGGCGCCGCGCATCGAGCGGGTGAGCTTGCGGTCGTCGCTCCACAGGAAACAGCGCACCCCACGGTCGCCCTCCTCCCACTCCCGATGTGACGGTGGGTAGTAGATGGACCCGGCCCGGTACGGCAGGTCGCTGTTGTTCGGCACCGCGGCGTACGCGGCGATCAACGCCATGCAACGCCGGTGCGCCTGCTCGCCGGAGCGGGTGAACTCCGCCCAGCTCATGTCCCGTTCCATGTAGACGCCGACGAACTCGGCGCGGTGCGGCTCGGTGCACAGCACCGGCTCCATGTAGTTGAGGTTGTCGCCGATCAGCTTGGGGTCGAAGCAGCGGTGGGTCAGCGGGGTGTCGCCGATCAACGCGCCACGCAGGCTGCCGGTGCGGTTCACCGGCCGGGTGTTGTCGATGCTGCCGGTCTCGCTCAGGTCGCAGCGGAACCAGCGCGCGCCGCCGGACCAGGCCGGGGCGGAGGGCAGCGAGAGGGACAGGGTGAGCCGCGCCGTGTGCCAGTCGCCGCCGAGCACCTCCCGCGCCCGCTGGTCGCACTCCGCGCGGGCGGCGCGCAGCGCCGCCGACCCGGGCTCCGGGCGGGTCTCGGTCAGCGCGGCGGGCCCGGTGAAGGCGCCGACGTGGATCGACTCGGCCAGGTGGCTGCGCGCGCAGTCCACCGTCTCGTACGTGCTGGCCTGCACGACGGAGGTGACCCGGGGCAGGCAGGTGTCGGTGGCGGGTGTGAACGGTTTCGGGGCCCGCAGCGCCGGCCAGTCGTCGACGAGGTCGCCGTCGGCTCCTCGGGCCGGCCCGCAGCCCGCCAGCAGCACCGTCGCGACACCGGCCAGCGCCAGCGCTCCGAGCCACCGTCGCATCGTCCGCCCTCCCGGGAGCTGGCGGCCGGTCACCGCGCCCCGCGGCGAGACCCCGGCGGGCGTGCAGCCTACGGCACCGTCCCGCTTGGAGTGTCGTCGCGTTTCCGTCGATCGGCCAGCCGTTGATGTCTGTTCGTCCGGTTTCGGCGGTCCGGACCGACCCATTCTGCACCAGTGGTCACCGCTGGGTCACAGGGCGTCGGAGATGGTGCCGCGATGCGGGCGGCGGGTCGCCGCGTTCGTACACTGGCCCGGTGACCGTACCGCCGCCGATCGTCGCGCCGAGCATCCTGGCCGCCGATTTCGCCCACCTCGCCGAAGAGGTCCGTGCCGTCGAGGACGCCGCGGACTGGTTGCACGTGGACGTGATGGACAACCACTTCGTGCCGAACCTGACCATCGGTCTGCCCGTGGTGCAGAGCCTGCGGGCCGTCACCGCGCTGCCGTTCGACGTGCACCTGATGATCGAGGACCCGCGCCGGTGGGCTCCCGGCTACGCCGACGCCGGGGCGTACAACGTCACCTTCCACGCCGAGGCGAGCGACGATCCGGTGGCGCTGGCCAAGGACCTGCGCTCGGCCGGCGCGAAGGCCGGGCTGGCCATCGACCGGGACACCCCGATCGAGCCGTACCTGGACCTGCTGCCCAGCTTCGACACCCTGCTGATCATGACGATCAAGGCCGGTTTCGGCGGGCAGCGGTTCATCCCGCAACTGCTGGACAAGGTCCGCGCCGCCCGCCGGCACGTCGACGCCGGGCACCTGGAGCTGCGGATCGAGGTGGACGGCGGGATCGCCGCCGACACCATCGAGCAGGCGGCCGCCGCCGGCGCCGACGCGTTCGTGGCCGGCACCGCCGTCTACGGCGCCGCCGACCCGGCCGAGGCGGTACGCCACCTGCGGGGGCTCGCGGAACGCGCGGCTCCCGGGGCCTGAGATGGAGCCCGAGGGCGACCGCCCGGACGTCATCCTCGTCGTCGACGACGACGAGGACATCGCCCGCTTCGTCGAGTTCAACCTGCGGCTGCACGGTTTCGAGGTGATCCACGCCAGCGACGGTCAGGAGGCCCTCGAGCTGATCGAGCGGCAGCGGCCCGACCTGGCCGTGGTCGACCTGATGATGCCCCGGATCGACGGGCTGGAGCTGACCCGGCGGCTGCGCGCGGACCCGATGACCTCCGCCCTGCCGGTGATCATGCTGACGGCCAAGGGGATGACCGTCGACAAGGTGCACGGGCTCAGCGCCGGCGCCGACGACTACCTGGTCAAGCCGTTCGACACCGCCGAGCTGGTGGCCCGGGTCTCGTCGACGCTGCGGCGCAACAAGGAGTTCCGGGAGGTCTCCCCGCTGACCGGGCTGCCCGGCAACAGCCGCATCCGTCGGGAGATCAGCGACCGGGTCCGACACGGGGTGGACTACGCCGTCGGCTACATCGACATCGACCGGTTCAAGAGCGTCAACGACCGGTACGGCTTCGTCCGCGGCGACGACTTCATCTCGGCGCTGGCCCGCAGCCTGCACCGGGCGGTGGTGGCGGTGGGCCTGCCACCGGCCTTCCTCGGCCACGTCGGCGGCGACGATTTCGTCATCGTCTGCGCCCCGGACCAGGTCCGTCCGCTGACCTCCCGTGCGGTCGTCGACTTCGAGAAGTCCGCCGACACGCTCTACGACCCGACCGACCGGGAGCGCGGCTTCGTCGAGCTGAAGGACCGGCGCGGCACCATCCGCCGGGCCGCCCTGGTCACCCTCTCCATCGGGGTCTCCCTCTCCGACGACGGCAAGCGCTTCACCGACCCGCTGGAGGCGATCGCGGTCGCCTCGGAGATGAAGACGGTGGCCAAGAGCCAGCCGGGGTCGTACGTGGCGGTGGACCGGCGCCGCGGCGTCACGTGAGCGTGATCCCGCTGTGAAGTAGCTCGCCTCGGTGGCGGCGCACCCCGGTTGACGTGTAAGACTGCCGGAGTACCCACCACGCGCTGGCGGGACTCGGTGAAATTCCGAACCGGCGGTGATCCACGGTCCGACCGTGGTCAGCCCGCGACCCGGACGGCTCTGCCGCCCGGTGGACCTGGTGAAAATCCGGGGCCGACGGTTGGGGGCGGTTCGTCCGCGCCCAGACAGTCCGGATGGGAGACAGCGCGCGGGACGGACGGGTCCGAGCCGGCCGCTGGCTTCAGCGTGCCTCGCCGACCCCCCGGGGCGGCCGCGCCGTACCCGGAATCCGCCGCCGCATGCCCGCGGCCCCATGCCGCCTCCCTGACCGCCCGCGCGCGGACCGGCGAGTGAGAGGGCAGGGGCAGGGCGATGGCCAGCGTCTCCGTCGATGAGGCGATGCGACGCGCGATCGAGCTGGCGGCGCGCGGGCTGGGAACCACCAGCCCCAACCCGGTGGTCGGCTGCGTGCTGCTCGACGCCAACGGCACGGTCGTCGGCGAGGGCTTCCACGCCTACGCCGGCGGGCCGCACGCCGAGATCGTCGCGTTGGCGCAGGCGGGGGAGCGGGCCCGGGGCGGCACGGCCGTCGTCACCCTGGAACCCTGCAACCACACCGGTCGCACCGGCCCCTGCAGCAACGCCCTGGTCCAGGCCGGTGTCGGCCGGGTGGTGATCGCCGTGCCCGACCCCAACCCGGTGGCCACCGGCGGCGCCGCCACGCTGCGCTCCGCCGGGGTCCGGGTCGACCTGGGTGTACGCGGCGACGAGGCCGAGGCCGGCAACGTCGCCTGGCTGACCTCGATGCGCCGGGGCTGGCCGTACGTGATCTGGAAGTACGCCGCGACGGTGGACGGTCGGTCCGCGGCGGCGGACGGCACCAGCATGTGGATCACCTCCGAGGCGGCCCGGATGGACGTCCACGCGCTGCGCGGCACGGTCGACGCGGTCATCGCCGGCGTCGGCACCGTGCTCGCCGACGATCCACGGCTCACCGCCCGCAACCTGCGCGACGGCAGCCTGGCCATCCGGCAGCCGCTGCGGGTGGTCGTGGACAGCTCGGGGCGTACCCCGGCCGACGCCCGCGTGCGCGACGGCGCCGCGCGGACGTGGATCGCGACCGCCGCCGAGGTGGGCGCGGGCCCGGACGGCCGCGTCGACCTGCCGGCGCTGCTCGCGGCGCTGCACCAGCGCGGGGTCCGCGCGGTGCTGCTGGAGGGCGGCCCCCGGCTGGCCGGGGCGTTCCTGGCCGCCGGCCTGGTGGACAAGATCGTCGGGTACGTCGCGCCCCGGCTGCTGGGCGCCGGCCCGACCGCTCTGGTCGACGCGGGAGTGACGACCATCGCTGAGGCAATCGATCTGGAGTTCGTCGACGTTACGCAGGTCGGTCCGGATCTCCGGATCACCGCTTTGCCCCGGAAAAGGGAGGGCTGACATGTTCACCGGCATTGTCGAGGAGCTGGGCGAGGTCGTCCGGGTGACGGCGACGGCGGGCGATTCGGCGCTGGTCGCCGTACGCGGCCCGCTGGTCACGTCCGACGCCCGGCACGGCGACTCCATCGCGGTCAACGGCGTCTGCCTGACCGTCGTGGAGGCGGCGGACGGTGTCTTCACCGCCGACGTGATGGGGGAGACCCTGCGCCGCTCCGCGCTGGGCGCGCTGCGCCCCGGCGATCCGGTCAACCTGGAGCGGGCCGCCGCGCTCGGCAGCCGGCTCGGCGGGCACCTGGTGCAGGGGCACGTGGACGGTGTCGGCGAGCTGATCTCCCGGGAACCGGCCGAGCAGTGGGAGACGGTCCGGTTCCGGCTGCCCGCCGCCCTGTCCCGGTACGTGGTGGAGAAGGGCTCGATCACCATCGACGGCGTCTCGCTCACCGTCGCCGAGGTGGGCGCGGACGAGTTCGCCGTCGGGCTGATCCCGACCACGCTCAAGCTGACCACCCTCGGCGCGAAGGGCGTCGGCGACCCGGTCAACCTGGAGGTCGACGTGCTGGCCAAGTACGTCGAGCGGCTGCTCGGCGCACGGTTGGCCGACGACACCGCCACGTCCGTCGGCACAGGCGGGGCCGTCTGATGGGCACGCTCGGCTGGCTGCTGGACGCCCAGGTGCAGGTGGCCGGCTCGCCGGTGCTGGTCCGGGAGATCGTCGGCAACGTGTTCGGGCTGGTCTCCGCTCTCCTCGGCCTGCGGCGGCTGGTCTGGGCGTGGCCGGTCGGCATGATCGGCAACGCGCTGCTGCTCACCGTCTTCCTCGGCGGGGTGTTCGCCACCCCGCAGGCGCACGACCTCTACGGGCAGGCCGGCCGGCAGGTGTTCTTCTTCGCGGTCAGCGTCTACGGCTGGTGGCGCTGGCAGCGCAACCGCCGCGCCGACGCCGGACACGCCGCGGTGTCCCCACGCTGGGCCACCGGGCGGGAGCGGCTGGCCATGCTGCTGGCCGCCGCGGTCGGCACCGCCGCGGCGTACCCGGTGCTCGCCGCACTGGGCTCCTGGGGCCCGCTGCCGGACGCCTGGATCCTCACCGGCAGCCTGCTGGCCACCTACGGCATGGCCCGCGGCTGGGTGGAGTTCTGGCTGGTCTGGATCGCCGTGGACGCCGTCGGCGTGCCGCTGCTGCTGCGCGGCGGGTTCTACCCGTCGGCGGCCATGTACCTGATCTACGGCGCGTTCTGCGTGTGGGGCTTCGCCGCCTGGTGGCGCACCTCGCGCGTCGCCCGGCCGTCCGCCTCGCTGCCGCCCACCTACAAGGAGGCCCTCGCATGAGCGAGCGACTCGTCGCGTTCGGCGCGGAACGAAGTGGAGTGACGGCATGAGCGTCTTCGCGAGCATCGAGCAGGCGGTCGCCGAGATCGCGGCCGGCCGGCCGGTCGTCGTGGTCGACGACGCCGACCGGGAGAACGAGGGCGACCTGATCTTCGCGGCCGAGCTTGCCACGCCGGAGCTGCTGGCGTTCATGGTGCGGTACACGTCGGGCTACGTCTGCGTGCCGCTGACCGAGAGCGAGTGCGACCGGCTCGACCTGCCGCCGATGCACCACACCAACCAGGACCGGCGCGGCACCGCGTACACGGTGACCGTCGACGCCCGGGAGGGCATCAGCACCGGCATCTCGGCGGCCGACCGGGCGCACACCATCCGGCTGCTCGCCGACGCGGCCACCGACCCGACGGACCTGGCCCGACCCGGGCACGTGGTGCCGCTGCGGGCCCGCGAGGGCGGCGTGCTGCGCCGGCCGGGCCACACCGAGGCGGCCGTGGACCTGACCCGGCTGGCCGGGCTGCGCCCGGCGGGCGTGCTCTGCGAACTGGTCAACGACGACGGCACGATGATGCGGATGCCGGACCTGGAGAAGTTCTGCGCCGAGCACGGCCTCACGCTGATCACCATCGCCGACCTGGTGGCCCACCGCCGGCGGACCGAAAAGCAGGTCGAGCTGGTCGCCGAGGCCCGGATGCCGACCCGGCACGGGGTGTTCCGGGCGCTCGGCTACCGCGCCGAGCACGACCCGGCCGAACACGTGGCAATGGTGCTGGGTGACCTCGGCGACGGCCAGGACGTGCTGGTCCGGGTGCACTCCGAGTGCCTCACCGGTGACGTGTTCGGTTCGCTGCGCTGCGACTGCGGCCCGCAGCTGGACGCCGCGATGGCCCGCGTCGCGCGGGAGGGCCGGGGCGTGGTGCTCTACGTGCGCGGGCACGAGGGGCGCGGCATCGGGCTGCTGCACAAGCTCCAGGCGTACCAGTTGCAGGACCTGGGCCGGGACACCGTGGACGCCAACCTCGACCTGGGCCTGCCGGCCGACGCCCGGGACTACGGCACCGGCGCGCAGATCCTCTACGACCTGGGCGTGCGCTCGATGCGGCTGCTGACCAACAACCCGGCCAAGCGGGCCGGGCTGGAGGGCTACGGGCTGACCATCACCGGCCGGGAGGGGCTGCCGGCCGGCGCGCACCCGGAGAACATGCGCTACCTGCGCACCAAGCGGGACCGGATGGGTCACCTGCTGGACGAGTTGGACGAGGTGAGCGAGGCGCCGCTGGGGCGTCCGGTCGCCAACGACGAGATCGGAGCATGACGATGGCGGGATTCGGTGAGCCGGGGGTCGGCGCGGTGGACGCCGCGGGGCTGACCGTCGGGGTGGTGGCCGCCCGGTGGCACGGCGAGCTGACCGACCACATGCTGGAGCGCGCGGTGGCCGCCGCCGAGGCGTGCGGCGCCCGCTCCGTGGTGGCCCGGGTCGCCGGCTCGGTCGAGCTGCCCGTGGTCGCCCAGGCCCTCGCGCGGCGCTGCGACGTGGTGGTCGCGCTCGGTGTGGTCGTCCGCGGCGCCACCGCGCACTTCGACTACGTCTGCCGCTCCGTCACCGACGGGCTGACCCGGGTGGCGCTGGACGAGGGCAAGCCGGTGGCACACGGTGTGCTGACCGTGGAGACCATCGAGCAGGCCCGGGACCGGGCCGGGCTGCCCGGGTCGGCGGAGGACAAGGGCTGGTCGGCAACCGTCGCCGCGCTCGACGCCGCGCTGGCCGTCCGAACTCTGGCCCACAACGGCCAGCGGGTCGGCTTCAGCGGCTGACCGGTCGGCTGGAAGAATCGCCTTCCGTGAAGACGTTCGAGGAGTTGTTCGCCGAGCTGCAGGCCAAGGCCGCCGCCGGCACCCCGGGCTCGGGCACCGTCGCCGCCCTGGACAAGGGGGTGCACTTCATCGGCAAGAAGGTCGTCGAGGAGGCGGCCGAGTCGTGGATGGCCGCCGAGCACGAGGGGCCGCAGCGCACCGCCGAGGAGATCTCCCAACTGCTCTACCAGGTCCAGGTGCTGATGCTGGCCAGCGGTCTCGAACTCAAGGACGTCTACCGACATCTGTGAGTGCCCCACCCGTTGATCGCCATCCGGATCGAAGGAGCACTCCGTCATGCTGCGTGTCGCCATACCCAACAAGGGCACCCTGGCCGAACCGGCCGCCCAGATGCTGCGCGAGGCGGGCTACCGCCAGCGCACCGACCCCAAGGACCTCGTCTGCCGGGACGAGTCCAACGACGTCGAATTCTTCTACCTGCGTCCCAAGGACATCGCCACCTACGTCGGCTCCGGTGACCTCGACCTCGGGATCACCGGCCGGGACCTGCTGATCGACTCGGCCGCGCCGGCCGAGGAGGTCGTCGACCTCGCCTTCGGCCGAGCTACCTTCCGCTTCGCCGCCCGCCCCGACGACATCGCCTCCGTGCAGGACCTGGGCGGTCACCGGATCGCCACCGCGTACCCGGGGCTGGTCGAGCGGCACCTCGGCGAGCTGGGCGTCAAGGCCGACGTCATCCGCCTCGACGGCGCGGTGGAGAACGCCGTCCGTCTCGGCGTCGCCGACGTGGTCGCCGACGTGGTGGAAACCGGCGCGACCCTGCGCCAGGCGGGCCTCGTGGTCTTCGGCGACCCGCTGCTGCGCTCCTCGGCGGTGCTGGTCCGCCGGGCCGGCGCGTCGGCGCACCAGCAGGCCGAGCAGTTGCTGCGCCGCCTGCACGGCGTGCTGGTGGCCCGCCGGTACGTGATGCTCGCCTACGACGTGCCGGCCGGCCTGCTGGACCGGGCCAGCGGGCTGACCCCGGGCATCGAGTCACCCACCGTGTCGCCGCTGCACCGCGAGGGCTGGGTGGCGGTCCAGGCGATGGTGCTCCGCGACGACGTGCACCGGATCATGGACGAGCTGTACGAGCTCGGCGCCCGGGCCATCCTCGTCACCAACATCCACGCCTGCAGACTCTGACCGCCGCTCGGCCGGTCGCCGCTTTCGGCCGGCCGGCTCGGGTGGTGGCCGCTGTTGGGCCGTCGGCCTGTTTGATCGACTCGGGATCGCAGATGCCGGACCGTCGTCCCGTGCGGGACACCCCGACATCCTTGATCCTGAGTCGATCTAGCTCCGGTGCCCAGTGCGGCCCGGGGGCGGTCCGGCACCGGTGGCACGGTGCTGTCCCGCTGGGTGGCTTGGCGGTGTCCCGCTGGGGTGGCTTGGCGGTGTCCCGCTGGGTGGCGATCGCGCGGCGGGTGGTGCCGTCGCTGGGCGGGGTTAAATGGCAGACTGGTGGGGTGAGTGAAACCGAGCTGGTCCGCCTGAAGCCCCGCCGCATCCGGGTGGTCTGCTGGTCCGCAGCGATCGCCCTGGTGGTGGTGTTCGGTCTGGTGGCCACCTCGCTGAGCGGCCCGACCGGCGACGGCTACGGCAGCTTCCAGCGCGGCGACCAGATCGCGATGATCGGCCTGGGCATCTTCGGTGCGCTGGGCTTCCTGCTCTTCACCCGCCCGCGGGTGGAGGCCGACGTGCGCGGTGTCCGGGTGCGCAACATCATCAGCTCGTACGAGCTGCCCTGGGAGGTCGTCCGGGGGGTCCGCTTCGACCGGGGCGCGCCCTGGGCCAGCCTGGAGCTGCACGACGACGACCTGCTGCCCATGATCGCCCTGCAGGCCGCCGACAAGGAACTGGCTGTCGACGGGGTCCGCGCCCTGCGCCGGCTGCACGAGGCGCACCAGTCCCGCCTCGCCGAGCGCGCCGCCGGCCGCTGACACGAGCCGGCCGGTCGCTTGCCCGCGCCACGCGGCCGATTGCCCGAGTCGCCGGCCGCTGACCCGAGCCGCCGGTCACTTGCCCGAGTCGCCGGTCGCTTGCCGGTGCCACCCGGCCGATTGCCCGTTCTGCCGGCCGCTGACCCGAGCCGCCGACCGCTGACCCGAGCCGCCGACCGCTGACCCGAGCCACCCGGCCGCTTGCCGGTGCCACCCGGCCGCTTGCCGCGCCACCCCGCCGCGTCGCGCCACGCGCCTGACCAAGATCTCGACAACTATCCTGAAACTGCTGCCTCCGTGCGTCGTGAGGCAGCAGTTTCACCGAAAGTGCGCGGATCTTGGCCCCCGGACCGCCGGGACATGCGGGACCGCCGGGCCGGCGACCGCGACCCAGCGACCCGGCGACCCGGCGACCCGGCGACCCAGAGGATCCGCCGGGACCTGGCGGGGTGACCGGCAGGGGCGCGCGACTGGTCGACCGCCGGGTTCCCGACGTTGACGTGGTGGCCGCGCGAGGCGCCCGGTTTGGGTGGGACCCGACCCGGGGTGTAGTGTTATCGAGTCGACCAGGCTGTCTCCGCGTGCGAGCAGACAGCCACGAAAGCGGAGCGCCTGCTCCCACCCGAGTCGCCGCTACGGTGGCCGGGTTCCGGTCCCCGGTTCCGGGCACGTCCCGGCTCCGGATGCGCGATCCTGTGATCGTGCCGACCGGTCGAGCGGGCCCTGGCATGCGCCGGGGCCTTCTGCTTTCCAGGTCGGTTCCCACCCGGGAGCCGCGGGGGTCGGTGAAAGAGCAGAAACGACTCGAGGAGGCCCCATCAGCGTCGAACCACGCGTGAACGAGCAGATCCGGGCACGTGAGGTCCGACTGGTCGGCCCCGAGGGTGAGCAGGTGGGCATCGTCCCACTGGAGCGCGCCCTTCAGCTGGCCGCGGACGTCGATCTGGACCTGGTCGAGGTTGCGCCGATGGCGCGCCCGCCGGTGTGCAAGCTCATGGACTTCGGCAAGTTCAAGTATGAGAGCGCACTGAAGGCGCGCGAAGCGCGGCGTAACCAGCAGCAGACCGTCATCAAGGAAATGAAGCTCCGCCCGAAGATCGACCCGCACGACTACGAGACCAAGAAGGGTCACGTGGTGCGGTTCCTCAAGGCGGGCGACAAGGTCAAGGTGACGATCATGTTCCGCGGTCGCGAGCAGAGCCGTCCGGAGCTGGGTTACCGGCTCCTGCGTCGGCTCGAATCCGAGATCACGGAACTGGGATACGTCGAGGCCGCTCCGAAGCAGGACGGCCGAAACATGATCATGGTTCTCGCCCCGCATCGGGCCGTCAAGGCCTCCGCGGTCGCCGCTACGGCGTCCCGCGGTGCACCTCGGGACCGGGCGGACGAGTCCGCCACTCCGGCCGATGAGACCGCGGCGGTCGGCGAGACCGCAGCAGCCGGTGACACCGGCCTCGCCGCCGACACCAGCGGCGAGTAACAGGGGAGAGACGTTCCACATGCCGAAGATGAAGAGCCACACGGGTATGGGTAAGCGGGTCAAGGTGACCGGCAGGGGCAAGATCGTTGCCCAGCAGGCCGGCCTCCGCCACAACCTGGAGAAGAAGCCCTCCACCCAGACCCGCCGGCTGACCGGCACGGTCGTGCTGGCCAAGGCCGACGTCAAGCGCATCAAGAAGCTGCTCGGCCGCTGACGCGCGCGCCCCTTTACGTAAGAAGGAGTTGAGATGGCACGCGTCAAGCGGGCTGTGAACGCCCACAAGAAGCGTCGTACGCTGCTGGAGACCGCGAGCGGTTACCGCGGTCAGCGCTCCCGGCTGTACCGCAAGGCCAAGGAGCAGGTGCTGCACTCGATGCAGTACGCCTACCGGGACCGTCGTGACCGCAAGGGCGACTTCCGGCAGCTGTGGATCCAGCGGATCAACGCGGGCGCCCGGGCCAACGGGATGACCTACAACCGCATGATCCAGGGCCTGCGTCTGGCCGGCATCGAGGTCGACCGCAAGATCCTGGCCGACCTGGCTGTCAACGACGCCGCCGCCTTCGCGGCGATCGTCGAGCTGGCCCGGGCCGCGGTCGCGGCCGAGGGCACCGGCGGCGCGGCGGCCCAGGCCGCCTGATCCCCGCGCACCAGAGCGAGGCGTCTCCCGTGTCGGCACCGCCGTCCGGGGGGCGCCTCAATCGTGCCGGAGGACCGCAGACCATGGCCTTCACCCCCCGTACACCCAGGGTGGTCGCCGCCCGCCGCCTGCAGCGCCGCCGGGACCGCGAGGCCACCGGCCGTTTCCTGGCCGAGGGCCCTCAGGCGGTCCGCGAGGCGCTGGCCCGGCCCGAGGTGGTCACCGAGCTGTTCGGTACGCCCACCGCCCTCGACCGGTACGCGGAGCTGGCCGCCGCGGCGGCCCGTGCCGACGTGCCGGTGTCCGAGGTGACCGACGAGGGGCTCGCCGCGCTGGCCGAAACCGTCGCCCCGCAGGGGCTGGTCGCGGTCTGCCGACACCTGGACGTGTCGCTGGAGCGGGCCCTCGTCGGCGCGCCCCGCCTGGTGGCGGTGCTCGCCGAGATCCGTGATCCGGGCAACGCCGGCACGGTGCTGCGTACCGCCGACGCCGCCGGGGCGGGCGCGGTGGTCTTCGCCGGCGACGCCGTCGACCCGTACAACGGCAAGTGTGTGCGGGCCTCCGCCGGCAGCCTGTTCCACGTCGACGTGGTGCGTGCCGCCGACCCGGTCGAGGTGGTCGGCGCGCTGCGCGCCGCCGGGCTGACCGTGCTGGCGACGACCGGGCACGGCGACAGCGACCTGGACGACCTGGCCGACTCGGGACGGCTCGCCGGGCCCACCGCGTGGCTGTTCGGCTCGGAGGCGCACGGGCTGCCCGGGGAGTTGACCGCCGCGGCGGACGCCCGGGTCCGGGTGCCGCTGCACGGGCGCGCGGAGAGCCTGAACCTGGCTGCGGCCGCCGCGGTCTGCCTGTACGCTTCAGCGAGAGCACAGCGCTGATGGTGGCCTCACCCGGCGCGACAGATCAGCAGGGGAGAGCGTCCGTCGATGAACGCGCCACGGCGTTCGTTTAGCCAGCCCGCCGGTGTCGGCGGGCGGCGGGCCTGACCTGCTCCCTGCACTACTCCCACCGGCGGGCTGCGGCGCAGCCGCGCGTCCGTAGACTCGCCTAGCCGCCCCGTCGAGGGCTGGCGCCGCCGTGAGGGAGTGCCCGTACGCCATGACCTACCGCAACGATCCGTACGACCCGAAGCAGGTCGCCCTGCTCGACCCGGCCGCCCTGGCCGAGGCTGTCGCCGACGCCACGAAGGCGTTCACGGCGGCCACCGACCCGGACGCGCTGGCCGCCCTGCGCCCCGCGCACCTCGGTGACCGGTCTCCGGTCTCGCTGGCCCGCCGGGAGATCGGCGCGCTGCCACCGGCGGCGAAGTCCGATGCCGGCAAGCGGGTCAACGAGGCCCGCCGGGCGATCGAGACCGCCTACGCCGACCGCGCCGAGGTCGTGGAGCGCGAGCAGGCCGAGCGGGTGCTGGTGGAGGAGCGGGTGGACGTCACCCTGCCCTTCGATCGGCGTCCGCGCGGCGCCCGGCACCCGCTGAGCACGCTGATGGAGTCGATCAGCGACCTCTTCGTGGGGATGGGCTACGAGGTGGCCGAGGGCCCCGAGGTTGACCTGGAGTGGGTCAACTTCGACGCGTTGAACATCCCCGCCGACCATCCGGCGCGCGGGTTGATGGACACGTTCCACATCGCACCGGAGGGTTCCGGCCTGGTGCTGCGGACGCACACCTCGACCGTGCAGACCCGCACCATGCTCAGCCGCACGCCGCCGATCTACGTGATCGTGCCCGGCCGCGTCTACCGCACCGACGAGATCGATGCCACCCACAGCCCGGTGTTCCACCAGGCCGAGGGTCTTGTCGTGGACAAGGGCATCACCATGGCGCACCTGCGCGGCACGCTGGACCACTTCGCCCGGGCGATGTTCGGCCCGGAGGCGAAGACCCGGTGGCGGCCGCACTACTTCCCGTTCACCGAGCCGTCGGCGGAGTTCGACGTCTGGTTCCCGGAGCACCGCGACGGCCCCCAGTGGGTCGAGTGGGGTGGCTGCGGGATGGTCAACCCGCGGGTGCTGCGCGCCTGCGGCGTGGACCCGGAGGTCTACTCCGGATTCGCCTTCGGCATGGGCATCGACCGGACCCTCATGGTCCGGCACGGGGTCAGCGACATCCGCCATCTCTTCGAGGGCGACGTGCGGTTCAGCCGCGCGCTCGGGACCGGGGCGTAGGCGATGCGGGTACGAGACACGGGAACGGTGGTCTGACGTCATGCGAGTTTCTGTCAGTTGGCTGCGGGAGTACGTCGACCTCCCCGCCGACCTGCCCACCGGTGACCTGGAGCAGGCCCTCGTCGACCTCGGCATCGAGGTCGAGTCCGTGGTGGACCTGCGGGCGACCGTCACCGGCCAACTGGTCGTCGGCGAGGTGCGCGAGATCGAGGAGCTCACCGGTTTCAAGAAGCCGATTCGCTTCTGCCGGGTGGACGTGGGTGACGCCAACGGCACCGGCGAGCCGCAGGAGATCGTCTGTGGAGCGCGCAACTTCGACACCGGCGACCGGGTGGTGGTGATCCTGCCCGGCGGCGTCCTGCCCGGTGGCTTCGCCATCGGCGCCCGCAAGACGTACGGGCACAACTCCAACGGCATGATCTGCTCGGCGAAGGAGCTGGGTCTGGGCGACGACCACTCCGGCATCATCGTGCTGCCGCCGGACGTGGCGGCCAAGCCGGGCGACGACGCCCGGCCGGTGGTCGGCCTCGACGACGTGGTGCTCGAGCTGGAGATCACCCCGGACCGGGGGTACGCGCTGAGCCTGCGCGGCCTGGCGCGGGAGCTGTCGCACGCCTTCGACCTGCCGCTGCGCGACCCGGCCCTGGCGCCCGCGCCGACCGGCACCCAGACGCCGGCGTACCCGGTGGACGTGCGCGACCCGGTCGGCTGCGACCGGTTCGCCGCCCGCCTGGTCCGCGGCGTCGACCCCACCGCGCCCACGCCGTCGTGGATGCAACAGCGGCTCGTCACCGCCGGCATCCGCAGCATCTCGCTGCCGGTCGACATCACCAACTACGTGATGCTGGAGCTGGGCCAGCCGATGCACGCGTTCGACGCCGACCGGATCGTCGGGCCGCTGGTGGTCCGCCGCGCCGAGCCGGGGGAGAAGCTGACCACCCTGGACGGCGTCCAGCGGGTGCTCGCCGGGGACGACATGGTCATCTGCGACGACAGCGGCCCGATCTCGCTCGCCGCGGTGATGGGCGGCGAGACCAGCGAGGTCGTCGACGGCACCACCACCGTGCTCTTCGAGGCGGCGCACTGGGACCCGGCGATGGTCGGGCGCACGGCCCGGCGGCACAAGCTGTTCAGCGAGGCCGCGAAGCGCTGGGAACGGGGCGTCGACCCGGCCCTGCCGCTGGTCGCGCTGGAGCGTGCCGTGCGGCTGCTCACCGAGCACGGCGGTGGCACGGCGGGCGCGGAGATCCTGGACATCGACCACGTCCGGCCGCGTACCCCGATCAGCCTGCCGGCGGACCTGCCCACCCGGCGGGTCGGCGTGGAGTACCCGCCGCCGCGGGTGGTCGCCCTGCTGGAGCGGGTCGGCTGCACGGTGGCGCAGGGCGCGGACCGGTTGGCCGAGGACCCGGGCGCGGTCGGTGTGGCCAGCGGCGCGGGGGTCGCGCTCAGCGTCACCCCGCCGACCTGGCGGCCCGACCTGACCGACCCGGCCGACCTGGTGGAGGAGGTGGTCCGCCTCGACGGGTACGACCGCGTGCCGTCGGTGCTGCCGACCGCGCCGCCCGGCCGCGGGTTGACCCCGCGGCAGCGTCGGCGCCGGGCGGTCGCCGGGTCGCTGGCCGAGCGGGGGTACGTGGAGGTGCTCGCGCACCCGTTCGTGTCGCCGGAGCTGGCCGACCTGCTGGGCCTGCCGGCCGACGACCCGCGCCGGCCGGCGGTGCGGCTGGCCAACCCCCTGTCCGAGGAGGAGCCGCTGCTGCGCACCACGCTGCTCGGCCCGCTGCTCGGCATCCTCAAGCGCAACCTCGGCCGGGGGCACCGTGATCTCGCGCTGTACGAGATCGGCGCGGTGTTCCATCCCCGCCTCGGCGCCGGCAGCCCGCCGGCGATGGGCGTGGACCGTCGCCCCACCGACGAGGAGTTCGCGGCCGCCGACGCGGTGGTGCCGGCGCAGCCCGTGCACGTCGCCGCGGTGCTGACCGGTGACCTCGACCCGGCGGGCTGGTGGGGCGCGGGCCGGCCGGCCGGCTGGGCGGACGCGATCGAGGCGGCCCGCGACGTGCTGGACGCCGTCGGCATCCCCGGTGAGCGGGTCGAGGTGCGCGCCGCCGGGTACGCCCCGTGGCACCCCGGCCGCTGCGCCGAGCTGCGGGTCGACGGCACGGTCGTCGGGCACGCCGGTGAGCTGCACCCGGCGGTGGTGGCGGCGCTGGAGCTGCCGCGCCGTACCTGCGCGATGGAGCTGGACCTGGACGTGCTGCCGCCGGCCCCGGTGACGCCCGCCCCGACGGTCTCCGGCTTCCCGCCGGCGCTGATCGACGTGGCGCTCCTGGTGGACGAGTCGGTGCCGGCGGAGCAGGTGCGCCGCGCGTTGGAGGCGGGCGCCGGCGAGCTGCTGGAGGATGTGCGGCTGTTCGACGTCTACTCCGGTGAGCAGCTCGGGGCGGGCCGCCGGTCGCTGGCGTACAAGCTCACCTTCCGGGCGCCGGACCGGACGCTGACCGTCGAGGAGGCGGTGGCCGCCCGTGACGCGGCGGTCGCCGTGGCCGCGGAGCGTTTCGGCGCCACCCTGCGCGGCGCCTGACGACGCCGGTCCTGGGACGGCTCGGGGGTGGCCACCGCGCTCGCGGTGGCCACCGCCGGCCTGCTCCGGGCCCGCCGCACGTCGGTTCCCCATGAGGACGGGTTGTCGCGCTGAGTGACCGGACAGGTTCGCGGTGTGTCCCATCGGCCGAAAGGGCATCGGCCACGGAATGTTCGGCTACCCGCGAGTCACCTCCGAGCGGTTAGCCTGCTTGGATTCCGGCGACCACCGGAGGACACCCCCGCCACCCCATGGGAGTTGATCCATGTCCGAGGATCAGGCCACGCAGGTCACGACGGCCGACGTGTGCATCATCGGCGGCTGCGGTCGGGTGGGCCTGCCGCTGGGCATCGCCTTCGCCGCCCGTGGCCTCTCCGTCGTGCTGTACGACATCAACGCCGACGCCGTGGCCACGGTGAACGCGGCCCAGCTCCCGTTCGCCGAGCCTGGAGCGGCGGAACCGCTCGCGGAGGCGGTGGCCGCCGGTCGGCTGCGGGCGACCACCGACCCGGCCAGTGTGGGCAGCTCCGAGCACCTGGTGGTGGTCGTCGGCACGCCGGTGGACGAGCACCTCAACCCGGATCTCGGCGCGGTGCCCCGGGCCCTGGAGCGGTGCGCCGAGCACCTGCGCGACGGGCAGCTCGTGGTGCTGCGCAGCACCGTCTACCCGGGGGTGACGGCGCTGACCGAGAAACTGCTGGCCGGCAAGGGCATCCGCGCCGACGTGGCGTTCTGTCCGGAGCGGATCGCCGAGGGCAGGGCGATGACCGAGCTGTTCGCGCTGCCGCAGATCGTGGCGGCCCGGACGCCGGCGGCCCTGGCCCGGGCGGAGAAGCTCTTCCGGCACCTGACCGAGCAGATCGTCCCGCTGGAGCCGGAGGAGGCGGAGCTGGCGAAGCTGTTCACCAACACCTGGCGCTACATCAAGTTCGCCACCGCCAACCAGTTCTGGATGATGGCCAACGACTTCGGGCTCGACTTCGCCCGGATCCGGCACGCGGTCGCGTACGACTACCCGCGCGCGGCGGACCTGCCGATGCCCGGTTTCGCCGCTGGGCCGTGCCTGTTCAAGGACACCATGCAACTGGCCGCGTTCAACCGGAACAACTTCGTGCTCGGGCACTCGGCCATGCTGATCAACGAGGGGCTGCCGCTGTACCTGGTGTCCCGTCTGGAGGACCGGTTCGACCTGTCCGAGATGACCGTCGGCATCCTCGGCATGGCGTTCAAGGGCGGCAGCGACGACCCGCGGGAGAGCCTGGCGTACAAGCTGCGCAAGATCCTGGCGCTGAAGACCCGGGAGACGCTCTGCACCGACCCGTACGTGGCCGACGAGCGCTTCGTCGACCTGCCCGAGGTGCTGCGCCGGGCCGACCTGCTGGTCATCGCCGCACCGCACGAGCAGTACGCCCGGCTGGAGACCGACACCCCACTGATCGACATGTGGGGGCTGACCGGGCAGGGGGTGCGGGTGTGACGCCACGCGTGTCGGTCATCGTCCCGGTCTACAACGAGGGCGAGGCGATCGTCCGCTGCCTGGAGCGGATGCTGCGGGAGATGCTGCTGCCGGCCGAGGTGCTCATCGTGCACGACATGCCGGAGGACACCACCGTCCCGTACGCCCAGCGGATCGCCCGGACCGATCCCCGGGTGCGGTCCGTGCTCAACACGTACGGCCGTGGACCGGCGAACGCGATCCGGTTCGGCGTCGACGCGGCACAGGCCCCCGTCGTGGTGGTCACCATGGCCGACGGCTGCGACGACCCGCGCCAGATCGACGAGCTGGCCCGCCTGGTGGACCGGGGCGTCGTGGTGGCCGCCGCCTCCCGGTACATGCCGGGCGGGCAGCAGGTGGGCGGGCCGCGGCTGAAGCGGATGATGTCGCGGTGGGCGGGGCGCAGCCTCTACACCTTGGCCCGGGTCGGCACCCGGGACGCCACCAACAGCTTCAAGGCGTACGACACGGCGTTCGTCCGGGAGGTGGGCATCGAGTCCCGGACCGGGTTCGAGATCGGCCTGGAGCTGACCGCCAAGGCCACCCGGCTGCGGCTGCCGGTGGCCGAGATCCCGACCATCTGGCTGGACCGGCCGCTGGGCGAGTCGCACTTCGACCTGGGCCGGTTCCTTCCCGGCTACCTGCGCTGGTACTTCTTCGCCTACGGTCGGCGGCTGAGCCGGGCGAAGCTCGCGGCGGGCACGGCGCGGGCGGTCCTGCCGGCCCCGCGCGACCCGCAGGACAACAGCACCGAGTACGAGAAGACCGCTTAGGAGCGCATGTGGCGAAGGTCCTGGTAACTGGTTCGGCCGGATTCATCGGCGGCTACCTCGTCGAGGAGCTGTTGGACCGGGGCCACGAGGTGGTCGGGGTGGACAACTTCTCCAAGTACGGCCCGGTCACCCACAGCTACGACGACCATCCGCGCTACCGGTTCGTCGAGGGGGACGCCCGCGACGTCGACCTGCTCACCGGTCTGCTGGACGGCTGCGACCACCTGGTGGCCGGCGCGGCGATGATCGGGGGCATCTCCTACTTCCACGCGTACGCCTACGACCTGCTCGCCACCAACGAGCGCATCATGGCGGCGACGTGCGACGCGGCGATCCGGGCGCACCGGGAGGGGAGCCTGTCCAAGGTCACGTACCTCTCCTCCTCGATGGTCTTCGAGTCGACCGAGCACTGGCCGAGCCGGGAGGGCGACGAGCGACGCGTTCCGCCGCCGCTCTCGTCGTACGGGTTCCAGAAGCTGGCCGTGGAGTACTACGCGCGGGCCGCCTGGGAGCAGTACCGGTTGCCGTACACCATCGTCCGGCCGTTCAACTGCGTGGGCGTGGGCGAGGGGCGGGCGCTCGGCCAGGCCGAGGTGCTCTCGGGCAACGTGAAGCTGGCCATGTCGCACGTCGTGCCGGACCTGGTGCAGAAGATCGTCAAGGGGCAGGACCCGCTGCGCATCCTGGGCGAGGGCAACCAGGTGCGGCACTACACGTACGGCGGCGACCTGGCGCGGGGGATCGCCACCGCCGTCGAGCACCCGGCCGCCCGGAACGAGGACTTCAACCTCTCGACCGCGGAGTCGACCAGCGTGCTGGCGTTGGCCGAGCTGATCTGGCACAAGATCAAGGGCCCGGACGTGCCGTTCCGGTACGTCTCCGACGAGCCGTTCCGCTACGACGTGCAGAAGCGGGTGCCGGACGTCACCAAGGCCCGTGAGGTGCTCGGGTTCACCGCGACGACGTCGCTGGACGTGATGCTCGACGAGGTCGTCCCGTGGGTGACCCGGGCCGTCGAGGAGGGTCGTCTCTGACCCGTCGCGTCCCCTTCGTCCCCGGCGTCCGGCCCGTGTCGCCCCGCGACCCGGGCCGGACGTGTGTCCGGCGCCACTCGCATCATTCCCATGCAGTGGACCGTATGAACTTGCAAGGCCACGATCATGACTGCTAGCCTCGTTGCATAGTCATGCGGAGGTGAGTATGGGAATCCGAGTCGCGATCGCCGGAGCGAGCGGTTACGCCGGGGGCGAGCTGCTGCGCCTGGTCGCCGGGCACCCGGAGTTCGACCTGGTGGCCGCCACCGCGCACAGCCAGGCCGGGCACCGCGTCGACGTGGTGCACCCGCAGCTCACCGGGCTCGACCTGGTGCTCGGCGAGACCGACCCGACGACCTTCAGCGACGCCGACCTGGTCTTCCTGGCGCTGCCGCACGGCCAGTCGGCGGTGCTGGCCGCCCAGATCCCGCCCCACGTGCGGATCGTCGACCTGGGAGCCGACCACCGACTCGCCGACCCGTACGACTGGGCGCAGTACTACGGCGGCCCGCACGCCGGCCAGTGGACCTACGGTCTGCCCGAGCTGCCTGGCCAGCGCGAGCTGATCGCCGGCTCCACCCGCGTGGCGAACACCGGCTGCTACGCCGCCGCGATCACCCTGGCGCTCGCGCCGCTGATCGCGGCCGGCGCCGCCAACCCCGCCGACGTGGTGGTGGTCGCCGCCTCCGGCACCTCGGGCGCCGGGCGGGCGGCCAAGCCGCACCTGCTGGCCAGCGAGGTGATGGGGGACCTGTCGCCGTACCGGGTCGGCACCCACCAGCACGTGCCGGAGATCAAGCAGGCGTCCGGGGCGACCGGCCTGTCGCTCACGCCGGTCCTGGCGCCGATGCCGCGCGGCATCCTGGCCACGGTCACCGCCCTTCCCACGCGCGGCGTCGACCCGCAGCACGTGCTGGCGCAGGCGTACGCGGACGCGCCGTTCGTGCACGTGCTGCCGGAGGGCAGGTGGCCGCACACCGCCGCCACGCTCGGCTCGAACTCCTGCCACCTCCAGGCCACCGTCGACGTCGACTCCGGCCGCCTGGTCGTGCTCAGCGCGCTGGACAACCTGGGCAAGGGCGCCGCCGGCCAGGCCGTGCAGAACGCCAACCTGATGCTCGGCCTGCCGGAGACGACCGGCCTCTCCGTCTGGGGGGTCAGCCCGTGAGCGCGAGAAGTGCGGCGCAGCGGAGCCCCTCGGTCGCGAACGAAAGGCGGGCACGGTGAGCGTCACCACCCCACGGGGGTTCCGGGCGGCCGGGGTGGCCGCCGGCCTGAAGGCCAGCGGCGCCGACGTCGCGCTGGTGGTCAACGACGGCCCGGACGCCGGCGTCGCCGGTGTCTTCACCTCCAACCGGGTCAAGGCCGCGCCAGTGCTGTGGACGCAGCAGGTCGTGCAGGGCGGCGTGGTGCGCGCGGTGGTGCTCAACTCCGGTGGCGCCAACGCCTGCACCGGCCCCGCCGGCTTCCAGGACACGCATGCCACCGCCGAGCACACCGCCGCCGCGCTGACCTCGGTCAGCCCCCGGCTGATACTCGGCGCTGGCGAGGTGGCGGTCTGCTCCACCGGGCTGATCGGCGAGCGGCTGCCGATGCCGAAGCTGCTGCCCGGCGTCCGCTCGGCGATCCGGGGCCTGTCGCGCGACGGCGGCCCGGCCGCCGCCGAGGCCATCATGACCACGGACACCCGCCCGAAGACCACGGTGGCCCGCGGCAGCGGGTGGACGGTCGGCGGGATGGCCAAGGGCGCCGGGATGCTCGCGCCGGGCATGGCCACCATGCTGTGCGTGCTGACCACCGACGCGGTGGCCGGGCCGGCGACCCTGGACGACGCGCTGCGCGCCGCCACCCGGGTCACCTTCGACCGGGTCGACTCCGACGGCTGCATGTCGACCAACGACACCGTGCTGCTGCTGTCCAGCGGCGCGAGCGGCATCGAGCCGACGCCGGCCGAGCTGGTCGCCGCCGTCACCGCGGCCTGCCACGACCTGGCCCAGCAGTTGGTGGCCGACGCCGAGGGCGCCACCAAGCAGATCGCCATCGACGTGGTCGGCGCCGCCGACGAGGACGACGCGGTCGAGGTGGGCCGCACGGTGGCCCGCAACAACCTGGTCAAGACCGCGCTGTTCGGCAACGACCCGAACTGGGGCCGGATCCTCGCGGCGGTCGGCACCACCGCCGCCGCGTTCCAGCCGGACGGGGTGGACGTGGCCGTCAACGGGGTGTGGGTGTGCCGGGGCGGCGCCGCCGCCGAGGACCGCTCGAAGGTCGACCTGACCGGGCGGGACGTGACCATCCGGATCGACCTGCACGCCGGCACGTCGGCCGCGACGATCTGGACCAACGACCTGTCCCACGCGTACGTGCACGAGAACTCGGCGTACTCGTCGTGAGCGCGAGGAACGCGGCGAAGCGGAGTCCCGCGGTCGCGAACGGAAAGCTGGCACGGCCATGAGCCTCAGCACCGACCTCACCCGCGCCCAGGTCAAGGCGGAGACGCTGATCGAGGCGCTGCCGTGGCTGGCGCGCTTCTCCGGCTCCACCGTCGTGGTGAAGTACGGCGGCAACGCCATGGTCGACCCGGAGCTGCAGCGGGCGTTCGCGGCCGACATGGTCTTCCTGCGCCACGCCGGCCTCAAGCCGGTGGTGGTGCACGGCGGCGGTCCGCAGATCTCCGCCATGCTGGGCCGGCTCGGCATCGCCAGCGAGTTCCGGGGCGGCCTGCGGGTGACCACCGCCGAGGCGATGGACGTGGTCCGGATGGTGCTGGTCGGGCAGGTCGGGCGGGAACTGGTCGGGCTGATCAACTCGCACGGTCCGTTCGCCGTGGGTCTGTCCGGGGAGGACGCCCGGCTGTTCACGGCGGTGCGCCGCCCGGCGTACGTGGACGGACAGCCGGTCGACGTCGGCCAGGTCGGCGACGTCGAGTCGGTCGACGTGTCGGCGGTGACCGACCTGATCGCGGCCGGCCGGATCCCGGTGATCTCCACGGTCGCGCCGGACGCCGACGGGGTGCTGCACAACCTCAACGCGGACACGGCCGCCGCCGCGCTGGCCGTCGCGTTGCGGGCCCGCAAGTTGGTCGTGCTCACCGACGTGGCCGGCCTGTACGCCGACTGGCCGGACACCACCAGCCTGGTGTCCGAGATCAGCACCGACGACCTGGCGAAGCTGCTGCCCAGCCTCGAGTCGGGGATGGTGCCGAAGATGGAGGCCTGCCTGCGGGCGGTGCGTGGGGGAGTGCCCGCCGCGCACGTCGTCGACGGTCGGGTGGCGCACTCCACGTTGCTCGAGGTCTTCACGTCGGAAGGGTTCGGAACGATGGTGATTCCGTCATGAGCACGCTCGTACAGCGCTGGTCGCAGTCCATGATGGACAACTACGGCACCCCGCCGATGGCGCTGGTCTCCGGCGCCGGCGCGGTCGTCGTCGACGACGCCGGTCGGGAGTACCTCGACCTGGTGGGCGGGATCGCGGTCAACGCCCTCGGCCACGCCCACCCGGCGGTGGTGGCCGCCGTCTCCCGGCAGGTCGCCACGCTGGGGCACGTCTCCAACCTCTACGTGGCGGAGCCGCCGGTCGCGCTGGCGGAGCTGCTGCTGGCGCTCGCCGGTCGGCCCGGCCGGGCCTTCTTCGCCAACTCCGGCGCGGAGGCCAACGAGGCGGCTTTCAAGCTGTCCCGGCGGACCGGCCGCAGCCACGTGGTCGCCACCCGGGGCGGGTTCCACGGCCGTACCATGGGCGCCCTCGCCCTGACCGGCCAACCGGCGAAGGCCGACCCGTTCCGACCGCTGCCCGGCGAGGTGACCCACGTCGACTACGGCGACGTCGCCGCGCTCGAGGCGGCGGTCACCGACGCCACCGCCATGGTGATCCTGGAGCCGATCCAGGGCGAGAACGGCGTGGTCGTCCCGCCGGCCGGCTACCTCGCCGCGGCGCGGCGGATCACCGCCCGGCACGGCGCGCTGCTGGTGCTCGACGAGGTGCAGACCGGCATCGGTCGCACCGGACACTGGTTCGCCCACCAGGCCGAGGGCGTGGAGCCGGACGTGGTCACCCTGGCCAAGGGGCTGGGCGGCGGTCTGCCCATCGGCGCCTGCCTGGCCTTCGGGCCGACCGCCGACCTGCTCGGTCCCGGTTCGCACGGCACCACCTTCGGTGGCAACCCGGTCAGCTGCGCCGCCGCGCTCGCCGTGGTGGCGACCATCGCGAACGAGGGGCTGCTCGACCACGTGAAGCGGGTCGGGGAGCGCCTGCGCCACGGGATCGAGGCGCTGGGTCACCCGCTGGTCGCCGGGGTGCGCGGCGCGGGGCTGCTGCTCGGTGTGGCGCTCACCGCTCCGGTGGCGCCGGTGCTCGCCGAGGCGCTGCGCGAGGCCGGCTTCCTGGTCAACCCGGTGCAGCCGGGCGTGGTCCGGCTGGCCCCGCCGCTGATCCTCACCGTCGCCCAGGCGGACTCCTTCCTCGCCGCGCTGCCTGCCGCCCTGGACACGGCGGCGCCCGCCGCGGCCGGGACGGGCGCGCTGGCGGCCAACCCCACCCTGGAGACGACGGCATGACCCGCCACCTGCTGCGCGACGACGACCTCGCACCCGCCGAGCAGTCCGCGGTGCTCGACCTCGCGGCGCGGATGAAGTCGGACCGCTTCGGCCACCGGCCGCTGTCCGGGCCACGCTCGGTGGCGGTGCTCTTCGACAAGCAGAGCCTGCGCACCCGGATCTCCTTCGACGCCGGGATCGCCGAGCTGGGCGGGCACCCCCTCGTCGTGGACACCCAGGTCACCCACTTCGGCCGGGGCGAGTCGCTGGCCGACGCCGGCCGGGTGCTGTCCCGCTACGTCGCGGCGATCGTGCTGCGCACCCACGGCGACGACCGGATCGCCGACGTGGCGGCGGGCGCCACAGTGCCGGTGATCAACGCGCTCACCGACGGCTTCCACCCCTGCCAGCTGCTGGCCGACCTGCTCACCGTCCGCGAGCGGTGCGGCGGCACGGCCGGCCGCACCCTCACCTACGTGGGGGACGGCGCGAACAACATGGCGCAGTCGTACCTGCTGGCCGGGGCGACGGCCGGGATGCACGTGCGGATCGCCGGGCCGGACGGCTTCGCGCCGGACCCGACCGTGGTGCGCCGGGCGGCGGAGATCGCCGCCGGCACCGGCGGGTCGGTGCGGGTGCTGACCGATCCGGGCCAGGCGGTACGCGACGCCGACGTGCTGGCCACCGACACCTGGACCTCGATGGGGCAGGAGGACGACGGGCTGGACCGGATCACCCCGTTCCTGCCGTACCAGGTCAACAAGGAGCTGCTCGGTCAGGCCGCGCCGGACGCGATCGTGCTGCACTGCCTGCCCGCCCACCGCGGCGAGGAGATCACCGACGAGGTGCTCGACGGCCCGCAGAGCGCGGTCTTCGACCAGGCGGAGAACCGGCTGCACGTCCAGAAGGCGCTGCTGACGTTCCTGCTGGACGTCGAGGCCGCGACCGGGGCCGGAGCCGCGACCGGGGGTGTCCGGTGACCGCCCCGCTGACCCGCGCCGCCCGGCACGCCCGGATCGTGGAGCTGATCCGCGACCGGGCGGTGCGCTCGCAGACCGAGCTGGCCGACCTGCTCGCCGCCGACGGTGTCGGGGTCACCCAGGCCACCCTCTCCCGGGACCTGGAGGAGCTGGGCGCGGTGAAGGTGCGCGGCGGCGACGGGCCGGCGGTCTACCTGATCCCCGAGGACGGCCACCGGCCGCTGCGGGACGCCGAGGCGGCGCCCGCCCGGCTGGTGCGGCTGCTGCGCGAGCTGCTCAACGGGGTCGACTCCAGCGGCAACATCGCCGTGCTGCGTACCCCGCCGGGCGCAGCCCAATACCTGGCCAGCGCGTTGGACCGAGCGGGCCTGCCCGAGATCGTCGGCACCATCGCCGGCGACGACACCATCCTCGTCGTGGCCCGTGAGGCCGTCGGCGGGGCCGCACTCGGCGACAAGCTCGCCGGCTGGGCCCGCGGGGAAGACAACGTTGAAGGGAGCACCACATCATGAGCGAGCGGGTCGTCCTGGCGTACTCCGGAGGTCTCGACACCTCCGTCGCCATTCCCTACCTGGCCGAGCAGACCGGCGCCGAGGTGATCGCGGTGGCGGTCGACGTCGGGCAGGGCGGCGAGGACCTCGACGCCATCCGGCAGCGCGCGCTGGACTGCGGCGCCGCCGAGTCCGAGGTGGTCGACGCGCGCGACGAGTTCGCCGCCGAGTACTGCCTGCCGGCCATCCGGGCCAACGCCCTCTACATGGACCGCTACCCGCTGGTCTCGGCGCTGTCCCGGCCGTTGATCGTGAAGCACCTGGTGGCCGCGGCGCGCAAGCACGGGGGGACGATCGTCTCGCACGGCTGCACCGGCAAGGGCAACGACCAGGTCCGGTTCGAGGTGGGCCTGAACGCGCTCGCCCCCGACCTGAGGATCATCGCGCCGGCCCGGGACTTCGCCTGGACGCGGGACAAGGCGATCGCGTTCGCCGAGGAGAAGGGGCTGCCGATCGACGTGTCGGCCAAGTCGCCGTACTCCATCGACCAGAACCTGTGGGGTCGCGCGGTGGAGACGGGCTTCCTGGAGGACATCTGGAACGGCCCGATCGAGGACCTCTACTCGTACACCGCCGACCCGGCGCAGACGCGCGACGCGGACGAGGTCGTGATCACCTTCGACGGCGGCGTCCCGGTCGCGATCGACGGTGAGACGGTCACCCCGTACCAGGCGATCCTGGAGCTGAACCGGCGCGCCGGCGCGCAGGGTGTTGGCCGGCTGGACATGGTCGAGGACCGGCTGGTCGGCATCAAGAGCCGTGAGGTGTACGAGGCGCCCGGCGCGATCGCGCTGATCACCGCCCACCAGGAGCTGGAGGCGGTCACCGTGGAGCGCGACCTGGCCCGGTTCAAGAAGGGCGTCGACCAGCGCTGGGGTGAGCTGGTCTACGACGGCCTGTGGTTCTCGCCGCTGAAGGACTCGCTGGACGCGTTCATCGACGACGCGCAGCGGCACGTGAGCGGCGAGGTGCGAATGACCCTGCACGGCGGCCGGGCCACCGTCACCGGTCGGCGCTCCGAGGCGAGCCTCTACGACTTCGGGATGGCCACCTACGACACGGGCGACACCTTCGACCAGTCCCTGGCCAAGGGGTTCGTGCAGCTGTGGGGTCTGCCGAGCCGGATGGCCGCCGCCCGGAACGCCCGGCTGGGCGGCTCCGCCCAGTGACACGTGCGAGCGCGAGGAGTGAGCGAGCGCAGCGAGTGAGCCCCGCAGTCGCGCGCGAAAGGCAAGCAGAGCAATGATGGGCGGCGTGGACGACAAGAGCCTGACCGAGAACAGCGCCGCGACCAACCGGACGAGTCTCTGGGGTGGCCGGTTCGCCGGCGGCCCCGCCGAGGCGCTCGCCCGGCTGTCGGTGAGCGTGCAGTTCGACTGGCGCCTGGCCCCGTACGACATCGCCGGTTCCCGGGCGCACGCCCGGGTGCTGGCGGGTGCCGGCCTGCTCGACCCGGAGGAGCTGGGTCGGATCCTGGCCGCGCTGGACGACCTGGAGGCCGCCTGCGCCTCCGGCTCGTTCCGCCCCACGGTGGACGACGAGGACGTGCACACCGCGCTGGAACGCGGTCTGCTGGAGCGGCTGGGCAGCCTCGGCGGCAAGCTGCGCGCCGGCCGGTCCCGCAACGACCAGGTCGCCACGGACCTGCGGCTCTACCTGCGCGACCACGCCCGGGGCGTGGCCAGCCGGCTGGTGGAGCTGGCCGAGGCGCTGGTCGAGCAGGCCGAGCGGCACGTCGACACCGCGGCGCCCGGCATGACCCACCTCCAGCACGCCCAGCCGGTCACCTTCGGGCACTGGTTGCTCGCCCACGTGCAGCCGTTGCTGCGCGACCTGGAGCGGCTGCGTGACTGGGACCACCGGGCGGCGATCAGCCCGCTCGGCGCGGGCGCGCTGGCCGGCTCCGGCCTGCCGCTGGACCCGGTGGCGGTGGCGAAGGAGCTGGGCTTCCGCACGTCGTTCGCCAACTCGATGGACGCGGTCGCCGACCGGGACTTCGTGGCCGAGTTCCTCTTCACCACCGCCATGATCGGGGTGCACCTGTCCCGGCTCGGCGAGGAGGTGGTGCTCTGGACGTCGCACGAGTTCGGCTGGGTGGAGCTGGACGACGCGTTCGCGACCGGTTCGTCGATCATGCCGCAGAAGAAGAACGCGGACATCGCCGAGCTGGCCCGGGGTAAGTCGGGCCGGCTGGTCGGTGGGCTGATGACCGTGCTGACCATGCTCAAGGGCCTGCCGATGACCTACGACCGGGACATGCAGGAGGACAAGGAGCCGGCCTTCGACGCGGTCGACACCCTGGAGCTGCTGCTGCCCGCCCTGGCGGGGATGATCTCCACGATGACCGTCCGGGTGGACCGCCTCGTCGCCGCCGCCCCGGTCGGCTTCTCCCTCGCCACCGAGGTCGCCGACTGGCTGGTCCGGCGCAACGTGCCGTTCCGCGACGCGCACGAGATCACCGGCCGGCTGGTGGCGCTCTGCGCCGCCCGGGAGTGTGAGCTGGAGGAGGTCTCCGACGCCGATCTGGCGGCCGTCAGCGAGCACCTCGACCCGTCGGTGCGCGACGTGCTCTCGGTCCGTTCGGCCCTCGCGGCCCGGACCACCCCGGGCTCGACGGGCCCCGGGCCGGTCGCCGACCAGCTCGCCGCCGCCGCGGACCGGCTGGCCGGCTGGCGGGAGTGGGCCACCGAGCGGGTCGTTCCGCGCTGATCCCGCCGTGGCGCCGGAGCTGCCCGCTTCCGGCGCCGCGACCGGTTCAGGCCGTCGGGCGCTCCCGCTTCGGGAGCTTGGCCACCACCATGTCGTACGACGCGTCGACGGCCTCGGAGAGCTCCTCCTCGTCGATCCCGCCGTCCAGGCGCAGGGTGTTCCACCCGGACCGGCCGATGTAGGCCATCACCCGGGCGTCGTCGGGGTGTCGGTGCAGCCACTCGTCGGCGACCTCACGGGTCGGGCCGCACTTCACGCCGACCGTCGGGTTGCCGTCGCCGTTGCCGAGGAACGCGAAGATCCGGCTGCCCACCTTCACCACCTCGTCGCCCTCCCACGGCCGGTCCAGCCACGCTCCCGGCTTGGCCAGGCAGTACGCCAGCATCTCCGCGCGGTCCATGGGTGCCTCCCGGAATCGTCGTGCGCACAGTGTGCCCGCCCGGCCGCCGCTCGGCGCGCCGCGCCGGTCGGGTCGCCGCCCGTCAGCGTGGCGGATCAGGCGGCCTGCTCGGCGGATCGGGCGGCGACCCGCTCGTAGCGCTGCCGGGCGGCCTGCGCGCTGCCCAGGCCCAGCCCGTACGCGATGGCCTGCCAGGTCAGCCCCCGGTCGCGGGCCAGTGTCAGCAGCCCCGCCTCCAGGGCGTCCAACTCGGCGCGGACGTGCGGCAGCAGGGTCAGCGCGGCGGTGAGGTCGGCGCCGTCGACCGGCTCCTCCGTGGGCTCCCGCTCGGCCCCGCCGGCGGCCAGCGCGGTGACCAGCGCGACCGCCTCCCACGGGTCCAGCACGTACGGGTGGGCCCAGCGCCCCCGCTGGGCGGGGGTGCCGGCGTGCCGCTCGCTGATCCGTCGCAGCGCGTCGTGGGTGCGGTGGGCGCGGGCCCGGGCCGCGTCTGGCGCGGTGAACGGGTCGTCGGTCGTCATACCCCGATCACAACCCATCAACGAAAACTTGTCAACAGTTTGTTGAAACTCGCCCGCTGCGGCGCCGCGGATGGCGGGACGGCCGGGTGGGTACCGTCGGGTCATGGACCTGCTGCCTGGTGACCGCGCCGCCGACGCCGACCTGGCGGCGCTGGCGGACCTGCTCGCCGGCCCGCTGCTGCCGGCCGCGCGCGGGCTGCTGGGCTGCCGCCTGCACGCCGGCGAGGTCACCGTCCGGATCACCGAGGTCGAGGCGTACGCCGGCACTGCCGGGGACCCGGCCTCGCACGCGCACCGGGGTCGCACCCCCCGCAACGCGGTGATGTTCGGCCCGGCCGGGCACGCCTACGTCTACTTCACCTACGGCATGCACTGGTGCATGAACGTGGTCACCGGTGTCGAGGGGGAGGCGGCGGCGGTGCTGCTGCGCGCCGGTGAGGTGGTGGACGGCCTGCCCACGGCTCGGGCCCGGCGACCCGCCGTCCGCCGGGACGTGGACCTGGCCCGCGGGCCGGCCCGGCTCTGCTCGGCGCTCGGCGTCGACCGCTCGGCGTACGGCGAGTACCTGCTCGGTGACGGGCCGCTCCGGTTGCGCCCGCCGGCACGTCCGGTGCCGCCGGAGGCGGTGGTCGCGGGTCCACGGGTCGGCGTGACCGGAGCGCACGACCTGCCGTGGCGGTTCTGGCTCGACGGCGACCCGACGGTCAGCGCGTACCGGCGGCACGTGCCCCGCACCCGGCGCTGAGGCGGCCCGGCGTGTGTCCTGGCGATTCTGTCGGGGGGTGTGGCCATAATCACCGCACCTGCCCGCCGACGGTTCCGGAGGACGTCATGGCAACGCTGCTCGCGATCGGCACGGCCAAGGGATTGTTTCTCGCCACCAGCGCCGACGACCGGCGCAGCTGGGAGATCACCGGCCCACACTTCCCGATGACCGGCGTCTACGCGGTCGCGGTCGACACCCGCCGCCCCACCCCCCGGCTGCTCGCCGGGGTGACCAGCTCACACTTCGGGCCCAGCGTCGCCACCAGCGACGATCTCGGCGCCTCCTGGGACGAGCCCGACGCGGCCCCGGTCGCCTTCCCGGCCGACACCGGCGCGACCCTCGGGCGGGTCTGGCAGCTGATGCCGGCCGGCCCCGACGAGCCGGACGTGGTCTGGGCCGGCACCGAGCCCTCGGCGTTGTTCCGGTCCACCGACGGCGGCCGCAGCTTCGAGCTGGTCCGTTCGCTCTGGGACCACCCGCACCGCCCCGAGTGGGAGGCGGGTTTCGGTGGCCAGGCCGTGCACACCGTGCTGCCGCACCCGCGTGACCCGGCCCGGCTGCTGGTCGCCATGTCCACCGGCGGGGTCTACCGCTCCGAGGACGCCGGGGCGACGTGGGCGCCGGGCAACACCGGCATCCGCGCCTACTTCATGCCCGACGAGTGGCCGGAGTTCGGCCAGTGCGTCCACAAGGTCGCCCGGGACGCCGGCAACCCCGAGCGGCTGTACGCGCAGAACCACCACGGTGTCTACCGCTCCGACGACGACGGCCGCACCTGGTCCTCGATCGCCGACGGGCTGCCCAGCGACTTCGGGTTCCCGATGGTGTCCCACCCCGGGCGGGCCAACATGGTCTGGACGTTTCCGCTGGTGGCCGACAGTGAGAGGTTCCCCACCGACCACCGCTGCCGGGTGTTCCGCTCGGCGGACGCCGGCGGCAAGTGGGAGCCGCTGTCGGTGGGGCTGCCCGAGGGCCCGTTCTACCCGGCGGTGCTGCGCGACGCGATGTGCGCCGACGGCTCCACCCCCGGCGGCGTCTACTTCGGCACCCGCTCCGGCGAGGTCTACGCCAGCCGCGACGAGGGCGACTCCTGGTCGCTGGTGGCGGCGCACCTGCCCGACGTGCTCTGCGTCCGGGCCGCGGCGGTGTGAGGTGGTCACCGTGCTGCTGCCCGGCCCGCTGCGCGGCGAGGCCGGTGGTGCGAGCCGGCTGAGCGTCACGGCCGCCGGCACGCTGCGGGCGGTCCTCGACGAGGTGGCCGCCGAGCATCCGCGGCTGGCCCGGCGCATCCGCGACGAGCGCGGTGAGCTGCGCCGCTACGTCAACGTCTACGTCGACGGGGAGGACTGCCGGCACTCCGGCGGGCTGGCGACCCCGGTCGGCGACGACGCCGAGGTGCAGGTGCTGCCGTCCGTCGCCGGCGGCTGAGCCGACACGCCGCGTCGACGAGGCTGGCCACTGGACCTTCGAGTCGGGCGCTGCCGTGATCACGCACACCCGGACGGACGTGAGACGGGCGATCGGCGAAGGGCCAAGTTGCCGCCATCCGGGACCTCCTGGGTGGCTCCGGACCGAGTGACCGGTGCCACCGGGGGGCCGTCCGCCAGCGGAATAGTTGCGCCGTCAAATAAGTTGTGCGCAACGTCCGGGTGCACGGCCCGGTCGGACACGGCGAGGAGCTGGTCATGCAGTTCGGAGTCTTCACCGTCGGTGATGTCACGGTCGACCCGACCACCGGTCGCGAGCCGAGCGAGCATGAGCGGATCAAGGCGATGGTCGCCATCGCGGTGAAGGCCGAGGAGGTCGGCCTGGACGTCTTCGCCACCGGCGAGCACCACAACCCACCGTTCGTGCCCTCGTCGCCGACCACCATGCTCGGTCACATCGCGGCGCGCACCGAGCGGCTGCTGCTGTCCACCGCGACGACCCTCATCACCACCAACGACCCGGTGAAGATCGCTGAGGACTACGCGATGCTCCAGCACCTCGCCGACGGCCGCGTGGACCTGATGATGGGCCGCGGCAACACCGGCCCGGTGTACCCGTGGTTCGGCAAGGACATCCGGGCCGGCATCCCGCTCGCCATCGAGAACTACGACCTGCTGCACCGGCTGTGGCGCGAGGACGTGGTCGACTGGAAGGGCCGCCACCGCACGCCGCTGCAGTCGTTCACCTCGACACCGCGCCCACTCGACGGGGTTCCGCCGTTCGTCTGGCACGGCTCGATCCGCAGCCCCGAGATCGCCGAGCAGGCCGCGTACTACGGCGACGGCTTCTTCGCCAACCACATCTTCTGGCCCAAGGAGCACACCCAGCGGATGGTCGGGCTCTACCGCGAGCGGTACGCGCACTACGGGCACGGCTCCGCCGACCAGGCCATCGTCGGCCTCGGTGGGCAGGTGTTCATGCGGCGCAACTCGCAGGACGCGGTCCGGGAGTTCCGTCCGTACTTCGACAACGCCCCGGTCTACGGGCACGGCCCGTCGCTGGAGGAGTTCAGCCGGGAGACCCCGCTGACCGTGGGCAGCCCGCAGCAGGTCATCGACCGAACGCTGGGCTTCCGGGAGTACGTCGGTGACTACCAGCGGCAGCTGTTCCTGATGGACCACGCCGGGCTGCCCCTGAAGACGGTGCTGGAGCAGCTCGACCTGCTCGGCGAGGAGGTCGTGCCGGTGCTGCGCAAGGAGTTCGCGGCGCTGCGCCCGGCGCACGTGCCGGAGGCGCCGACGCACGCCTCGCTGGTCGCCGCGGCGGGCGGCGCCAAGGACAGCACCCTGCACGCCGTCGACGACGTGACGGGCAAGGCGCCGGAGGTGGCCCGATGAGCCGCCGCACCCTGGCCGTGGTCTCCGCGGGGCTGAGCCAGCCCTCGTCGACCCGGCTGCTCGCCGACCAGCTTGCCGGGGCGACCCGCGACGAGCTGGTCCGGCGCGGCGCGGAGGTGGAGCTGCGGTTCGTCGACCTGCGGGAGCACGCGCACGACGTGGTGAACAACCTGCTCACCGGGTTCCCGCCGGCCGCCCTGCGGGAGGCCCTCGACACGGTGACCGGGGCGGACGGGCTCATCGCCGTCACCCCGATCTTCAACGCCTCGTACAACGGGCTGTTCAAGTCGTTCTTCGACGTGCTGGAGGCGGAGTCGCTGGTCGACCGGCCGGTGCTGATCGGAGCCACCGGCGGCACCGCCCGGCACTCGCTGTCCCTGGAGCACGCCGTCCGCCCGATGTTCACCCACCTGCGGGCGGTGGTGGTCCCCACCGCGGTCTTCGCCGCCCCGGAGGACTGGTCCGGCGGCGCCGCCGACGGCGCGCTGCGGAGCCGGATCAGGCGCGCCGCCGGGGAGCTGGCCGGCGAGGTCGAGCGTCGGCTGCCGTCCACTGGCCCGGCCGACCCGTTCGCTCTCACCACCGACTTCCTGCAGATGCTCGGCCGGGACGACGCCCCGGTCACTCCACCGGGTCGTACGGGTGAGCGACCAGCACCGGGCAGTGCGCGTGCTGGATCACCGCCTGGCTGACCGAGCCGAGCAGCAGCCCGGCGAATCCGTGCCGGCCCCGGGTGCCCACGGCCAGCAGTGACGCCGTGCCGCTCGCCTCGACGAGCCCCTGGGCCGGCCCGGCCGCCCGTACCGGATGCTCCCGCACGACCAGCCCGGGATGCTCGGCCCGGACGGCGGCGGACGCGTCGGCCAGCAGCCGCACCGCCTCGGCCTGGTACGCGGCCTGTGACTCCTCGACCTCGTCCGGCACCGGCCGGTCGCCGTCGGGCGGACCGACGTGCACCAGCACCAGCGGGAGATCGCGGCGCGCCGCCTCGTCGGCGCCGTACCCCACCGCGAGCCGGGACGACTCTGATCCGTCGACGCCGACCAGCACCGGCTCGTCCACCGGGATCGGCTGCTCGTCCGGGCGTACCACCAGCACGGGGCAGTGCGCGTGCGCGGCCACCTGCCCGCCGACCGAGCCGAGCAGCAGCCCGGCGAACCCGCCCCGACCGCGACTGCCCACCACGACGAGCTCGGCCCCGCGGGACGCCTCGACCATCGTCGCGGCGGGGCCGCCGGCGACCTGGCGCACCTCGACGTCGAGGCCCGGCCAGCGGCCGACCAGGTCGGCCGCCGTCCGCTCCATCATCTTCTGCGCCTCCTCGCTGGGCGCCGGCACCCCGAGGTCGTACGGGTTGAGCGGCACGCCGTAGCCGAGCGGATGCAGGTAGCCGTGCACGAGGAGCAGCGGCCGGGACCGCAGCAGGGCGGCGCGGGCCGCGTGCTCCGCGGCGACGAGGCTGGACGGGGATCCGTCCACGCCCACCACGACAGGTCGGTTCATCGGCACTCCCTGGGTCGGTCAGGTCATTGTCGACGCACCCGGCGGGCAACGCCGGCATTTGCCCCGCCCGGACGCGCTGGCCGTCGCCGGCTGAGCCATGCCGGCCCGGACGGAGGCCGCCCCCTTCCCGGCCGTCTGCGTACCCTCGTCGGATGACTTCCGACGTGCAGCTGCGCCCGGTCCGCGAGGACGATCTCGTCGAGTTCTTCCTGCACCAGCAGGACCCGGAGGCCAACCGGATGGCGGCGTTCGGCCCCGCCGACCCGTCCGACCACCGCGAGTTCGCCCGGCACTGGGCCCGGGTGCTCACCAACCCGGCGAACATGGTCCGCACCGTCGAGGTCGACGGCGAGGTGGTCGGCCACGTCACCGCCTTCCCGGCAGGTGACCTCACCGAGGTCAGCTACTGGATCGATCCGGCCCGCTGGGGCCGGGGTTACGCCACCGCCGCCCTGGCCGCCCTCCTGCGCGAGCTGCCCCGGCCGGTGCACGCCCGCGCCGCCAAGGACAACGCCGCGTCCCTCGCGGTGCTCGGCAAGTGCGGCTTCGTGGTGGTCGGCGAGGACTCGGGGTACGCCAACGGGCGCGGCGCCGAGGTGGAGGAGTGGTTGCTGGAGCTGCCCGCCGACGGCTCTGACCAGGGTGAGCACTAGTCTCGCGGGGTGAACTGGTTGGATCTGATCGGCTGGGCCGGCTCCGCGGTGCTGGTCTGGTCGCTGCTGCAGTCGCGCATCCTGCGACTGCGCGCGCTCAACCTCGTCGGTTGTCTCGTGCTCATCGGCTACAACGCCGCACTCGAGGTCTGGCCCATGGTCGGTCTCAACATCGTGCTCGCGGTGATCAACATCTGGTACCTGCGCGGGATGCTCGCCACCCGGCACGACGAGCAGACCTACCAGGTGGTCGAGGTCGGCGTCGGCGACCAGTTCCTGGCGCACACGCTGCGGGTGCACGAGGCGGACATCACCCGCTTCAATCCCGGCTTCCACTGGGACCCGGCCGCGGAACGCTCCGCGTTCCTGGTGGTCACCGCCGACGAGGTGGTCGGGGTGGTGCTGTCGCACGCCGAGACGCCCGGGGTCGCCCAGATCGACCTCGACTACGTGACCCCGAAGTTCCGCGACTTCACCCCCGGCGAGTTCGTCTACCGGCGCAGCCGCCTCTTCACCGAACGGGGCTTCCACCGGGTGGTCAGCCCGCCCGGGATGGTCGCCCCCTACTACCACCGGCTCGGCTTCCGCCCGGAGGGCGACTCGTACGTCCTCGATCTGCCCGCGTCACCGGTGACCGGATCGGCGTAGCGTCGCCGCGGCAGGGTTCGGCCGCCGCCGGACGGGGCACAGACACGCGTACGCCGGGCGGCGCCGCCGACCGGTGGGTGCCGTGCGCACCGGCGGGTGTCATCACGACGAGGGAGCGAACCAGGCGTGCAGAG
Organism: Micromonospora acroterricola; assembly: GCF_003172955.1. Lineage (GTDB taxonomy): Bacteria > Actinomycetota > Actinomycetes > Mycobacteriales > Micromonosporaceae > Micromonospora > Micromonospora acroterricola. The sequence continues at coordinate 3,728 of NZ_QGKR01000198.1, read as the reverse complement.
CTACGGGAGCCAACTGGCCCTGGTCGGAGTCCTGGTCGTCATCAACGCGCTCTTCGCCGGCAGTGAGATGGCGTTGGTGTCGCTGCGGGACAGCCAGATCCAACGGTTGGAGCGGACCAGTCGGGCCGGGCGTGTCCTCGCCCGGCTGGCCAAGGACCCGAACCGTTTCCTGGCCACCATTCAGATCGGCATCACCCTGGCCGGCTTCCTGGCCTCCGCCGCCGCGGCGGTCTCGCTCGCCAAACCCCTCGTGCCGCTGCTCGGGGTGTTCGGCGGCGCCGCCGAGACCGTGGCGATCGTGGTGGTCACCCTCGCGCTGACCTTCGTCACCCTGGTCTTCGGCGAGCTGGCCCCCAAGCGGATCGCCATGCAGTCCGCGGAGCGCTGGGCGCTGCTGGTGGCTCGCCCGCTCGACCTGCTCGCCAGCCTCACCCGCCCGGCCGTCTGGGCGCTCGGCGCCACCAGCGACCTGGTGGTCCGCCTCGTGGGGCTCAACCCGAAGCACCAGCCGGAGGAGATCGGCCCGGACGAGCTGCGCGACATCGTCTCCGGCAACCACGGCTTCACGAAGGAACAGCGCACCATCATCGCCGGCGCCGTGGAGATCGCCGACCGGCGGTTGCGGGCTGTCCTCGTACCCCGGTTGCGGGTCTTCACGCTCGACAGCGGGACCACCGCGGAGGCCGCGCGGCTGGTGCTGGCCGCCACCGGGCACTCCCGGGCGCCGGTGGTGCGCCACGGCGGCCTGGACGACACCCTCGGCATGATCCACCTGCGCGACCTGGTGGGGGTCCCCGACGACCGGCCGGTCGACGAGATCGCCCGCCCTCCGATGCTGCTGCCCGACTCGCTGCCGGTCGTGGAAGCGCTGCGCCAGTTCAAGGCCGAGCGTCAGCACATCGCGCTGGTGGTCGACGAGCGCGGCGCGGTCGATGGCATCGTCACGCTGGAGGACATCCTGGAGGAGATCGTCGGGGAGATCTACGACGAGACCGACCGGGACGGCTTCTCGGTGCGCCGCGACCCGGACGGCGCGCTGCTGCTGCCCGGCACCTTCCCGGTGCACGACCTGCCGGACATCGGCGTGGAGCTGCCGTCGCGGCCCGACGGCGACTACACGACCGTCGCCGGGCTGGTGCTGGCCCGCCTCGGCCACATCCCCACCGTCGTGGGCGAGGACGTCACCCTGGACGGCTGGACGCTGGTGGTGGCGGGCATCGACCACCGGGCGATCACGGAGGTACGGCTGAGCCGCGTCCCCGAGGCGGCCGAGGCCGACCAGGACGTCGAGCCGGTGCTGGACGAGGCGCGCAGCTGACCCCGCCAGGGAGTGCGGCCGGGGTCAGGCGGGGGAGAGGTTCTGCAACCTGACCTGACCGCGGGCGACCAGCCGCTGGTCGGCGTCGGTGATCTCCACCTGCCAGAGCTGCTGGCTGCGACCCCGGTGCACCGGCGTGCCGACCGCCGTCAGCTCGCCGTCCCGGACCGCCCGCAGGAAGTCCGTCTGGTTGCTGACGCCGACCACCGTGCCCCGGTCGGCCAGCCAGAGCGAGCCACCCACGCTGGCGGCGGTCTCGACCACCGAGCAGTACACCCCGCCGTGCTGGATGCCGAACGGCTGGTGCAACTCGGGCCGGACGCGCCAGCTGATGACGACGCGGTCGGCGGTCGCCTCCTCGAACGTCAGGCCGAGCAGGGCGACGAAACCACCCGTCAGATCCGGCATCTCCACGGCGAACCCCTCCTCGATCAAGCGGCCGCAAGCCTAACCGGGGTGGGTTGGGCGAAACCCGGTACGGGTCGGTGCCGGCGATGGGGGAGAATTGGCGACCGTGACCGACAGCAGCCTCCCGCCGCCCGGGCGGGACTCTTTGACCGACGACCTGCTCTGGCGTGGCCTGATCCAGGACTCGACCGGCCTCGACGAGCTGCGCGAGCTGCTCGACGGTGCGGACGCCGCCACCTTCTACGTGGGCTTCGACCCCACCGCGCCGAGCCTGCACGTCGGCTCGCTCATGCAGGTCACCATGGCCCGCCGCCTGCAACTCGCCGGCCACCGCCCGTTGCTGCTGGTCGGCGGGGCGACCGGGCAGATCGGTGACCCGAAGGCCAGCGCCGAGCGGACGCTCAACCCGCCCGAGGTGATCGCCGGGTGGGTCGAGCGGATCCGCGAGCAGTTGGCGCCCTTCGTGTCGTACACCGGCGACAACGCGGCCCGACTGGTGAACAACCTGGACTGGACCGGCGAGATGTCGGTGGTCGAGTTCCTCCGCGACGTGGGAAAGCACTTCCCGGTCAACAAGATGCTCGCCCGGGAGGTGGTCCGGGCGCGGCTGGAGACCGGCATCAGCTTCACCGAGTTCAGCTACCAGCTCCTGCAGGCCAACGACTTCTTCGAGTTGCACCGCCGGCTCGGCTGCCAGCTCCAGTTCGGCGGCTCCGACCAGTGGGGCAACATCACCGCCGGCGTCGACTACGTACGCCGGCGTGGGGCCGGGCCGGTGCAGGCGTTCACCACGCCACTGGTCACGAAGCCCGACGGCACGAAGTTCGGCAAGACCGAGGGTGGCAGCGTCTGGCTCGACCCCATGTTGACCAGCCCGTACGCGTTCTACCAGTTCTGGCTCAACGTGGACGACCGGGAGGTCGACCGCTACCTGCGGTACTTCAGCTTCCGTTCGCGTGACGAGCTGGAGGAGCTGGCGAAGGCGACGGCCGAACGGCCGGCGGCCCGGCTGGCGCAGCGGGCGCTCGCGGAGGAGCTGACGAGCCTGGTGCACGGGCCGGAGGAGACCGGGCAGGCGATCGCCGCCAGCCAGGCGCTGTTCGGTCGGGGCTCACTGGACGACCTGGCCCCGGCGACGCTGCGCGCGGCGCTGACCGAGGCGGGTCTGGTGCAGCTCGCCGGCGACCTGCCGGACGTGGCGGGCCTGCTGCGCGACTCCGGCCTGGTGCCCAGCCTCAAGGAGGCCCGTCGGGTGATCGCCGAGGGCGGCGCCTACGTCAACAACAACCGGGTGGCCGAGGTGGACGCCACGGTGTCTCCGGACGACCTGTTGCACGGGCGGTACCTGGTGCTGCGCCGCGGCAAGCGCTCCTTCGCGGGCGTTGAGCTGCGCGGATAGTCACCTGTCGACGGTGTGACGGGGGACGCGTCCGGCGGATTTGACGATCATCCCGCCGGACGCGTAACTTTCTCTCTGCCAGCGCGGAACGGACGAAACAGGCGAAAGCCTGAAGGCCGGAGCGCGGGAATGACCGCCGGGTCGGAGGGGTTACACCTCTCAGACCCGGTACCGGGTGGGGCCCCCAGAGTCGCCGCGAGGCGGATTTGGCGAGGCGGAACCGACCGGGTAAGGTTGACGACCGGCAGGGCACCGGGCGAGCTTGCGGGAGACCGCGGCGGCCGCCTGCCAATCCGTGACGAGAGCGGCGCAAGCCGGTCGAGACATGGTGCCCGTATTACGGAGTGACGCACGACAGGCCGCGACACAGCGGTTTGACACAGCGGAAACCGGCGGGTAACGTAGTAAAAGTGCCTGGCGCTGAAAGCGCCGGCAAACAGAACGGAAAGCCCCGAGATGGGCTCCACGGTGTGGGGTTCTGGTCGGTGTGTGGTTGTTCTTTGAGAACTCAACAGGGTGCTTGATAAGCCAGTGCCAATTATGATTTATACCCCGTGCTGGTCGGGCTTTATGTCTGGCTGGTTTGGGATTCCTTTGGCAACA
>NZ_QGKR01000043.1 GCF_003172955.1 Micromonospora acroterricola | reverse complement strand
GTCCGGGGTGAAGCCCGCCGCCTGGTCGTCGCCGAGCACCTGGGCACCGAGGCGGAACGGGTCCGCGAGGTGACCCCGGAGCAGGCGGCCGCCGGGACGTGGTCCGACCCGCACGTGCTGCTCAGCATCGCCACACCGGACACCGCAGACGCCGGCCAGGTGGCGGCGGGTGGGATGCGGGCTGACAACCAGCCGGCCGCCGCGCCGGCCGGCGGTTGGGCGCTGCCGGAGAGCCGCTACGCCCACCGCGACTCGATGATCACCAAGTCGGAGGTGCGTGCCCTCGTCATCGCCCGGCTGCGCCCCCGGCTCGGCCGGCTCGTCTGGGACATCGGCGCGGGCAGCGGCTCCGTCGGCATCGAGTGCGCCCTGCTCGGAGCGGCCGTGCTCGCCGTCGAGCAGGACCCCCGCGCCGGCGAGACGGTCCGGGCCAACGCCGTCGCGCACGCCGTCGACGTCCGGCTGGTCGTCGGGCGGGCGCCGGCGGCGTTGGCCGGCCTGCCCGAGCCGGACGCGGTCTTCGTCGGCGGTGGCGGGGCCGAGGTCCTCGCCGCCGTGGCGGCCCGCCGGCCCGACCGGGTGGTGCTCACCCTGGCCGCGCTGGACCGGGTCGCGCCCACCGTCGGCCTGCTGCGCGCCGCCGGATACACGGTCGAGGGCAGCCAGCTCTCCGCCGCCCGCCTCGCCGACCTGCCCGGCGGGTCCATCCGCCTCGCGGCCACCAACCCGGTGGTCGTCCTCACCGGGGAGCGCCCGTGAACCACCTGAGTACGCCCACCCGGATCGGGCTGGTCGCGGCCACCGCCGCCGGCCGCCGGCACGCCCACACCGTCACGACCGCCTGGCCACACGCCCGGCTGGTCGAGGGCGACAGCGTCGCCGACGCGCTGCGCACCGCCTGGACGCAGTGCGACGCCGTGGTCGCCTTCCTGGCCACCGGCGCGGTCGTGCGGATCCTCGCCCCGCTGCTCGGCGACAAGCGAACCGACCCGGCGGTGGTGGTCGTCGACGAGGCCGCCCGGCACGCGGTCGCGCTGCTCGGCGGGCACGCCGGCGGCGGCAACGACCTCGCCGAGCAGGTCGGCGCGCTGCTCGACGCCCGGCCGGTCGTCACCACCGCCACCGACGCGGTCGGCCTGCCCGGGCTGGACACCCTGGGCTGGCCGGTGCAGGGCGCCGTCGCCGCGGTGTCCCGGGCCATCCTGGACGGTGAGCCGGTCCGGCTCGTCGCCGACGCCGACTGGCCGCTGCCCGCGCTGCCACCGAACGTCCGTCCGCAACCCGCCGGCGAGGGCGGCGACGCGCCGGAGGGCGGGTACCGGCTGCTGGTCACCGACCGGGAGGTGCCGCTGGACGGGCGGACCGCGGTGCTGCGGCCCCCGTCGCTGGTCGCTGGCGTGGGCGCCAGTCGGGGCGTACCCGCCACGGAGGTGGCGGAGCTGCTGCACCGGGTGCTGGCCGAGGCGGGCCTCAGCCCGGCGAGCCTGCGCTGCCTCGCCAGCGCCGACGTGAAGGCCGACGAGGCGGGCATCCTGAGCACCGCCGACGCGCACGGCGTACCCCTGGTGACCTGGTCGGCGACGGAGCTGGCGGCCGTCGACGTGCCGCACCCCAGCGAGGTGGTCCGCGCCGCCGTCGGCACACCGAGCGTGGCGGAGGCCGCGGCGCTGCTCGGGCCGGCCGGCCGGCCGGGCGACGCCACGCTGCTGGTGCCGAAGACCGCCTCGGCGATGGCCACCGTGGCGGTGGCGCGGCATGCGCCGCGCGGCCGGCTGGCCGTCGTCGGGCTCGGCCCGGGCGCGGCGGACCTGCGCACCCCCCGCGCGGTGGCCGAGCTGCGCCGCGCCGCCGTCGTGGTCGGCCTCGACCAGTACCTCGACCAGGTACGCGACGTGCTCCGACCCGGCACCCGGGTGCTCTCCAGCGGACTGGGCGCGGAGGAGGAGCGGGCCCGCGCCGCCGTCGCCGAGGCCGCCGCCGGCCGGGCCGTCGCGCTGGTCGGCTCCGGCGACGCCGGGGTGTACGCGATGGCCAGCCCCGCCCTGGAGTACGCCGACGAGCGGATCGACGTGGTCGGCGTGCCGGGGGTGACGGCCGCGCTCGCCGCCGGCGCGCTGCTCGGTGCCCCGCTCGGTCACGATCACGCCTACCTGAGCCTGTCCGACCTGCACACCCCGTGGGAGGTCATCGAGCGGCGGGTGACCGCCGCCGCGCAGGGCGACTTCGTGACGCTCTTCTACAACCCGCGCAGCCGGGCCCGCGACTGGCAGCTCGGCAAGGCGCTCGGCATCCTCGCGGCCCACCGGCCACCGGACACCCCGGTCGGCGTGGTGCGCAACGCCAGCCGACCCGGCGAGCGGGTGCACCTGGCCACCCTCGCCACCCTCGACCCGGGCGTCGTCGACATGTACAGCGTCGTGGTGGTCGGCAGCAGCGACACCCGCCTGGTCGCCGGGCGGATGGTCACACCCCGGGGGTACCGGTGGCGATCGTGACCATCGGCGCCTGCCAGGGCTGCGGCGCCTGCCTGCTCACCTGCCCCACCCACGCGATCCGGCCGGTCGCCGGCGGGCTGACCGTCCGCGCCGACCGCTGCACCGGCTGCCTGGAGTGCCTGGAGATCTGCCCCGTCGACGCCATCCGCGTCGCGGACCCCGACGAACGTGGAGGAGCCCGATGAGTTCGACCGTGGTCAGCACCGCGCCACCGGCCGGCCGGTGGAGTCGAGCCGAGCGGGTACGCCTCGGCGGCATCGTGCTCGCCGTCGCGGTGCTGCACATCGCCGGCTGGAGCCTGTACCTGTACTGGAACGACCAGCCCGTGGCGGCCGGCGGGCTGGCCGGCGCCGGCGCGCTCGCGTACGTGCTCGGCGTGCGGCACGCCTTCGACGCCGACCACATCGCCGCCATCGACGACACGACCCGGCTGATGCTGCTGCGGGGCCGGCGGCCGGTGGGCGTCGGGTTCTTCTTCGCGCTCGGGCACAGCGCGGTGGTGCTGCTCCTCGCCCTGATCGTCGGGCTGGCCTCGGCGAACCTCACCGGCCCCGGCCTGGAGCAGGCCCGCGAGCTGGGCGCCACCGTCGCGATCGTCACCGCCACGCTGTTCCTCGCGCTGGTCGCCGCGCTCAACGCCGTGGTCCTCGGCGGGTTGGCCCGGCTGTGGCGGCGGCTGCGCCACGGTGACCTCGACGAGCGGGAGCTGGACCTGCACCTGCTCAACCGGGGGCTGGTGCAGCGGGTGCTCGGCAGCCGGGCCCGGGCGCTGGTCCGTTCCTCCTGGCACATGGCCCCGGTGGGGTTCCTCTTCGGCCTCGGGCTGGAGACGGCCAGCGAGGTCACCCTGCTGGCGCTGTCGGCGAGCACCGCCGCCGGAGGGGGGCTGCCGGTGCTGGCCCTGCTCACCCTGCCGCTGCTGTTCGCCGCCGGGATGTCCGCCATGGACACCGCGGACAGCCTGCTGATGAGCCGCGCCTACTCGTGGGCGTACCGGCAGCCGGCACGGCGGCTGTACTACAACCTGGCGACCACCGCGATGACGGTGCTGGTCGGCGCGGTGGTGGCCAGCGTCTACCTGGCCGGACTGCTGGTCGACCACCTGGGGGTGACCGCGCTCGCCGGGTACGCGGCCGTCGCCGACCACTTCGAGCAGCTCGGCTACGTGGTGGTGGGCCTCTTCGTCGCGTCCTGGGTGGGCGCGGTGGCGCTGTGGAAGCTGCGCGGCTACGACCGTCGCTACGGCGGCGCCCAGCC
>NZ_QGKR01000295.1 GCF_003172955.1 Micromonospora acroterricola | reverse complement strand
GTGCGCGGACCCGCCGTCCTCGCCGCCGGCCGCCGGGTCCGCGCACGCCCCCGCGTCCGCGGGCGCGGCGGCGAATCGGTGCTGGAACAGCCCGGCGCTACGCCGCGTGGCCGGGTGGTCACCGGCCAGCGCGACCAGGGCCTGCCGCAGGTCGCCGGGGGGCAGGCCACCCCGTTCGGCGCGCAGCCGGCCGCTGGACCCGCCGTCGTCGCCGACGGTGACGACCGCGGTGATGTCCAGGTCGAGTTCGGGGGCGCACTGGCGCAGCGCGCGCAGCGAGGCGGAGAGGCCGTGCCCGCCGCCGAACGCCACCACCCGACGGGCCGTCATTCCCGCCCCAGGTCGCGGTGCTGGGCGTTGGCCGCCAGCCCGGACTGGCGCAGCCGGCCAGCCAGCTCCTCGGCGATGGCCACGCTGCGGTGCTTGCCGCCGGTGCAACCCACGGCGACGGTCAGGTAGCGCTTGCCCTCCCGCTCGAAGCCGGTGGTGGTGGCGTTGACCAGGTCGGAGTACGAGGCGAGGAACGCGTCCGCGCCCTCCTGACCCAGCACGTACGCGCTGACCGCCTCCTCCCGCCCGGTGTGGTCGCGCAACTCCGGGACCCAGTACGGGTTGGGCAGGAACCGGGCGTCCAACACGAAGTCGGCGTCCGGCGGCAGGCCGTACTTGAAACCGAACGACAGCACGGTCACGCGCAGCCGGCGGGCGTCCTCGCCGCCGAACAGTTCCTCGATGCGCCGCCGGAGCTGGTTGACGTTCAGGTGGCTCGTGTCGATGATCACGTCGGCCTGGTCGCGGGCCTCCTCGAGCAGCCCGCGCTCCACGGCGATGCCGTCGGCGAGCCGCCCGTCGCCCTGCAACGGGTGCGAACGCCGCACGCTCTCGAACCGCCGGATCAGCACCTCGTCGTCGGCGTCGACGAAGACCACCCGGGGTGAGAAGCCGCGCTCCTTGAGCTCGCGGATCGCCCCGGCCAGGTCTGTGGAGAAGGCGCGCGACCGCACGTCCAGCACCATCGCGGTACGCCGGGCCGCGCCACCGGCCTTGAACGCCAGCTCGGCCATGTCGAGCATCAACGCCTGCGGCAGGTTGTCCACCACGTAGTAGCCGACGTTCTCCAGCGCTCGGGCGACCGTGCTGCGGCCGCCCCCGGAGAGCCCGGTGACCACCACCAGGGTGGTCTCGGACTCGGCCGTCGGCTGCCCGTCGGTGGCCACCGGGACGTCGATCCGGTCGCCGGCTGTGCGCGCCTCGCTCACCCGTACCCCCAAGCCGTGGCGCCGCGGCCGCTCTCGGCCGCGATTGGTCAATCAGCGACTCTATCCCGCCGCCCGGCGAACGTCGGGCACCCGTCGGGGGTCGGAGGGCAGTCGACGGCCGCGGGTCGCCCTCCCGACAGCCTCCACCCTTGATAGCGATCTGTTACCCTCAATACGCTCTTTGTGATCGCCGCCGGTCAGGCCAACATCTGCGCGGGTGCCATGCACGGCGCGTTCATCCCACCACGATGTCGACGACTCGACGCGCCGCCCCGCGGGTTGGCCAACCGGTCCAGCCAGCCCGGCTGACCGCGCCGCACGCCCGACGCGCCGCCGTCGGGTGCGCCGGGCGTGCGCTGTCGGGGAGGGCTCGTAGACTCCGCGGATGGCTTCCCCCACCGACCTGCGTACCGAGGACGCGCTGCCGGTGCTGCGCCGGGTGTTCGGCTACGACGCCTTCCGCGGCTTCCAGCGGGAGGTGATCGACCACGTGGTCGGCGGCGGCGACGCCCTCGTGCTGATGCCCACCGGTGGCGGCAAGTCGCTGTGCTACCAGATCCCCGCCCTCGTCCGCGACGGCGTGGCGGTCGTCGTGTCCCCGCTGATCGCGCTCATGCAGGACCAGGTGGACGCGCTCACCGCGGTCGGCGTACGGGCCGGCTTCCTCAACTCGACCCAGACGCTGGACGCCCGACGGCGGGTCGAGGCAGCCTTCCTGGCCGGCGAGCTGGATCTGCTCTACCTGGCCCCGGAGGCGCTCGGCGGCCGGTCCACCCTCGCCCTGCTCGACCGAGGCCGGATCGGCCTGTTCGCGATCGACGAGGCGCACTGCGTGTCCCAGTGGGGGCACGACTTCCGCCCCGACTACCTGGCGCTGTCGATGCTGCACGAGCGGTGGCCGGAGGTGCCCCGCATCGCGCTGACCGCCACCGCTACCAGCGCCACCCGCACCGAGATCGCCACCCGGCTCAAGCTCGACGACGCCCGGCACTTCGTGGCCAGCTTCGACCGCCCCAACATCCAGTACCGCATCGTCCCGAAGCGTGAGCCGCGCAAGCAGTTGCTGGCCCTGCTGCGCGACGAGCACCCCGGCGACGCCGGGATCGTCTACTGCCTGTCCCGCGCCTCGGTGGACAAGACGGCCGAGTTCCTCACCGCCAACGGCATCGCCGCGCTGCCGTACCACGCCGGGCTCGACGCGGCCACCCGCGCCACCAACCAGCAGCGCTTCCTGCGCGAGGACGGCCTCGTGATGGTGGCCACCATCGCCTTCGGCATGGGCATCGACAAGCCCGACGTCCGGTTCGTCGCCCACCTCGACCTGCCCAAGTCGGTCGAGGGCTACTACCAGGAGACCGGCCGCGCCGGCCGGGACGGGCTGCCGTCGACCGCCTGGCTGGCGTACGGCCTCCAGGACGTCGTCCAGCAACGCAAGATGATCGAGACGTCCGACGGTGACCTGGCGCACCGCCGCAACCTCGCCGCGCACCTGGACGCGATGCTCGCGCTCTGCGAGACGGTGCGCTGCCGGCGCGTCCAACTGCTCGAATACTTCGGCGAGTCGGCAACGGCGGCCTGCGGCAACTGCGACACCTGCCTCACCCCGCCGGAGTCGTGGGACGGCACGGTCGCCGCCCAGAAGCTGCTCTCCGCCGTCTTCCGCCTCGACCGCGAGCGCAACCAGCGGTTCGGCGCCGGGCACTGCATCGACATCCTGCTCGGCAAGCAGACCGACAAGATCAGCCAGCACGGCCACGACTCGCTGACCGTCTTCGGCATCGGCACCGAGCTGAGCGAAGCCGAGTGGCGGGGCGTCGTCCGGCAGTTGCTCGCCGAGGGGCTGCTCGCCGTGGAGGGCGACTACGGCACGCTGGCGCTGACCGATGCGAGCGCCGACGTACTCGGCCGCCGCCGCACCGTGACCATGCGCCGTGAGCCGGAGAAGCCGGCGTCGAGCCGGTCGGCCAAGCCGCGCGGCTCCGCCACCGTGGTCGCCGACCTGGATCCGGCGGCTGCGTCGATCTTCGAGCGGCTGCGCGCCTGGCGGGCGACCACCGCCAAGGAGCAGGGCGTTCCGGCGTACGTGATCTTCCACGACGCCACGCTGCGGCAGATCGCCGGCGACGCGCCCGGCTCACTGGCCGAACTGTCCAAGGTCAGCGGTGTCGGTGAGAACAAGCTCGCCAAGTACGGCGAGCAGATCCTGGCCGTCCTCACCGAGGACGCGCCAGCCTGACCGGGATGTGACGAAGGGCCGGACCCCGGTTGGGGTCCGGCCCTTGCCTGTGTGTGTTGTGGGTTGTCAGCTGGTGGCGTAGCCGCGGGTGGCGATCCAGTCGGCGAGGTGCTCGACGGTGACCTCGTAGGAGGCCGTGTTCGGATCGGCGGAGTCGGCGATCTTCACGATCGTGCCGTTGTCGCGGTAGCCGACCACGCTGATGTAGTGCCCACCCTCGAAGGAGTGCACGCCACCGTCGGTGTCGGTGCTGGTGCCGGCGATGTTGGCCA
>NZ_QGKR01000355.1 GCF_003172955.1 Micromonospora acroterricola | reverse complement strand
GGCCCGGGCGCCGGGCCGGGACGGGACCTGGCGGACCCGGACGATCAGCGGGTGCAGCTCGACGTGCCGGCTCAGGTTGCTCAGCAGGGCCGCCGCCTCGGCGGGTGAACAGCGGGCCTGGACGGTGTAGGTGAAGGCATCGCTCCTGAGCACACCGTCTCCCGCCGCCGTTGGTCGCACGATCGTCCCGTACCCCGCTCGCGCTGGCAACGCCCGGACGGACACGGCCCGTTGTCCCGGCATTCGCACACCATTCCCACTACCGTCGGCTGGTGGGAGATCACCGGTTGTGACGGAGGGCGGGATGATGAACGGTGACGACCGGTGAGCGGGCACGTGATGGTCTTCGCGCCCACTCCCCAGCTGACGGTGACCGTGGACCAGCCGAACGGCCAGCCCGAGCTGCACCTGCACCCGGGTGGGCAGGGCGTCTGGCAGGCCCGCATGGTGATGTCGCTCGGCGTCGACGTGGTGCTCTGCGCCGCGCTCGGCGGTGAGATCGGGCAGGTGCTCGAGCCGCTGCTCGTCAGCGAGGGGGTGGACCTCAAGGTGGTGGTCCGTGACTCCGGCAGCGGCGGGTACGTGCACGACCGCCGGGGCGGGTCCCGGCAGGAGATCGCCGACGTGCCCGGGCAGCCACTGAGCCGGCACGAGCTGGACGAGCTGTACAACCTGGCCCTCGGCGAGGGCCTGCGGGCGTCGGTGAGCATCCTGAGTGGACCGAACGAGCCGTGGCTCGTCCCGGCCGACCTCTACCGGCGCTTCGCCGCCGACCTCGGCGCCAACGGCGGCCGGGTGGTGGTCGACCTCTCCGGCGATCATCTCGGCGCGGTGCTGGACAGCGGGGTGTTCTTCCTCAAGGTGAGCCACGAGGAGCTGATCCGCGACGGCCGCGCCCGCAACGAGGACAGCGGGGAGCTGACCCGCGCGATGTACGAGCTGCACGCCGCCGGCGCCGAGACGGTGGTGGTGAGCCGGGCCGAGGATCCGGCGCTGGCGCTCATCGACGGGGAGCTGTTCGAGGTGGAGATGCCCCGGTTGCAGGCGGCCGACCCGCGCGGCGCGGGCGACTCCATGACCGCCGGGGTGGCCGCCGTGGTGGCCGGCGGCGGGGACATCCGGACCGCGATCCGGACCGGCGCCGCCGCCGGGGCGCTGAACGTCACCCGGCACGGCCTGGGCACCGGGCGGTTGGACTCGATCACGGGCCTGGTGGAGCGGGTCCGGCTGGTCCCGGCGGACACCCGACAGCAGGAGCGGACCACGCCCGACGAACTCGCCGACCGGGCGGTGGAGCGATGACGCTGCGGGTGCTCGTCACCAACGACGACGGGATCGCCGCGCCGGGCATCCAGGCGTTGGCCTGGGCGGCAGCGCGGCGGGGCCTCGACGTGGTGGTCGCCGCGCCGCTGGAGGAGGCGAGCGGCACCAGCGCCGCCATGAGCGCGATGGAGCAGGACGGGCGGGTGGTGGTGCACGACCACCCGCTGCCGGATCTGGAGGGCGTGCCGGCGTACGGGGTCGGTGGCTCCCCCGGCTTCATCACGCTGATCGCGCTGCACGGCGCGTTCGGCGCGCCGCCGTCGGTGGTGCTCTCGGGCATCAACCGGGGCGCCAACGCCGGCCGCGCCGTGCTGCACTCCGGCACGGTGGGCGCCGCGTTCACCGCCGCCACGAACGGTTGTCGCGCGATGGCGGTCTCGCTGGACGTGCTCTCCGCGGGCGCGGCGACGGCCGCCAGCGGTGGCGCCGCGGTGGATGCCGCAGCCCGGGTACGCGACGCCGAGCGGCACTGGGCCACGGCCGCGCGGGTCGCCCTCGACCTGCTTCCCCGGTTGACCGCCGCGCCGATCGAGAGCGTGCTCAACATCAACGCCCCGGACGTGCCGCACGGGCAGCTGCGCGGGGTACGCCGCGGCACGCTGGCCAGCTTCGGTCAGGTGCAGATGACGGTGGCCGAGTCGGGGCACGGCTTCGTCCGTACCTCGCTGGAGGAGCCGGGACAGGCCGCGCAGCCGGGCACGGACGTGGCGTTGCTGGCAGCGGGGTACGCGTCGGTCACGGCCATCCGGGCGGTCACCGAGATGACCGACGTCGACCTGACCGGCCTGGACGAGCAGGGCTGACCGGCGTTCAGCGGAGCGGGGCCAACTCCCGGCCGTTGTGCGGCGTTCAGGCGCCGGGCAGCACCTCGGGGGTGGCGGCGCCGGCGAAGTACGGCTCGGGTGCGCCGAAGAGGCCGAGCAGGCCGGTCACCCAGAGCTGCCGGTGCACGAACCGGCTCGGCTCGGTGACCACCAGCTTGACGCCACTGACCTCGGCGGTCTGGAAGCCGGCCACCATCGCGCTGATGCCGACCGAGTCAATGAAGGTGACCAGCCTCATGTTGAGCTCGATGCGGAGAGGACGGCCCTTGGCCAGCACCTCCGCGATCGCCTCGCGCACCTCGTACGCGGTGTCGACGTCGATCTCGCCCCGCGGGGCGATCTCCACGACACCACCGGTCAGAACCGACTTCACGATCGACAGGCTCACGCGAGCACCTCCACCCGCCCGTCCCCCGGGCGCCTCATCAGTACGCGGGCCGCGACCGAGAGTATTCCTCTGACGGCCTCGGTCGCCACCCCTCGGGATGAGCAATTCGCGGATCCGGGCACACCAAGTCGCCCATATCCCGACTTTTCGTTATTTGACGACCCGTACTTTTCGTTATCTGATCACTTCGCGATCGGTCGGAACCGACGCGCCGCCGGACCAGGGTAGCGGTACCGACCCGGCGGGGCCGACAACCGGTGCGCCAACGGCGCCCGCCCCGCGCGCCACCGGCGTGTCGCACCTCGTCGATCGCCAGGATCTGCCGCACGGTTGCCGACGCCGCCTAGCATCGACCGGGGAACCCACCGTGACAGAGAGGACCTTCGATGATCAAGAGACTCGCTGGACTGGCCGGCGTCGGCGTCCTGCTCGCCCTCGTACTGGCCTGCGGCTTCGGCGGCGGAGGCGATGACGACGACGATGACGACGACTTCGCCCGGGGTGTCGCCGCGGTGGTGGTGCGCTGACCGTGCGGCGAGCCAGGTCGGCCGGGTTTGCGCCCGGCCGGCGTGGGGCACTGCGGGATAGGCGAACCGTGATGCGCTGAACTGACGCCGAAGTCCGAAGTGGCCGCCGGCTTCGGCACCCGAGGAGGTAACCAACGATGTTCGGAACCAACCTGCTGGACCGCCGCAGCAAGCCGGAGCGAATCGCGGACCAGGCGTGGGAGCACCTGGTCTCCGCCGTCAGCTCCGCGGGTGACAGTGTCCGGGACACCGCCCGCTCCGCCCGTCGCGGCAGCACCGGCCTCGCCGACGGCGCCGGTGACCTGGTGGGCTCCGCCGCCGAAGAGGCGCGGCGCCGAGCCACGCTGGCCTTCGACGCGCTCGCCGGCCGTCGGCCGGCACTGCCCTGGACCCTGCTGATCGGCACCGCGCTGGTCGGCGCGGCGGTCGGCTGGGCCATCGGCTCCGCCGCGCGCGCCGCCGGCAGCCGGGACGACCGCGCGGTGGACGACGTCGAGTTCGTCGACGTCGACCGCCCGAACGCCCCCATCGGCCTGAACGACTGACCTACCCGCCGCCGTCCGTGGGCCCCGCCCGACCCCTGGGTCGGGCGGGGCCCACGCCTCTCCCCCACCCCATTGACGGGCGGACATACCGGGCAGCGCCGATGGCTGGAGCGCGTGGAACGGGCGGCGCCCGACCATCCGGGGGCAAGCCGCGCGGCGACCGCCCGCAGCCGGTCGGCCAGCTCGTACTGGCGGCGCTGATCGGCGGGAGCCGGTCGAGTCTCGTCAAGGATGCTCGCCGCAGCCGT
>NZ_QGKR01000200.1 GCF_003172955.1 Micromonospora acroterricola | reverse complement strand
GCCCTGCGGGGCGGGGCCCGCCGCGCCGCCACGCCGACCGACCGGCCCCGCCCCGCAGGGCTGACCGGCCGGTTCCGGTGGTCCTCAGCGGGCGCGGGCCGCCACCTCGGGTGAGGTGCTCTCCAGCGGAACCGCATTGGCGGGCACCAGACCGAGCTGGACCGCCGGGCGGGTCAGCGCGGCGTCCAGCGCCCAGTCGGCGCCGACCCGGGTCCGGTTGCCCGGCATCGCCATCAGGTGGTACGCCCGGGTGACCGCCTTGGCGGGCAGCCCGGCCAGCGGCACGTGCAGCGGGTTCGCCGCCGCCGCCTTGCCGCCCAGGTCGACCACCCAGCCCAGGTCGTGGTGCTTGTACGGCTTGCGCTTGCCGTGCCCGTACGAGGCGGCGATGTTGCGCGCCGCGAGCGCGCCCTGCCGCTGGGCGTGCTGGGCGGTCATCGTGCAGACCTGGCCGGGGCGGGTCAGGTCGGGCACCGCGGCGGCGTCGCCGCAGGCGTACACCTCGGGGTAGCCGGGGACGGTGAGGAACTCGTCGACCACCAGGCGGCCCTTCTCCGTCCGCAAACCCAGCTCGTTGACGAACGGGTCCGGGCGCACCCCCACGCACCAGACCAGCGTGCAGGTGGGCACGTACTCGCCGTCGGTGAGCTTCACCCCGTCCGCGGTCGCCTCGGCCACCGAGGTGCCCATGCGCACGTCCACGCCGCGGCGGTCGAGCACCCGGTGCGCGGTCCGCGACATCCGCTTGTCCAGCTCCGGCAGCACCCGGGAGGCCACGTCGAGCAGCATCCAGCGGGGACGGACCGTGAGCCGGGGCCGCTGGGCCTGCAACGCGTCGGTGAACAGCTGCCCGTGCGCGGCGACCTCGGTGCCGGTGTAGCCCGCGCCGACCACCACGAACGTCGACCGGGCCCGCTGCTCCGCCGGGTCCTCGGCCTGCTCGGCCAGCTCGATCTGGCGGACCACGTGGTCGTGCAGGTAGACCGCCTCGGGCAGGCCGCGGAAGCCGTGCGCGTACTCGGTCACGCCGGGGATCGGCAGCAGCTTGTTGACGCTGCCCACGGCGAGCACCAGGCGGTCGTACGCCAGCCGGTTCCTGTCCCCCTCGGGCTGGGTGAAGCCGACCCAGCGGTTCTGCAGGTCCACGTGGTCCGCCTCGCCGATCACCACCCGTACGCCCTTCAGCGTCCCGGTCAGCGGCACCGCGATGCGCCTGGGCTCGACCACCCCCGCCGCGACCTCGGGCAGCAGCGGGAGGTAGAGGAAGTAGTCGGTGGAGTTCAGCAGCACGATCTCGGCCCGGTCCCGGGCGATCCGGCTCAACGTCTTCGCCGCGTGGTAACCGGCGAACCCGGCCCCCACGATCACCACACGAGGTTTCGTCATTGCGGCCCGTTTCCCGTCGACGGCCGGGACAAACGTCGAACGCCGCCGTCCCGTGAACCGCCGTCAGCTGGGCTGGAGGCGGAGGTGACCGCTGGTGCCCACCGCCTCCAGCCCCCACTCCTGACCGAAGGCCCGCACACGGTCGGCCGTGATCCCGCCCAGTTCGGCCGGGATGTCCGGGTCGAGCACCAGCCGTCCCTGTCGCGGGTCAAGCCCCAGCATCGCGCGGACCAGAGCCAGGGGGGTGCCGGCCGCCCACGCCTGCGGGCTGCACGCGGTGGGGTACGGCACGGCGAACACCATCCGCTCCCGCGCGAAGCCGCTGAGCGCCTCGGGGAGCCGGTGGCCGAACTGCTCCGCCGCCTCGAGCAGCGCCAGGATGATTCGGTTCGCCTCGGCCCGGTAGCCGTAGCGGGTCAGGCCGAGCACCGCGATCGAGTTGTCGTGCGGCCAGACCGTGCCGAGGTGGTAGCCGACGGCGTTGTAGAGCCGTTCCTCCCGCGACAGGGTGCGGATGCCCCAGCCGGAGAACATGTCCGGCGACATGAGCTGGCGCACCACCGCGTCGGCCCGCTCCCGCGGCACGATCCCGCTCCACAACAGGTGACCCATGTTGGAGGTCTTGGAGTCCACCTGGTTCTTGTCGCCGTCCAGGGCGACCGCGTAGTAACCGCCCCGATCCTCGATCCAGAAGTCCCGGTTGAACCGCTCGTACAGCGTGCCGGCCTCGTCGCGCAGTCGCATCGCCAGGGCGGGATTGTCCAACGGCCCGTCGAACAGCTCGGCCAGCCGCAGCTTCGCGTCGTACGTGTAGCCCTGCAGGTCGGAGGTGGCCAGTGGGAGCACCGGAATGCGCCCGTCGGCGAAGCAGACGCCGTCCGGCGAGTCCCGCCAGCACTGGTTTCCCAGCCCCTCGGGTGAGCGGGTGGCGTACTCGACGTAGCCGTCGCCGTCCCGGTCGCCGTACTCGTCGATCCAGCGCAGCGCGGCCAGCGCGTTGTCCCGCAGGTGCAGGACGGTGTCGTCGTCGCCGGTCCAGCGCCAGTACTCCGAGAGCAGGATCAGCCAGAGCTGGGTGGCGTCGGCGGTGCCGTAGTAGGGCCCGTACGGCTTGGTCCCGCTACGGGTCAGCTCACCGCTGCGCACCTCGTGCAGGATCTTGCCGGGCTCCTCGTCGGCGAAGTCGTCACACCTGTCGCCCTGGAGCCGAGCCAACGCCAGTAGCGCTCCTCTGGCCAACGCCGGCCCGGCGACGAGGGTCTGGTACGCGGTGATCAGGGTGTCGCGGCCGAAGACGGTGAGGAACCAGGGCAGCCCCGCCCCGGGCACCATGATCCGCTGGCCCTTGACCTCCAGGTCCAGCCGTAGCGCGGACAGGTCGTCACGGGACTGCCGCACGGTGCGCTCAAGCGCCTGGTTGTCGCTGCGCAGCACGGCCCGGTCCTCGGTCCACCGGCGCAGCGGGTCGTCGGCCCGGCCATGGATGACGTCGGCGATGTCGCCCCGGACCGGCTCGACCACCCCCATCCCGGGCGGCAGCGGCACGTGCAGGTCCACCTGCCACTGCTCACGCGGGGGCAAATGCAGGTCCCAGACCAGCTCGTCACCTTCGACGCGGTCCGCCGGCGCCTGGCAGCACACCCGGGTCTGAGCCCGGAAGTTCCCGTTCCGGTAGGAGAAGCACAGCTCGGACCCGTCGGCGGCATGGTGGCGGGTGATCTCCGCGGACCGGTCCCGGACCACGGACTTGACCTCGAACAGGTCGGCGAAGTCGGCGTCGACGGCCAGCCGCAGCTCCACCCGGACCGGCTCCGTCCGGAACGACCGCAGCTCCACCCGCTCGTGAAAGCCGTCGCCGACGTAGCGCAGCCGTTCGACGCCGAGGCTGTTCACCGGCAGCCCGGGCAGCTCAGGGTTGGTGAGGACGTACTGCGCGGAGTAGTGCTCGATGGTTTCCGCACGCAGCGCCAGCAGCTCACCCCCGTTGACGGTCAGCGTCCAGCCGCTGATCAGCCGGGTGTCCAGGTGCACGAGGCCACCGATGCTGCCCGGCGGCACATCCCCACGCGAGTTGGAGTACAGGAACGTGGGGCCGCTGAGCACGGCGAGCGAGTCGGGGCCCAGCTCGGGCGGCATGGCCCGCTGGTCACCGCCCTCCCCGGGCGCCTCCGGCCGCACTCCGGGCGTGGGATCCGCGGGGGTCGCGCGCACGGCAGCCATGCCACCCACCGTAGGAACGGCGGACACCGGGTGTCATCACCCGGTCCGGGTGAAAGCCACGGAACATCCGCGTCCGGCGATATGGACAGACACCACCATCGATGGGGAGGATGCCGGAATGGGATCTGACGACACCGGCGACCGGCCCACGAGGTCCACTCGCCGCACCTTCCTGTCCGCCTCCGCCGCCGCCACCGTGGCGGCGGTCGCCGCGGTGGCGGCGGCGGAGGCGGACAGGAAGGTGCGGCGAGTGGACCTCGTGGGCCGGTCGCCGGTGTCGTCAGATCCC
>NZ_QGKR01000044.1 GCF_003172955.1 Micromonospora acroterricola | reverse complement strand
GGCCGGCCCCACCCGCCCCCTCACCAAGGAGGAGGAGCGGGAGCGCCGCCGGCAGCTGCGCGCCGAGGCCGCGTCGGAGTTCCGCCGCGAGGGTGGCCCCCGCGACCGCGGCCCGGAGCGGCTGCTGGCCCGTAACGTGGTCGACTCCCGGCGTACCGTCGGCACCTGGTTCTTCGGCGGCGCGCTGATCGTGCTGATCGGCTCCAACGCGGCGATGCCGGCGGTGGTCCGACTGATCTCCAACGTGCTCTGGGGCGCGCTCGCGCTGGGTGTGGTCGTCGACTCGATCCTGATCTGCCGCAAGATCAGCAAGCTGGTCCGGCAGCGCTTCCCGAAGACTGACCAGCGGATGGGTTCGCTCTACCTGTACGCCGTCATGCGGTCGATCACCTTCCGCCGGATGCGTGCCCCCGCCCCCCAGGTCAAGCTCGGCGACAAGGTCTGATCCCGGCTCACGGCACGCCGAGCAGGCGCAGCAGCGCGGTGGTGCCGGCCGCACCGACCACCACGAGCACGAACGGCACCCGCCGCCAGGCGAGCAGCACGCCCACCAGCACCCCGGCGGGCCGGGCCCAGCCGGCGAACCGGCCGGCCTCGGTGAGCGCCGCCGTGGCGGCCAGCGCGGCGAGCAACGCGGCGGCGCCCACCGGCAGCAGCCGCCGGGCCCACGCGGGCAGGTCCAGCCGGTCGCGCAGCAGCACACCGGCCACCCGGAAGCCGTAGGTTCCGGCGGCCAGCGCCAGGATCACGGCGATCAGCACGACCCCTCCCCGGTGGGCTCGGCGCCGACACGTGTCCCCGGGGCGCGACCGGTGTCGTCGGTCGGAGTCGACCGACGGCGGAGGGCGATCACGGCCGGGCCGGCGAGCGCGAGCAGCACCGGCAGCCCGGCCGGGAGCAGCGGGGTGGCGGCGACCGCCAGCGCGGCCCCGGACAACGCCGCGTGGCGGGTGTCCCGGTCCCGAAGGGACGGCAGCAGCAGCGCGATCAGTCCGGCCGGGGAGGCGGCGTCCAGGCCCAGCGCGGCCGGGTCGCCGACCGCGCCGCCGGCGAGCACGCCGAGCAGGGTGCCCGCGTTCCAGGCCAGGAAGAGCAGCGTCCCCGCGAGCCAGAACGCCCGCCGCCGGGCGTCGCCGGCCGGCTGGGCCAGGGTGAACGCGGTTGTCTCGTCCGTCAGCAGGTGACTGCCGAGTAGGCGGTGCCGCAGCCGGGGGCCCAGGCTGTCGCCGAGGGCCAGGCCGAACGGCAGGTGCCGGGCGTTGAGCAGCAGACCGGCCAGCACGGCGGCGAGCGGGCTGCCGGCGGCGACCAGACCGACCGCCATGAACTGCGCGCCGCCGGCGTAGAGGACCGCCGACATGGTCAGGGTGGCCCACACGGGCAGCCCGGCGGCGATGGCCACCGCGCCGAACGAGGCGCCCACCGCGAGCATGGCCGCGCCGAGGGCAAGCACGTCACGAAGCATCCGGCCGCCGGCTGTTCGTTGTACCGTACGCATGGTTCACCATGGTGAACAGCTCACCGGTGTTCGTCAAACCGAACGTTGATCCAATGGAGCGAACGCATGCCTCCCGAACCGGCCGCCCCGCTCGCCACCATCGCCGCCGCCCTGCGCCGCGAGCGGGACCGGGTCGGCATCTCGCTGACCGAACTCGCCCGCCGGGCCGGCGTCGCCAAGTCCACCCTGTCCCAACTGGAGTCCGGCACCGGCAACCCGAGCGTGGAGACGCTGTGGGCGCTCGGGGTGGCGCTCGGCGTGCCGTTCAGCCGGCTGGTGGAGCCGGCCGACGACACCGTCCGGGTGCTGCGCGCCGGGGAGGGCCCCCGGGTCCGCTCCGAGCAGGCCGACTTCACCGGAACGCTGCTCAGCGCCGGGGCGGCGCACCTCCGCCGGGACGTCTACCTGATCGAGCTGGAGCCGGGCGCGGTCCGGAGCGCGGACGGGCACACCCCCCGCAGCGTCGAGCACGTGGTGGTCGCCGCCGGCCGCCTGCGGGTGGGGCCCGAGTCCGGCCCCGTCGACCTCGGCCCCGGCGACTACGCGACGTTCCCCGGCGACGCCCCACACCGCTACGAGGCGCTGGCGCCCGGCACCTTCGCCGTACTCATCATGGAACACCCCTGATCAAGGGCGACCGTTCCCTCGGGAGCAGCAGGTGGGGTAAGGTCGGAGACCAGATTCGGTTATCGACGCAAATGTCCGAAACCATCGGATAACGTTTGCGCCCGTGGGCGGTGCCACAGTGGCGGTGGACGAGCCGACGCCGTTACCCTCCATCCGCAGCCACGCCCTGCCGAGACGGGCGACCTGACCGGCACGCGAGGCCCCAGCGCGACAATTGGCAACGAGGTGACAACGCCGTGAGCGAGCGGACGCGAGCCGGCCACCGGGGCGTGGCAGGCCGCGACCGGACGCCCGGCGGTCACCGGGGCGCGAGCGCGGACGGCCCACCTCGGACCGGGATCGGCCAACCGGCCGGGTGTGGCGACAGGCCGGGCGGATGAACGGCCGCTACACCGACCGGTGGCGGGACCCGAACGAACCGTCCTGGGTGGTCGAACCGACCACCGAGTGGCAGCCGCAGTTTCCCGGCCAGCGCTATCCCGGCGACATCGGCATGTCCCACCAGCCACCCCCACCGCCGCGCGGCCGGGCCACGGTGGTCGGTCCCACCGAGGTGCCGCCGCTCGCGCCCACCCGCCCCGACGGGACGTACCTCGGCCGCTCCTGGGCCGACGAGGAGCCGGCCGAGACGGAGCCCTACGGCCGGCCCCGGGCCGACGAGCGTCCGGTCGACGCGTCCCCCTACGGCCGATCCGACAGCGCCGACGCCCGCCAGTACGACCACGAGCCGTACCGGCGGCCGCTGCCCGAGCCGCCCCGGCGCGAGGACCGCCGCTCCCCCGAGTCGGACCGGCGGACCGCCTGGTCCGACCGACGCCCGAGCGACGAGCGCGGACCGGCCCGGGAGGCCGCCTGGCACCGGGACCAGCCCGCCGAGCGGTACGACACCCGCCGCCCCCGGCAGGAGCCGACCGACCGGGAGCGCGGGTACCCGCCGGCGCCACCGGTGTCCCCCGCACCCCGGGTCGATTCCGGCTGGGTGCCGGAGCCCGACGAGGCGCCACGCCGGCGCGGCACGCAGGAACGCCCGGCCGCCGGACACGACCGGCACCCCGGCGACGGGTACGCCGCCCGGCCCACCCGCAGCCACGACGACCGCCCGGCCGACGGCTGGGCCGCCGGCGGGGCCGGCCAGTGGGCGCCCGTGGACGGCCGCTCGCGGTACCGCGCCGACGGGTACCCCGACCGGGTCACCGACGACCGGCGCCGTCCGGATCGGGCCGGCGACGACTCCCGGCGTCCAGAACGGATCACCGACGACCCGCGCCGCTCGGATCGGTCGGTCGACGATGCGCGCCGCTCCGATCGGCGGGTCGACGATTCGCGCCGCTCCGATCGGCCGGTCGACGACCCGCGTCGCTCCGATCGGCCGGTCGACGACCCGCGTCGTCCGGAGCGAGGTGCGGATGACCGCCGTCCTGAGCGGTTCCCCGACGACGCCCGACGATCGGAGAGGTACACCGACGACGCCCGCCGTCCTGAGCGGTTCCCTGAAGACGCGCGGCCGGCGGCGCGGGCCCGCACGGACGCCGGAGTCGGTGCGCCCACGGAGCGGCGGTACCGCCCGGACGAGTCCGGCGCACCGCAGACCCTCGACGATGGACGCCGGCACCGGCCCGCAGCGGAGCCACCCGCACAGCCCCGCCGCGACGATGAGCGGCGCCGTCCCACGGCCGACCCGCACTGGCAGCAGCCCCGCGAGGCGGCGGCACGCGCCGAGGCGCACCCCGACCGGCGTCCGCGCGAGGAGGCCCGGCCGGAGGCGTACCGCGAGCCTGGGCCGCAGCCCGGCCACCGAG
>NZ_QGKR01000045.1 GCF_003172955.1 Micromonospora acroterricola | reverse complement strand
ACCCGCCCCCCTCGCCGACCGCAGCGAGGCCGTGCTGTCCCGGCTGCAACTGCTGGTCACCCGCAAGCTCGACGGGCTGCTCCAGGGCGACTACGCCGGCCTGCTGCCCGGACCGGGCAGCGAGGCGGGGGAGTCGCGGGAGTACCGCCCCGGCGACGACGTACGCCGGATGGACTGGCCGGTCACCGCACGCACCACGACGCCGCACGTGCGGCGTACGGTCGCCGACCGGGAGCTGGAGACGTGGCTGGCGCTGGACCTCTCGGCCAGCCTGGACTTCGGCACCGGGCAGTGGCTCAAGCGGGAGGTGGTGGTGGCCGCAGCGGCCGCCATCACCCACCTGACCGTGCGCGGCGGCAACCGGATCGGCGCGGTGATCGGCACCGGCGGTGGCGCGTCCGCCCCGGCCCGACGCTGGCGGGGTGGCTCTGCGCCGGCGGGGCCGGGCGTGCTCACCCGGCTGCCGGCACGTTCGGGCCGCAAGGAGGCGCAGGGCCTGCTGCGGGCTGTCGCCGGCACCGCCATCCAGCCCGGTCGGGGTGACCTGGGCGCCCTGATCGAGATGCTCAACCGCCCGCCCCGCCGGCGCGGGGTGGCCGTGGTGGTCTCGGACTTCCTCGCGCCGGCCGAGCAGTGGGCCCGGCCGATGCGCAAGCTGCGCGTCCGGCACGACGTGCTGGCGATCGAGGTGGTCGACCCGCGGGAGCTGGAGCTGCCCGACGTGGGGGTGCTGCCGGTGGTCGACCCGGAGAGCGGCGAGCTGCACGAGGTGCAGACCGCCGACCCGCGGCTGCGGCAGCGCTACGCCGAGGCCGCCGCCGCCCAGCGGGCCACGATCGCCGCCGCGCTGCGCGGCGCCGGCGCGGCCCACCTGCGACTGCGTACCGACCGAGACTGGCTGCTGGACATGGTGCGTTTCGTGGCCGCGCAGCGGCACGCCCGCACCCGGGGGACGACACGATGATCCGTTTCATGCAACCGTGGTGGCTGCTGGCTGTTCTGCCGGTGCTCGCACTCGCCGCGTTCTACCTCTGGCGGCAGCTGCACCGCCGGGCGTACGCGATGCGGTTCACCAACGTGGACCTGCTGCGCACCCTGGCGCCGAAGGGGCTGGGCTGGCGCCGGCACGTCCCGGCGACCGCGTTCCTGCTCTGCCTGCTGGTGCTGGCCACCGCGCTGGCCCGTCCCGCGGTGGACACCAAGGAGCCGCTGGAGCGGGCCACGGTGATGCTCGCCATCGACGTGTCGCTGTCCATGCAGGCCGACGACGTGGCGCCGAACCGCCTGGAGGCGGCCCAGGAGGCGGCGAAGCAGTTCGTCGGCGAGCTGCCGGAGAGTTACAACCTGGGCCTCGTCTCGTTCGCCAAGGCGGCGAACGTGCTGGTGCCACCGGGCAAGGACCGGGCGGCGGTGACCAGCGCGATCGACGGGCTGGTGCTGGCGGAGGCGACCGCGACCGGTGAGGCGGTGTTCACCTGCCTGGAGGCGATCCGGTCGGTGCCGGCCGACGGCGCGGCGGGCATCCCCCCGGCCCGGATCGTGCTGCTGTCGGACGGGTTCCGCACCTCCGGCCGGTCGGTGGAGGAGGCGGCGGCGGCCGCGCAGGCGGCCAACGTGCCGGTCTCCACCATCGCCTTCGGCACCGACACCGGCCAGGTCGACATCGGCGGTCAGCTCCAGCGGGTGCCGGTGGACCGGCTGGCCCTGGCCGAGCTGGCCGAGACCACCGAGGGCTACTTCTACGAGGCCGCCTCGGTGAGCGAGCTGAAGCAGGTCTACCAGGACATGGGCAGCTCGATCGGGTTCCGCACCGAGCCGCGCGAGGTGACCCAGTGGTACGCCGGGGTGGCGCTGCTGCTGGCGCTCTGCGCCGGCGCGCTCAGCCTGCTCTGGTCGTCGCGGATGCTCTGACGTCGGCGGGGCCCGGGCTGGTCCCGGGCACCGCCCGTCGGGGCGGCGTGACGGGGCGGGTGAGCGACGGTCAGTGACCGCCGCCGGCGAGGACGAAGACGATGGCCACCCAGACGGCGGCGAGGGTGAAGCCCAGCGGGGCGACGTAGCGGCTCATGGACGGCTCCGGGTGGCGGCTGGACGGTCCGCGTGCGGGGGCGGACCGCAGGGGGTGGGGACGCGCACACGAAGTCGTGACCGGGCGGCTCCCGGCGATCGTCCGATGATCGGACGGCGCGGCACGCGCACCTCGGCGTGGGCCGGGTGGCGGGGAGCGGAGCGGGGTCAGCTCACCAGACTGAGTCGTGGCTCAGCGGGGCTGACCATCGGCCCGGCCACGACTGGGAGGATCGCTATCTCGCACAGCGATCACCTCCTGGAGTCGGGCGGGCCGGAACGTCGATGATCGTACACCCGCGGTGCCGGCGGGACGCACTCGGCCGACCGGCCGGCGGCTCCTCCACCGGGCGGCCGTCGCCACCCCGTCCGGCGGGCCGGCCGGCGGCCCGCCCGCACCAGCGTGACCAGCACCGCGGCGAGCAGCGGCAGCCAGCAGCACCGGGCGAGCACCCAGCCCGGAGAGTCCGGTGCGGTGTGCAGCCCCGGCAGGGCCACCCCACCGCGGGCGACGAGCGCGGTCACCGCGACCAGTACCGGCTGGTGCCACAGGTAGATCCGCACGGCGTTCCGGTTCACCTCGGTCACCGCCCGGCCCGGCACCTGGCGGGCCAGCAGCCGTTCCAGCGCCGGCCGGGCGAGCAGCCCCAGCCCGACCTGGGTGACCGCCAACGCCACCGCCAGCAGCGACGGCGGGTTCAGGTTGGACACCCCTGCCCCGGGCACCCCGACCGCGCTCACCGGATATCCCAGTGCCAGCATCGCGGCCAGCGCCATGGCCCCGCCGCCGGCCAGTACGCCCGCCGCCCGTGGGCCGGCCAGCCGCCCGTCGGCGTGGGCGAGGCCGAGCAGGTACGGCACCGCCCACGCCGCCAGCACGGAGACCGGCGGCAGGCCGGCGCCGGCCGGCAGCAGCCGGACCGCCAGGTCGGTGGCCGCGACCACGGCCACCGCCGGCACCACGCAGCGCGCCAGCCCCCAGCGGTGGACGGCGACCCGCAGCGGATCGGTCGACGCCACGAGGAGCAGCAGCGGCAGCAGGAACCACAGTGGACTGACGGCGAGCCGCAGCGCGACGGCGAGCGTGTCGTCCGGGATGCCGGCGACGGTGGCCGCGAGCAGCACGGCGGCACCCACACCCAGCAGCGCCAGCGCGGGCAGCAGCAGCCGGCGCAGCCTCCCGCCCAGCCAGCCGCCCGGCCCGCCCGGGTGGCGCGCCAGCGACCTCGCCGAGCCGAACCCGGCGGCGAAGAAGAACAGGCCGAGTGTCTGCAACACCCAGGTCACCGGGGCCAGGCCGGGCAGCGCGGCCAGCGGACTGGCCTGGCGCAGACCGCCGTCGGCGGCCAGCACCAGCCCGGTGACCAGCCAGTGCCCGAGCACCACCCCGCCGATGGCGTACGCCCGCAGCGCGTCGACCGCGCGGTCGCGGCTCACCGGGCGCTCCCGGCCCGGTCGCCGGCGCTCAGCACGACCGCCGCCACCGCGGCCAGCGTGGCGCTGCCCGGCACCAGGTAGCCGTCGTGCCCGTCCACCCCGCCGGTCGGCAACGGCCGGGCGCCGAATGCGGGGTCGCCGGGGCGGCGGCCGTACCCGACGCCGGGGAGCCGCGCCGGAGGCACCCACCGGATCCAGTCGGTGGGCGCCTCGGCCGCCCAGAACCGCCGCCCGCCGGGCAGCTCGTCCGCGTGCTGCACCCCGGCGCCGACCCCGCCGAGGCTGACCACGTCGCTGACCTGCGGCGGGGCGTCCGCCGCGGCCAGCGACACCACCAGCGACCCGTAGCTGTGCCCGACCAGGGTGATCGTCGCGGCGGGACGGCGCTCCGCCAGCTCCCGCAGCAGCGCGGCCAACCCGGCCGCGC
>NZ_QGKR01000366.1 GCF_003172955.1 Micromonospora acroterricola | reverse complement strand
CGGCAGCAGCGGCGCCCGCCCCACGGCGGCGCTCAGGCGATCCTCTCCAGGGCGGCCGACGCGAGCGGGGCGACCTTCGCGATCAGGTCCGTGCTGGCCGCCAGGTCGCCGTTGTTCGCCGCGGCGTCCACCTCCATGACGAAGTTGCCGCGTACGAGGATGAGCGTGCACTGGTGCCGGGTCGCCTTCCCCTTCAGCCGCTCGCAGAAGGTGATCACGTCCGGGCCGTTCGGCACCGGTGGGGGCGAGGGCCGCACGATCGTCGAGGTACGCCCGTCGTCAGGCACCTCGTACTGCTTGCACGTCGCGAGGACCGACCGCAGCTCGTCGGCGAGCTTGCGGCCGGGAACCTTCAGGTAGCCGACCACGTACTGCCGCAGCCACAGGGTCTCGCCGTCCCAGCTCCGCTCCCGGTAGGCGGTGCGTTTGATGTCCGACGGCAGGCTCGCCCTGCACAGGGAGATCAGCTTCCACGCCTCGCTGTTCTCGTCGGTGTACTGCGCCGTCTCCGGGTGGAACCGGGCGTCCAGGTCCAGCATCGCCCCCGTCACCCGGCTGCGGACGTCGGCGGTGGAGCTCGGCGCCGGGTGCGGCTTCGGTGGGGTCGGCGAGGCCGCCACCGCCGGCGCGGACCAGCGAGGGGCCTTCGCGGCCTGGCTCGGGGCGCAGGCCGCCGGACCGAGCAGGAGCAAGGGCAGCAGAGCCAGGATGGTACGGCGGAGCGACATCGCCGGGCGCGGTCCTTTCACAGGAGAAGAGGGCCCGGTCAGGCCCCCTTCCTGTGTGCGCCGTCGCCGGCCGACGCGTTACGCCGGCAGGTACGCGAAGGTGTCCGGGTGCCCGCCCTGCCGGCCGGCCTCACCCTTGTCCAGTTCGGTGAGCCGCTCCATCGCCGTGTCGTCCAGGGCGAAGTCGAAGATCCGGAGGTTCTCCTCGATCCGCTGCGGGGTGGTCGACTTCGGGAAGATGATGTCGCCGCGCTGCACGTGCCAGCGGAGCACCACCTGCGCCGGGGTCCGGCCGACCTGCTCGGCGATGTCGACCACCGTCGGGTCGCCCAGCACCTTGCCCTGCGCGATCGGCGACCACGCCTCGGTGAGGATGTTGTGCTCACGGTCGTAGGCGCGGACCTCCTCGTTGCCGAAGTACGGGTGCGCCTCGACCTGGTTCACCGCCGGCACCACGTCGGCCTCGGCGGCCAGCCGCTGCAGGTGCGACACCTGGAAGTTCGACACGCCGATCGAGCGGGCCCGACCGTCGCGCTGGAACTCCTCCAGCACCTTCCACGTGGAGACGAAGTCGCCGTCGTACAGGGTCGGCAGCGGCCAGTGGATCAGGAACAGGTCGATGTAGTCCATCTTCAGCGCCGCCAGCGTCGAGTCGAACGCCCTGCGGGCGTCGTCCGGGCGGTGGAAGGCGTTGTTCAGCTTGCTGGTGATGTAGACCGCGCCGCGGTCCAGGCCGGACTCGCGGACCGCCTGGCCCACCTCGGCCTCGTTGCCGTACATCTCCGCGGTGTCGATGTGCCGGTAGCCCACCTCGAGCGCCGTGCTCACCGCCGCGACGGTGTCCTTCGGCTCGATCTGGAACACCCCGAAGCCGAGCTGCGGAATTGTGGTGCCGTCGTTCAGGCTGATGTCGGGAATCGTGTTGGCCACTGCGGCTCCTTCGCGTCTTCGTCCGAGGCATCGTGGCGCGGACCCGTGTCCACGTCCGCCGCCTCCCGTGCCACCTGTCATCCATACCCGGGCGGGAGGTCGATTCACCGGTCATCCCCCAGTGATCAGCGCAACGCGGGGCCGCTCACCCGGTCGTGTCGAAGAGCACCGGCCAGGGCCGTGCTGCCGGCACCGACGGCGGGCCGGCCGACGTGGGCGTCGCGGGCTCGGCGCCGGCCAGCACCTCGGCGGCGAGCTGCCCGAACATCGGGGCCGCCGGGTGCGCCGACCGGTCGGGCCAGGCCGCCGAGGTGCGTTTCGCCAGCGGTGCGTCGGCGATCGGCCGCCAGGCGATCCGCGGTTCCCGACGGGCCACGGTCGCCGGCTCGACGGCCACCGCGCCACCGGCCAGCACCAGCCCGAAGAGGAACTCCGGATTGCGCGCCGGCCGGACCCGCGTCGGCCGCCAGCCGTGCCGCCGGCACACCGCCAGCAGGTGGTCGTGCCAGCCCGGCGCGGTCGCCCGGGGCGCCGCCACCAGGTCCAGGCCGGCCAGCGCGGCGAGCGTCACCTCCCGGCCGCGGGCCAGCGGCGAGGTGCGCGGCAGGAGCACCCCCAGGGGTACGTCCACCGGGGCGCCGAAGCGCAGCCCGTCGGCCGCCACCGGGTGGTGCACCAGCCCCACGTCCAGGTTCCGTTCGGTGAGCATCCGCACCTGCTCGCCGGTGGTCAGCTCGTGCAGCTCCACGTCGAGGCCGGGCGCCCGCGCGGTGAGCGCGTCCAGCAGCAGGCGCAGTGTCACCGCGGGCGTCTCCGGTGGCACCCCGGCCCGCAGGATGCCCAGCTCGCCCGCCCGGACCTGCCCCATCAGGCTGCGCAGCCGGCCCTCGCCGGCGAGCAGCTCCTCCGCCTCGCCGAGCAGCAGCTCACCGGCGGTGGTGAGTCGCACCTGGCGGCGGGACCGGTCGAACAGCTCGACGGTCAGCTCCCGTTCCAGCCGCTGGATGGACTGGCTCAGCGGCGGCTGGGCCATGCCCAGCAGCTCGGCGGCCCGCCCGAAGTGCAGCTCGCGGGCGACCACCACGAAGTGCCGCAGGTGCCGGAGCAGGTCCACGGCCCGGACCCTACGCCAGCGCCGGTCTGGTGCCGCTGGATACCGTGCCGGGGTGGACGTGGGGGAGCGCATCGAGGCCATCTTCGCCGGAGCGGGGGTGACCGCGAGCCTGCACGCCGTCGACCTGGACGCCGTCGACCCTGCGGGCGGGACGGTCGACGGCCGGGAGATCGGGGTACGCGCCGACGAGCAGGTGGTGATCGCCTCGATCTTCAAGATCCTGCTGGTGCTGGAGTTCGCCCGGCAGGTCGTCGCCGGCCAGCTGGACCCGACCGAGCGGATCCTGGTCACCGCCGCCGACCGGCTCGGCGGGTGGGGGCTGGCGGGCTGCACCGACGACGCCGAGGTGTCGTTGCGTGACCTCGGGTACTTCGCCATGTCGGTCAGCGACAACACGGCCGCCGACCTGCTGCTGCGCCGGGTCGGCCCGGACCTGCTGCCGATGCTCGCCGCCGAGCTGGGGCTGACCCGCACCCGCGTCCTCGGCGGCCCGCGGGACCTGGTCGAGGCGATGCTCGCCGACGTGGGCGCGCGGACCGAGGCGGAGTTCGCCCGGATCTTCCCCACCCTGCCGGCGGACCGGGTCTGGGCGATGCGGGTCTTCGACCCGTCGCGCACCACGTCCAGCACGGCGCGGGAGATCACGCGGCTGCTCACGCTGATCTGGCGGGACGAGGCCGGGCCGCCGGAGGCCTGCGCGATGGTCCGCACCTGGATGGCCCGGCAGATCTTCTGGACCCGGCTGGCCGCCGGTTTCCCGCCCGGCGTCCGGGTGTCCGGTAAGACCGGCACCCTGCCCGGGCTGCACCTGGAGGCCGGGGTCGCCGAATACCCCGACGGCGGCCGGTACGCGATCGCCGTCTTCGCCCGCGCCGACCAGTTGGCCCCGCGCCGGATCGACGTGGACCTGGCGATGGGAAACGCGGCCCGGACGGCCGTCGAGGCGCTGCGCGGAGACTGATTTCGCACCGCTCCGGGTGCCGGCGCAGGGTCGCTGAGCAGGCCCGATATGCGGAGGCGTATCGGAGCCGGCGGTCCTCGATCTTGGACCTGGGCCCGGTGGCGCTGATTGGCTCGTGTCGACCAATCGCCCGACCACGGGGAGCAGATCCGTCATGCCCAACCTCGACCGCCGTCGCTTCCTCCGCGACGCCGCAGCCACCACCGCCCTGGTCTCCGCCGGCGGCCTCGCCGCCACCTCGGCAACACCGGCCCACGCCGCGCCCCCGGCCGCCGCCCCCGCTCCGACCA
>NZ_QGKR01000046.1 GCF_003172955.1 Micromonospora acroterricola | reverse complement strand
CTGTCGGGAGGCGCCAGGGCGGACCACCCAGTCGCCGGCGACGACCGCCCCTCGCGAGTTGACGTCGGTGGCCACGTAACTCCGCGGGTCCAGGACGGTGTACGCGCCGGTACGGAGGTTCCAGCGCACCCCGAACTGGTCGCCGTTGCTCAGATCGACCCGGGCGAGAGCCCACTTGCCCTCGGCGGCGAGGACCTGGGTACTCCGGGCGCCAGGCACGGTGAGCTCCGCATACCGACCGTCCGGGCGCCGAGCCCAACCCGTGGCGTGTTCGGGGCCGCTGACGGTGCCCACGATGGTGCCGTCACGGGTGATTCCCAGCGCCATCCCGCCGGCCGGGACGTCCAGCACCTCGAACGTGCCCGGGCGGGACGCCGGCCAGCGCAGCGCCACAAAGCGGCCGGTCGCGTCGTCGTAGTCGTATCCCACCACGTCGCCGGCGGCGTTGATCGCCGAGACGTAGGTCTCGTCCGACCGGGCCGGCAGGAGGGTGAAGACGCCGTCGCGGTAGCTCCACGGTTGGGTCCCACCCTCGCCGTGTCCGGTGCCGATCACCACACCGCGAGCGTTGACGCCGACGCCACCCTCGCCGAACGGCGAGGGCACGGTCGTCAGGTGGCCCCGGTCCCAGATCAGCAGGAACGCCTTGGTGGGTTGTTCGTCGGCCACGCGCAACGCTCCGCCGACGATGTACCGGCCGGTGCTGTCGATGGCGTAGGCCTGGGTGCGGTACATGTCCGGAGGCTGGGGCAGTGTCTCGATGGGGCAGGCCGGCGCGGGTGGCCGGGGGAACGCGGTGGCCGGCGACGCGGCGACGACTGCCGCGGTCGCCAGCAGGCCGGCGACGGCGCCGGCCGACAGGACACGTCGAGCGATGAGCTGCATCAGATCCTCCTGTGCTGACCGGGACGGCGGCCACCGATGATGCTTCCACCGCACGGTTGCGGTTCCGTCGGTCGCCAGCTGTCGGATCCCCGACGGCACATGTCCGGCCGTGCCATCGAAGCCGCTGGACCTAGAAGGCGTTGACGCCGGTGAGCGCGCGTCCGATGAGGAGCTGCTGGATCTGGCTGGTGCCCTCGTAGAGGGTGGCGACGCGGGCGTCGCGAAGGTACTTGCCGACCGGGTACTCGTCGATGTAGCCGTACCCGCCGAACACCTGGACCGCGTTGTTGGCCGCCCGGACGGCGGCCTCGCTGGCGAAGAGCTTTGCCATCGACGCCTCGGTGGCGAACGGCTGGTCGCGGTCGATCAGGTCGGCCACCTGCCACACCAGGAGCCGCGCGGCGGCGGTGTCCACCGCGATGCTGGCGAGCAACTGCTGCACGAGCTGGTGGCCGGCGATGGGCTTGCCGAACTGGGTCCGCTGCCCGGCGTAGCCCACCGCGGCGTCCAGGCAACCCTGGGCGATGCCGACGCAGCCGGCGGCGACCGACATCCGTCCCTTGGCGAGGGTGGCCAACGCCAGACGGAACCCGCCGCCCTCGACGCCGAGACGGGCCTCGTCGGGCACCCGCACCTCGTCGAAACGCAGCTCGCCGGTCGCCTGCCCCCGGAGGCCGAGCTTGCCGTGGATCTCCCGCCGGGTCAGCCCGGCGCTCCCGGTGGGCACCAGGAACGCGGTGATGCCCCGGTGTCCGGGGCCACCGGTGCGGGCGAAGACCAGCGCGACGTCGGCGGTGGTGCCGTTGGTGATGAACGTCTTCGTGCCGGTGAGCAGCCAGTCCGCGCCGTCGCGCACCGCGCGGGTGCGCAGGGCGGCGGCGTCCGACCCGCTGTCCGGCTCGGTCAGCGCGAAGCAGCCGAGTGCGGTGCCGGAGCAGAGCCGGGGCAGCCACTCGGCCCGCTGCGCGGCCGATCCGTGGGCGGCGATCGACTTGGCGACCAGGCCGAGCGAGACGGACACGATGCCGCGTACGGCCGAGTCGCCCCGGCCCAGCTCCTCCAGGACGAGGCAGTACGCGAGGTGGTCGCCGCCGGAGCCGCCGTCGGACTCGGCGATGGTCAGCCCCAGAAAGCCGAGGTCGCCGAGCATGCCCACGACGGCCGGGTCGACCGACTCACGGCGATCCCAGGCCGCCGCGTGGGGCAGCAGTTCCCGGTCGGCGAACTCGGCGGCGAGCTGACGGACGGCCGCCTGCTCGGCGGAGAGGGTGAGCTCCATGCGCCATAAACTAGCGGTGATAGTTTATGGCGTCCAGAGCGGACGGCGATCACCGCTCGGAGGCCGACCCCGCGTGCCGTTCGGCCGCGAACGCGCGGACCAGCTCGGTGCGGGAGCGGATGCCGAGCCGGTGGAACACGTTGCGCAGGTGGTGGTCGACCGTGCGGGTGGAGAGGAACATCCGGGCGGCGATCTCCCGGTTGGTGGCCCCCTCGGCGACCAGTTCGGCGATGCGCAGTTGCTGGCCGGTCAGCAGCCGTGCCGCGGGCAGGTCCGGCGGGCCGACCGACTCCCCCGCCGCCCGCAGCTCGGCGGTGGCCTGCTCGGCCCAGCGGTTCGCCCCGAGCAGCGTGAACGTCTCGCGGGCCTGGTGCAGGTGCGCGCGGGCGTCGCGCGGGCGTCGGCTGCGGCGCAACTCCTCACCGAAGAGCAACTCCGTGCGGGCGCGCTCGAACGTGCCGGCCTCGGTCGAGTGCAGCCGCAGCGCGGTCCGGAACTCCCGCTCGGCCTCGGCGCTGCCCCGTGGCGCGACCAGCGCGTGGCAGCGGGCGGACAGGGCCCGGCGCAACGGGCTCGCGGTGCTGCTGGCCCACCGGTCGAAGACGGCGAGCGCGGCCGTCGCCGCCGGCCGGTGCGCCAGGTGGGCGGCCGCCTCCACCAGGTACGGGGTGGCCATCACCTGAACAAGGACCTGGCCGCGCCCGGTGCCGAGCCGGGCCAGCGACGCCAGCCGGTCCGCGGCCTCGGCGTGCCGCCCGTCGACCAGGTCGAGCACCGCCAGGGCCCACCCGGCGAGCGCGTGGGGGCGGCTGCCCGGCGTCGGGGCCTCACCGATCTCCCGGATCCGCCGCAGGCTGGTGTCCCGGTCGGCCCGGATCGCCGCCAGCACCGCGAGCATGCCCAGGTGGATGTTGGCGCAGTTGACCTGACCGGCGGCGCGGGCTACCCGCAGCCCGTCGCGGGAGGTCTCCGCCGCCGCCTCGTGCCGTCCCAGCCAGTACTCGGCGACCGCCCGCAGCTCCAGCGCCCGGGACAGCATGGACAGCTCGCCCCGGTCCCGGGCCAACACGGCGGCGCGCTCGGCGAGCCGGTGCGCCGCGCCGTCCACGGCGACCACCAGACCGGCCGCCGCCGCGCAGGTGAGCGCGGTCGGGGTCAGTGCCGGCCCGGTCAACCGCCCGCCCAGCACCACGGCGCGGCGCAGCGCGGGCCCGGCCCGCTCATGGTCGCCTCGCAGGGTGGCCGCGATCCCGGCGACCACACAGCTCATCAGCTCGGTGGCCGGCGGGTCGTTCGGACGCCGCAACGCCAGCGCCCGGCGCCCGACCTCGGCGTACCGGTACTGGTCGCCGGCGAAGCAGACCGCCTCGCCGGCCCGCACCAGCGCGGTCAGGGCCAGGGCGCGGTCGGTGCCGGCCAGCGACGCGGCGGAGGCCAGCAGCGTGGTCGACGCGACCGAGGCGGCGCCGCACCGCAATCCCAGCTCGCCGCGGAGCAGGTCGACGTGCCCGCTCACGGCCGGGTCCACCGGGGCGGCGCGGAGCCGGTCGAGCAGCAGCCGAGCCTGATGGGTCTGACCCGCGGCCCAGGCGTACCGGGCGGCGGCCAACAGGCGGACCGCTGCCTGGGCCGGCTGGTCGCTGAGTTCGGCGGCCCGGCACAGCGCGGCCGCCCCGGTGGCCCAGCCGCCCTGCCCACCGGTCGCCGCCTGTTCCAGTTCGGCGGCCAGGGCCGCATCGGTGCCCGCCGTCGCGGCGGCGAGATGCATCGCCCGGCGCAGACGCTGCGCGTCCGCGTCGAGCACGCCGGCGAGCAGCCGGTGCGCCGGGCGATGCATCCCGCCGCCGCGACGGCGGGCACCGATGCG
>NZ_QGKR01000060.1 GCF_003172955.1 Micromonospora acroterricola | reverse complement strand
GTCGGCCGGCGCGGGCAGGCCGTCCTCGTCGACCGGATCGCGATCCCGCCGGCGGCGCCAGCCGCGTCCGGCCGTCGTGTCCGCGACCCGGTCGTCCTCCGCAGGTCCGGTCGGCGTGCCGGTCGGGGCGGCCGGCGCCAGCCGCAACGCGACACCGAGCAGCACGCAGGCGGTGAACGCCATCACCAGGCCGCGACCGTACTCGACCCCGAAGCCGTCCTGTGGCGAGTAGTAGAGGCTGCGCTCACCGGGATCGTCGAGCGTGCCGGTGGCGGCGGCCAGGAGCGCCAGCAGGGCGCCGGCGAGGGTGAGCCCGACCAGCCGGGCGTTCGGCCGGACGGCCGCCGTGCCTCGCAACGCCAGTGCCACGGTGCAGACCAGACCGAGCAGCCCGACCAGGTAACCGACACCCAGGCCGCCGACCTCGGACACCCCGACGGGCACCTCGATCGTGCTGTTGCCCTCGGGGCCGCCGTTCGGCAGCGTCATCACCAGCCACTCCCCGACCAGCGAGGCGACCCCGGCCACCGCGCCGAGCCCGGCGAGCAGCAGGGGCAGTCTCGGGTCCCGGGTGAGGCCGACCAGGGAACGGCCGAACCGGCGCGGCCGGCCCGGGTCGTCGGCGCCCCACTCCAGTACGGCCGGGGCATCCGACCGGTCGCCTTGCCGGGGGATCGGCAGCTCCTCGGACATCGGCCATCCTTCCGCCGGTCACGGGCCTGCGTCGAATCATGGCACAGCCGACCGGTGGTGACCGGAATCGCAGGGCGGGCGTGGGTGCGGGCCGGTCGCTCGGCGGTCGCCTTTCCGCTAGCGTTCTGGTCATGCCTATCCGTACCGCTTCCGCACAATGGCAGGGCAATCTCACCGAGGGGTCGGGCACCGTCCGCACCGGTAAGGGCGGCCTGTCGGGCAACTACTCGTTCAAGTCGCGCTTCGAAGAGGGCGAGGGCACCAACCCCGAGGAGCTGATCGCCGCCGCGCACGCCGGCTGCTTCTCGATGGCGTTCTCGAAGGCTCTCGCCGACGCCGGCACGACGGCCACCTCTGTCGAGACCACCGCCAAGGTCCACCTGGACAAGACCGACGCCGGGATGACCGTGACCCGCATCGACCTGGAGACCGTCGGCCAGGTGCCGGGCATCGACGACGCGGAGTTCCAGAAGCTCGCCGAGGCCGCCAAGGCCAACTGCCCGATCTCCCGCCTGCTCTCGCCGGGCGCCGAGATCACCCTCTCCGCCCGCCTGGCCTCCTGAGCCGGCCGACCCCGTACGCCGCACGTTCACGGACAGAGTCTCCGCCCGCTCCCGGGCGGTCGCTCTCTCCGTGGACGCGCGGATCTCCGGCCTCGGGGCACATCGTGACCGGTCGTCCGGTTCGGCGTCGGGCACAATGGGTGGGATGCCGGTGGAGATGACCCGCGAGCGCTTCGAAGAGTTGGTCGCCGACGCCCTCGACGAGGTCCCCGAGGAGCTGCTCGGCCTGATGAGCAATGTGGTGATCCTGGTCGAGGACGACCCGCCGCCGGGCGAGCCCGACCTGCTCGGCCTCTACGAGGGGCACGCGCTTACGGAGCGGGGCTGGGACTACGCGGGCGTGCTGCCGGACCGCATCTCGATCTACCG
This sequence comes from Micromonospora acroterricola, assembly GCF_003172955.1. Taxonomy (GTDB): domain Bacteria; phylum Actinomycetota; class Actinomycetes; order Mycobacteriales; family Micromonosporaceae; genus Micromonospora; species Micromonospora acroterricola. Next base: position 2,450 of record NZ_QGKR01000060.1, on the reverse strand, counting down.
CCGCCCGATCCTGCGGATCTGCGACAACGACGAGGACGTCGTCGACGAGGTGGCGGTGACGGTGGTGCACGAGATCGCCCACCACTTCGGCATCGACGACGCGCGGCTGCACGCGCTGGGCTGGGGCTGAGCCGCGCCGTCCGCTGCCCGTCCGACGCGCCGCTCGGCTGATGGCCCGTGGTTGCCCTGGTCGCCTACGGTCGGTGCAGCGACCGCGACCTTTTCAGGAGGCACCTTTCATGCGCAGCGAGCTGTTCTCCGCGGAGAATCTGGAGAAGGAGTCCGCGCAGCCCGGCATGCGGCTGCAGAACTCGAAGATGTTGAAGATCGAGCTCAACGGCGAGGCGATGGCCCGGGCCGGGTCGATGGTCGCCTACCAGGGCCAGGTGCAGTTCCAGGCGCTGGGCTCGGGCGGGCTCGGCAAGTTCCTCAAGCAGAAGCTCACCGGCGAGGGCGTCCCGCTGATGAAGGTCTCCGGCCAGGGTGACGTCTTCCTCGCCGAGCTGGCCAAGGACGTGCACATCATCGACCTGGAGCCGGGCGACTCGCTCTCCATCAACGGCTCCAGCGTGCTCGCCTTCGACTCCACCCTCCAGTACGACATCAGGATGGTCGGCGGCGCCGGGATGGCGTCGTCGTCCGGCCTGTTCAACTGCGTGTTCACCGGGTACGGCCGGATCGCCATCACCACCAGGGGCACGCCGGTGGTGCTGAACGTGGACGCGCCGACGTACGTCGACCCGCAGGCGGCGGTCTGCTGGTCGGCCAACCTCCAGACCGGCTACCACCGCGCCGAGCAGCTCGGCCTCGGCACGCTGCTCGGGCGGCGCACCGGCGAGTCGTTCACGATGAGCTTCGCCGGCCAGGGCTTCGTGGTGGTGCAGCCCTCCGAGGAGCCGCCGATCCTGGGTAGCGGCGCCCAGCAGCAGGAGGGTGGCCTTCTCGGCGGCCTGCTGAGCTGACCACGCCGGCGCCGGCGCTCCCGACCCGGGGGCGCCGGCGCCGTCCGTTCAGCTCAGCTCGCCGGTGCGCAGCCGGGCCAGCCAGGCCGCCGCGTCCGCGTAGTCGACGTCGGAGAGGCCGGCCGGCGCGGGCACCGGCCGCTCACCCGCCGCCTCCGCCCAGCGGTGCCGGGGGTACGACCCCAGGAACCGGACGTCGGCGCAGACCCGGCGCAGCCCCTGCAACGCCTCGCCCAGCCGCACGTCGGCGACGTGCCCTGTGCAGTCGAGGAAGAACACGTACCGGCCGAGCGCCTCGCCGGTCGGGCGGGACTCGATCCGGGTCAGGTTGACCCCCCGGACGGCCAGCTCCATCAGCACCGACAGCAGCGCGCCGACCCGGTCGTGGGCGATGTACACCGCGAGCGAGGTGAGATCGTCGCCGGTCGGCGGCGGAGGCGGCCCGGGCCGGGAGACCAGCGCGAACCGGGTCACCGCGTCGGGGTGATCGGCGATCTTGTCGGCGAGGACCGCGAGGCGGTGCCCGGTCGCCCCGATCGGGGCACAGATCGCGGCGTCGTACTCGCCAGCCGCGGCGCCCGCGGCGGCGGCTCCGTTGGAGAGCACGTCGACCACCACCGCGTCGGGCAGGTGGTCGCGCAGCCAGCCGCGGCACTGGGTGGACGCCTGCGGGTGGGCCGCCACCGTGCGGACCGAGGTCAACGAGGTGCCGGGCCGGGCGCCGAGCACGAACTCGACCGGCAGGATCACCTCCCGGGTGATCACCAGCGGCTCGCCCTCGGCCATCTCGTCCAGGGTGACCCCGACCGCGCCGCCGATCGAGTTTTCGAGCGGCACCAGCGCGGCGTCGGCGTCGCCGGCCCGGACACTGTCCAGTGCCTCCCCGACGCTGCGGGCGGGCGTACGGCTGCCGCGCTCGGCGGCGGGGACGGTGCGCAGGGCCTGTTCGGCGAAGGTGCCCTCCGGACCGAGGTAGACGAAGCGCGTCGGCGGTGTTCCTGGCATGCCGACCAGCCTACGCACCGGGCCCGACGACCGGACCGGCGTCGCAGGCGAGCGTCCGGATGCCGGCCGGGCCGGTGGCCCGTACCTCGACGGTGCACACGTCGGTGCCGGCGGTGACCAGCTCCGGCCCGGCGGGCCGACCCCGGGTGACGACCTGGAGTTCCTCGTGCCCGGTCACCTCCACCACCGTGTACTGCCAGTCGGCGGCGCAGAGCGGCCCGGTGCGTACCCGGACCCGGACGTTGTCCGGGAGGACGCCGGCCCGCCCGCGCAGGAGCTGCACCACCCGCTGCCCCGTCGGCCCGTTCCGGCAGGCCGTCGCGACCAACCCGGGGTCCGCGGTGGCCGTCACGCCACCGACCGGTGGTCCGGTCGGCACGGTGGTCGGCGGGGCGCTCGCGGTGCCGGTCGGACCGGCTGCCGTCGGGGTCGCGGCACGGGTCGGCGTGGCGGACGGGGCGCGCAGTTCGGGTGGGGCGCCGC
>NZ_QGKR01000047.1 GCF_003172955.1 Micromonospora acroterricola | reverse complement strand
GCGGTGGAGTGCCGGGCCGAGCCGGTGTCGGGCTCGCCGGCCGCCCGCTCTGCCGGTGGCACGGGGCGCTGGGCCGGCACCACCAGCCGGTCGCCGGCCTGGTCGGGCCGGTCCTCGGCGGTCAGCCCGGGTGGCGCGCTGACCGGCGCGGGACGGCCGGCCGGTGGCTCGCCACCGGGGTGACGGACGCCGTTGGTCTCCGGGGCGGGGTGGTGGACGCCGTTGGCGTGGTGCCCGTTGACCCGGGCCGGCTGCTCGGGCTCACCCGGCAGCCCGGCCAGCGGCGCCGGCAGGTCGCCGTGCCGGCTGGACGCGGCGCGCCAACCGGACGCGGGGTCGGGCTGCCAGCGAGGCGCCCGGTCCCGGGCATCGTCGTGCTCGGCAGACCGGGACCACCCGCCCGTCGGGGGCGCCCACCCGCCGCCGGAACGGCCCGGGTCGTCGTGCTGACCCGCTCCGTCACCGTGCTCTCCCGGGGTGGCGGCTCCGGGTTGCCCTGTTTCACTCACCGCGCGCTCCTTGGTCGCCCCCGCTGAGGCTACCGTGTGGTGACAGTGGCGATAAGTTACAGCGGCGGGCCATTTCCACGACGGGGGTCACGGGCCTCGCCCGGTCTGGGGGGAAAATGCCGGCTCGTACAGAGAACTCGGAGGATCCCATGACCGCTGTGGGGAACGGTGCACAGACCGCCGGCCGGCCCACCCGCCTGCCCCGTTCGGCGCGCCGTAAGCAGCTGCTCGCGGCGGCGCAGGAGGTGTTCGTCGCGCAGGGCTACCACGCCGCGGCCATGGACGACATCGCCGAGCGGGCCGGCGTCTCGAAGCCGGTGCTCTACCAACACTTTCCCGGAAAGATGGACCTCTACCTGGCGCTGCTGGACACGCACTGCGACGCCATCGTCGCCAAGGTGCACGACGCGATGCGCGGCACCAGCGACAACAAGGAGCGGGTCAGCGCGTCCGTGCGGGCGTACTTCGACTTCGTCGACCACGAGAGCGAGGCCTTCCGCCTCGTCTTCGAGTCGGACCTGCGCAACGACCCGGCGGTACGGCAGCGGGTCGAGCGGGTCGAGCAGGGCTGCATCGCCGCGATAACCGACACCATCATCTCGGACACCGGGGTGAGCCGGGCGCACGCCGAGCTGCTCGCCTCCGGGCTGGTCGGGGCCGCCGAGACGGCGGCCCAGTTCTGGCTGGCCGGCGGGCGGCAGGTGCCGAAGGCCGAGGCCGAGGCGTTGGTGGCGGCGTTGTCCTGGCGGGGCATCGCCAGCTTCCCCCTGCAAGGTGAGTCAGCCTGACCGTCGACCCCGTGATCGGATAGCCTTCGCAGGGCGGTTCTTTCGCCCCAGTTGAGGAGGCACAGTGGAGGTCAAGATCGGCGTGCAGTATGCGCCGCGCGAGCTGGTTCTGGACAGCGCGCAGTCGCCGGCCGAGATCGAGCAGATCGTGACCGACGCCTTCGCCGGCAACGGCGGCACGCTCTCCCTGACCGACGAGAAGGGCCGGCGGGTCATCGTTCCGGTCGAGAAGGTCGCCTACGTCGAGATCGCTGAGGCGTCGCCCCGGGCGGTCGGTTTCACCGTCCGCTGACCGGTCCGGCCGTCGCGGCAGGTCGGCGCTGGCCTACCTGCCGCGGGCCGGCACCCGGTGTCAGTTGTTCAGCCCGACGGCGGCCATCCGCGTGGTGTGCGCGGCGGTGAGCCGCCGGAAGAGGCCCGGCACGTCGACCCGGTCGTCCTGCGCGATCAGCGCGGTGAGCGCGGCCCGCTCGGCGGCGACCCGACCGGCCTGGGACAACGCCTCGCCGACCAGCCGCCGGGCCCACATGGAGAGCCGGTCGGCCACCCGCGGGTCGGCCGCGACCGCGACCCGGATCTCCGCGGCGGCGAACTCCGCGTACCGGGAGTCGTGCAGCACGTCCAGCACCAGCTCCCGGTCGGGGTCACCCAGGGCGTCGGCGATCTCCCTGATGAAGTCGTCGGTGATGGCGTCTCCGACGTACGCCTTGGTCACCACCTCCGCCCAGTCCCGCGGCTCGGTCGAGTCGTGGTACGCCTGCAGCGGCGCCAGGTAGGGCGCCATCGCGTCCTCCGGAGGCACGCCGAGCGCGGTGAGCCGGTCGGCGAGCCGGCGGTAGTTGGCTATCTCGGCCGCGGCCATCTCGCTCAGCGCGGCGCGACGGCGCAGGTCGGGGGCGAGCCGGGCGTCGCCGGCCATCCGCTCGAAGGCGAGCAGCTCACCGAAGGCGACCAGGCCCAGCAGGTCGGCGACGGCGGGACCGGGGGTGGTCGGCGCGGACACGAGCGCAGGCTACCGCGCGTCACCCGGCGTGTGTGCCCCGCCGTGGCACGACCCGCCACCCGCACGATTGTGGCGCAGGTCACATTCGATGGCCCCGCGTGGGCGCCCCCGGGCCGGGAATCGGGACGGGGGCCTGCCTGTTCAGGTAGCATAGAGCAGTTGCCGTGGGCGCCGATCTGATCGAAGCTCAGCCCGCGGCGCGCGTGCGGCCCGGTCCGGCTCGGCAGTCTGCCCCCGACCGTGTGGCCCGCGTCATACCGAACGCGCCCTGAGGACATGACGGGCGCACCCACGAGAGGGCACCCCCACATCCCCATGAGCGAATTGACTCAAGATCTGATGGACGGCCAGGAACTGGCCCCCACCGCCCCGGTCCGACCCGAGGCACCCACCTTCGCCGCACTCGGCGCCCGCGACGAGACCGTCGAGGCGCTGGCCGCGGCCGGCATCACCCGCGCGTTCGCCATCCAGGAGTACGCGATCCCGATCGCGCTGCGCGGCGTCGACCTGATCGGTCAGGCGCCCACCGGCACCGGCAAGACCCTCGGCTTCGGCGTACCGCTGCTGGACCGGGTCTTCGCGCCGGGCGAGGGCAGCGACGGCGTCCCGCAGGCACTGGTCGTGGTGCCCACGCGTGAGCTGGGCATCCAGGTCGCCAAGGACCTCGCCGCCGCCGGCCGGACGCGGGGCATCCGGGTGCTTCCGATCTACGGCGGCGTGGCGTACGAGCCGCAGATCGACGCGCTGCGCAAGGGCGTCGAGATCCTGGTCGGCACGCCCGGCCGTCTGATGGACCTGCAGAAGCAGAAGCACCTGCGCCTCGACCGTGTCCACGCGCTGGTCCTGGACGAGGCCGACCGGATGCTCGACCTGGGCTTCCTCGACGACGTCGAAAAGATCCTGGCGATGCTGCCGGAGGACCGGCAGACCATGCTCTTCTCGGCCACCATGCCGGACCCGATCGTCACCCTGTCCCGGCGTTTCCTACGTCAGCCGATGACGATCCACGCCGGGCACACCGCCGAGACCGGGCCGTCGCCGCAGACCGAGCAGTTGGTCTACCGCACCCACTCGATGAACAAGGTCGAGGTGGTGGCGCGGATCCTCCAGGCGGAGGGTCGCGGACTGACGATGATCTTCACCCGCACCAAGCGGGCCGCCGACCGGGTCGCCGAGGACCTCGACTTCCGCGGGTTCGCGGTCGCCGCGGTGCACGGTGACCTCGGCCAGGGTGCCCGCGAGCGGGCGCTGCGAGCCTTCCGGGCCGGCAAGATCGACATTCTGGTCGCCACCGACGTGGCAGCCCGCGGGCTCGACGTCACCGGCGTCACCCACGTCATCAACTACGACTGCCCGGAAGACCAGGACACCTACACCCACCGGATCGGCCGGACCGGCCGGGCCGGGGCGACCGGTGTCGCGGTGACCTTCGTCGACTGGGACGACATGCCCCGCTGGCGGATCATCGACAAGACCCTCGGTCTCGAGATGCCGGAGCCGCCGGAGACGTACCACACGTCCCCGCACCTCTACACCGACCTGCACATCTCCACCGAGGTCACCGGCACCCTGCCCACCGCCGAGCGGACCCGGGCCGGGCTGTCAGCCGAGATCGAGGAGGACCTGGGCGGGACGCGTTCCCGCCGGGGCGACAGCGGTGGTCGGGGCTCCCGACGCGGCGAGGGCCGCGGTGACAGCCGCGGTGACGGCCGGGGCGAGCGCCGCGGTCGGAGCGACGGCCGCCGGGACCGCACCGACGCCGGCACGCCGGCCGCCGGCACGCCGGTCGCCGAGGCCCCCGCGGACAACGCCGCCGTCAACGCCGCCGACGAGGATGGCGCCCGTACCC
>NZ_QGKR01000350.1 GCF_003172955.1 Micromonospora acroterricola | reverse complement strand
GCGGGGGTAGCAACTAGTGCCTCACGCGTTGTGATGACGGCGCGATGAGGCTGTCCGAGGGACGGTCACGAGATCAGATGTGCTGGCGCGTCAGCGGTGCTGTCGACCGGTCAGCGCCGTTGTAGCTGCGGGCCCCGACGAAAGCGCCGGTCGGCCGCTGACCGCCGGCGACGGCGCGGGCCAGCCGCAGGTCCGCGTTGCGGAACCGCAGTGCCACGCTCAGGTGCGGTACCCACGCGCCCGGCGCGTGCCACGCCCGGTGTCCGGGGGCGTCGGCGAGCACGTCCCAGACGGCGGCGTGCAGCGCCGTCAGCGCGGGCGTGGGTCGCACGAGCCAGACCAACGGCGCGCTGCCGTCGAGAACGACGATGCGGTCGAGCGTGACCGGCACCGGCAGCGCGGCGTCGAACAGGTCGGCCAGGCGGTGCTCGGCGCCGGGCGGGAACTCGTCCACCGCGGCGAGGGTCAGGTGCGGCCGGTTGGTCGGGTGGGTGTTGCGGGCCAGACTGGGCAGCCCGGCCGCCGCCAACCGGTCCCAGACGGCCCGGACCTCGGCATCCACCTCCGCGGAGCAGATCAACTCGACCGTACGCACCTCCGCACGTTAGCCGCTCGCGCCACCTGCCTCGCCTCGACCCGGCCAGAAGACGAGCCACGCGTCGATCATGAAGTTGGCGACGTCGGTACCGGCGTGTCGTGACGCTAACCTCATGATCGACGCAGGAGGGGCGGCCCGGTCAGAGCCAGCCGTTGTCCCGGGCGGTGCGTACCGCCTCGGTTCGGTCCGCCGCGCCGAGCTTCTGCACGGCGGCGGACAGGTGGTTGCGTACCGTGCCGGTGGACAGGTGCACCCGGCGGGCGATCACCGCCACCGGGGCGCCGAACTCGGCCAGTCGCAGTGTCTCCAGCTCGCGCGGCGTGAGCGGGCACGCGGGCAGCGTCAGCGCGTCCGCGGCGAGCGACGGGTCGACGTACCGGCCGCCGGTGTGCACCCGGCGGATCACGTCGGCGAGCGCCCCGCCGGGCGAGCCCTTGGGCAGGAACCCCCGCGCGCCGGCGGTCAACGCCTGCCGCAGGTGCCCCGGCCGGCCGTGCCCGGTCAACACCACCACGGCGCAGGCCGGCAGTGCCCGGGTCAGCTCGGCGGCGACCCCGATGCCGTCCAGGCCCGGCATCTCCAGGTCCACCACGGCCACGTCGGGGCGGTGTGCCAGCGCCGCGTCGACCGCGGCCCGACCCTCGGCGGCCTGGGCCACGACCTCGATGTCGGGCTCCAGCCCGAGCAGCGCGGCGACGGCGACCCGGACCAGCTCCTCGTCGTCGGCGAGCAGGACGCGGATCACGGGGCCACCGGCACGGTGGCTTCCAGGGTGAACACGGCGTCCTCCCGGCGTACCCGCAGCTCCCCTCCGGCGGCGGCGAGCCGGTCGGCGAGCCCGCGCAGGCCGTGGCTGTGCGCGTCCGGACCACGGTCGTCGGCGCCGTCGTTGGCCACCGTCATCCTGGCCACGTCGTCCTCCCGGTGGATGCTGATCCGGCACCAGTCGGCCCGGCTGTGCCGCAGCACGTTCGTCCCGGCCTCGCGCAGCACGGCGGCCAGCTCGGTGGCGGCGGACTGCGGCAGGTCGGCCGGTGGCGGGGGCACCGTGCAGCGCACCCCGCAGGAGCGCAGCACCCCGGCCACGGCGGCCAGCTGTTCGCCGAGGTCGACGGCCCGGTAGCCGTGCACGGTTTCCCGTAGCTCGGTCAGTGCGGACGCCGCGAGGCGCTGCACGTCGGTGGCCTCCCGGCCGGCCCGTTCCGGGTCCACCGGGGCCAGCCGGGCGGCGAGTTCGGCCTTCAACGCGATCACGGTGAGGTTGTGCCCCAGCACGTCGTGCACGTCGCGGGCGAAGCGCAGCCGCTCCTCGGCGGCGGCCAGCCGGGCGCGGGCGTTCTGCCCCTGTCGAGCCTCCACGAGCAGGTCCCAGAACCAGACCTGGAACCAGTTGACCGCGGCGACGGACACCCCGATCCCACCGGTGACGGCCAGGTGGCGCCAGACGGAGCCGCCGGTCCACCAGGCCACCCCCACCGACACCAGGAGGACGCCGGCCGCCACCGCCACCGCGGCCGGGAGCCGGACCAGCAGCGGCGCCATGCCGATCAGCGAGGCGCCCAGCCAGGCCCAGGTCGGCCAGACACCGGCCGCCACCGGCCCCACCAGCGGGACGGTCAGCACGGCCACCCCGGCCAGGCTCAGCTGGGCGCGGCGCCGCCGGCGCTGGTCGAGCCACGGCGTCACGGCCGCGTACAGCACGGCGGTCTGGGCGGCCGTGAACGCGAGGATGCCGGCCGCGCCGAGCGCGACGCGGCCGGGGGCCGGATCGCGGGTCAGGCCGACGGCGGGCAGCAGCACGCTCGCCCAGACGCCGGTGGCCAGCGACAGCAGGGTCACCTGCCGGGCCCGGTGCAGCCGCCGGTCCGCCCGGGGAGTCACCGCCTCGCTCGCCACGCACCGATACTAGGACCGCTCCGCGCCCGGTCCACCCCGGCGAGATGTCACGGTCGGGCCGTGCGGTCCGCACGGATTTCCGGTGACGGGCGGGACTGCCCACCGGGCGCGTACGCCGCCAGGGTGGACGGCATGGGGATCACACGGACGCACGTCGACACTCTCGCCGTACCACCGACCGGGCCGCCGCCGGCCGACCGGCCGGCGCCACCGGGCACGACGCCCGCCACCGTGCCGGCCGGCGGCGCACGGAGGCTGCTGTGGCACCTCGCCGAGATGGCACTCGCCATGGTCGCCGGGATGCTGCTGCTCGGCCCGTTGTGGGACGCGGCAGCCGCCGCGCTGGGGCTCGGCGGCCCGTTGGGCCGGCCGGACGTGGCCGCGCTCGTGATGGCCACCAGCATGACGATCGGCATGACGGTGTGGATGCGCTACCGGGCGCACGGGTGGGTCGCGGTCGGCGAGATGGCCGCCGCGATGTACGTACCGTTCCTGCTCCTGCTCGTGCCGTTGTGGGCCGGCCTGCTGGACGGCGACGCGCTGCTGCTCGGCGGCCACCTGCTGATGGTGCCGGCGATGGTGCTGGTGGCGGTGCGGCACCGTCACGAGGCGCCGGTGCCGGTACGCCGGCACCCGGCCGTGGTGGCGCTCGCCCGCCGCTGGCCCACCGGGCTGGCGCTGCTGATGACCGTGGACAACTGGGCCGACCCGGGGGTGCTCACCCCGTGGGCGATGCTGGCGCTGCCCGGCGGCTACCTGGCGATCGGCCTGGCCCGGGGCACGCTGCGCGGGCCGGGCGCGCTCATGACCCAACTGCTCGGCCTGGCCGGCTGGGTCGCCCTGACCCTGGTCGCGGTTACCGCCGGCGGACGGACCGCCGCGTGGCTGGTGGCCTTCGGTTGGCTGGCGCACGCCGGCTGGGACGTCGTCCACCACCGCAGCGGCCGGGTGGTGCCGCGCGGCTACGCGGAGTGGTGCGGGGTACTCGACGCGGTGGTGGGCGTCACCGTGCTCCTGGCGGTCCTGACCACCGGCTGAGCGGACCGCCCGCCGGCAAGGGGCGGCGGGCGGCCCACTGCTCCTGCGGCGCGTTGTGCCGGTCGCTGCAGCGCGTTCGGCGGCGTGATGAAAAGCTTGGCGCATGAGTTCCGCACCTGCACAGCACGACGCACCGACCGAGACCACCCCCGACGGCACCGACGAGGCGAACGCCTTCGCGGAGCTCGGGCTGCGCGCCGAACTGCTGGGCGCGCTGTCCGCCCTCGGTTACGAGGAGCCGACCCCCATCCAGCGGGAGGCGATCCCACCGCTGCTGGAGGGTCGGGACCTGCTGGGCCAGGCGGCCACCGGCACCGGCAAGACGGCGGCGTTCGCGCTGCCGCTGCTGCACCGGATGCCGGCGCACGGCGACGGTGGGGACCCGGTGGCGTTGGTGCTGGTGCCGACCCGGGAACTGGCGGTGCAGGTGTCCGAGGCGTTCCACCGCTACGGCAAGGACCTGGGCGCCCGGGTGCTACCGATCTACGGCGGGCAGCCGATCGGGCGGCAGCTGCGGGCGCTGGACAGCGGCGTCGACGTGGTGGTGGCCACCCCGGGGCGGGCGCTCGATCACATCGCCCGGGGCACGCTGCGCCTCGGCGGGCTGGCCACGGTGGTGCTCGACGAGGCCGACGAGATGCTCGACATGGGCTTCGCCGAGGACATCGAGGCGATCCTGGAGCACGCCCCGGCGGAGCGTCAGACCGTGCTCTTCTCGGCCACCATGCCGTCCCGGATCGACGGGATGGCCCGGCAGCACCTGCGCGAGCCGGTCCGGATCGAGATCGGCCGGGAGCAACCGGTCGCGGGTGAGGCGCCGAGGGTTCGGCAGAGCGCGTACATCGTGACCCGGGCCCACAAGCCGGCCGCGCTCGGCCGGGTGCTGGACGTGGAGTCGCCCACCGCGGCGATCGTGTTCTGCCGCAGCCGCGAGGAGGTCGACCGGCTGACCGAGACGATGAACGGCCGGGGCTACCGCTCCGAGGCGCTGCACGGCGGCATGAGCCAGGAGCAGCGCGACCGGGTGATGGGCCGGCTGCGGGCCGGCACCGCCGACCTGCTGGTGGCCACCGACGTGGCGGCCCGCGGGCTGGACATCGAGCAGCTCACCCACGTGGTCAACTACGACGTGCCGTCGGCGCCGGAGTCGTACGTGCACCGCATCGGCCGGGTGGGCCGGGCCGGGCGGGAGGGTGTCGCGATCACCCTCGCCGAGCCGCGCGAGCACCGGATGCTGAAGACCATCGAGCGGGTGACCGGCCAGCGGATCACCATTGACAAGATCCCCACGGTGGCGGACATGCGCACCCGCCGACTGGAGCTGACGCAGGCGGCGCTGCGGGAGAGTCTGCTGGAGGACGACCTGGACCCGTTCCGGGTGATCGTGGAGACGCTGACCGACGAGTTCGACCTGATGGAGGTGGCCCTCGCCGCGGTGAAGCTGGCGCACGAGGTGACCTCGCCGGGTTCCGACGACGAGGAGGAGATCCCGCAGGCGCCGATGCGCGGGCCGCGCGAGGGTCGACCGGAGGTTGGCGGCCGCGGCGGCGACCGGCGCGGTGGCGGCCGGCCGCGTCCGGGTGGCGGCAACACCGTCCAGGTCTTCGTCGGCCTGGGCCGGCGCGCCGGGGTGCGCCCGCAGGATCTGGTCGGTGCGATCACCGGGGAGACCGGGATCCGCGGCCGGGACATCGGCTCGATCGAGATCGCAGACCGGTTCTCGCTTGTGGAGGTGCCGCAGGGCGTGGCCGACGAGGTGATCTCCGGGTTGCGCTCCAGCACCATCAAGGGCCGCAAGGCCACCGTGCGTCGCGACCGCGGCGATGATCAGCGCTGAGCACGCCAACGGAGTACGACGGCCGCCGGCGGTGCGCTCGTCACTGACCTGAGGGCCGCGCCGGTGGTGCGGGATCAGGCCGGCGGTGCGGGATCAGAAGGAGTACGGGCCGAAGCGGCCCCACGCCACCACGGCGGCGAGGACGAGCAGCACCACGCAGGTCACGGCGCCCTGCACCTCCGTCCGGCGCCGCTCGTCGGTGTCCTGCCTCTTCATGTCGCGCAGGTGCACCAGGATGCCGCCGATCATGACGATGACCAGCCCGAGCGCGGCCAGCGGGGTGAGCACGGTCGCGACGCCGGTGAGGGCGGGCAGCACGAGCCCGAGGGCGGCCAGCACCTCGACGGCGCCCAGCGCCTTGACCTGGCTCGGCGGGACCGGGTCGACCCAGCCCATCCGGTCGCGCAGCTTCTCCTTGGGCTGGGACAGCTTGGCCGCGCCGGCGCCGAGGAAGACGGCGGCGAGCAGGATCTGGATGATCCAGAGCACCACGTTCACGGGGGTTTCCTCCGGGGGTACCGCCTCGCGGCGGAGAGGTGGTCGAGGGGTCGAGCGAGACAGTAGCCGTCTATGCGCGTACATCAATGACCCCCGCCGTCCGGAGACGGCGGGGGTCACTGTGGTCGGAGCGTCAGGCCGCGGCGAGCGCCGGGCCGTCCAGGGCCTCGACCTCGGCCGGGCGCAGCGCCAGGGCGAGCACGTCGGCCACGTCGGCCAGGGTGTGCACGGTCAGCGCCGCACGCACCTCCTCCGGCAGGTCGTCCAGGTCCGGCTCGTTGCGCGCCGGGATGATCACCTCGGTGAGGCCGGCCCGGTGCGCGGCGAGCAGCTTCTGCTTCACCCCGCCGATCGGCAGCACCCGACCCGAGAGCGTCACCTCGCCGGTCATCCCGAACTCCGGGCGGACCGGGCGGCCGGTGACCAGCGACGCCAGCGCGGTCACCATGGTGATGCCGGCGCTGGGGCCGTCCTTCGGCACCGCGCCCGCCGGGACGTGCAGGTGGATCCGGCGCGCCGCCAGGGCGTTCGGGTCGATCCCGAGCCGGCGCCCGTTGGAGCGCAGGTACGACAGCGCGATGTGCGCCGACTCCTTCATCACGTCGCCGAGCTGGCCGGTCAGGGTCAGCCCGGGCTCGCCCTCCATGCTGGTCGCCTCGATGAAGAGCACGTCCCCGCCGGCGCCGGTGACGGCGAGGCCGGTGGCCACGCCGGGCACCGCGGTGCGCTCGGCCGACTCCGGGGTGAACCTGGGCCGGCCGAGGTAGCCGGTGAGGTTGTCGGTGTCGACGCGTACCGGCGTCGGGTCGGTCGCCAGCGCCACCGCCACCTTGCGCAGGATCTTGGCGAGGCCACGCTCGATCTGCCGCACTCCGGCCTCCCGGGTGTACTCCCCCGCGATCAGCGCCAGCGCCTCGTCGGTGACGCTCACCTCGTCGGCGGTCAGCCCGGCCCGCTCCCGCTGCCGGGGCAGCAGGTGGTCCCGGGCGATGGCGACCTTCTCGTCCTCGGTGTACCCGTCCAGGGTGACCAGCTCCATCCGGTCCAGCAGCGGGCCGGGGATGGTCTCGACCACGTTGGCGGTGGCCAGGAAGAGCACGTCGGACAGGTCCAGGTCGACCTCCAGGTAGTGGTCCCGGAAGGTGTGGTTCTGGGCCGGGTCGAGCACCTCCAGCAGGGCGGCTGCCGGGTCGCCGGCGTAGCCGGCGGCCAGCTTGTCCACCTCGTCGAGGAGCACGACGGGGTTCATCGAGCCGGCCTCCCGCAGCGCGCGGACGATCCGGCCGGGCAGCGCGCCCACGTAGGTGCGCCGGTGGCCACGGATCTCCGCCTCGTCGCGGACACCACCGAGCGACACGCGCACGAAGTTGCGCCCGAGCGCCCGCGCGACGGACTCGCCGAGGCTGGTCTTGCCAACACCGGGAGGACCGGCGAGGGCGAGCACAGCGCCGGAGCCGCGGCCCCCGACCACGCCGAGGTTGCGCTCGGCGCGCCGGTTGCGCACCGCGAGGTACTCCAGGATGCGGTCCTTCACGTCGGCCAGGCCGGCGTGGTCGGCGTCGAGCACCGCCCGCGCCGCGGCCAGGTCGGTGTTGTCCTGGGTACGCGTGCCCCACGGCATCTCGAGCACGGTGTCCAGCCACGTGCGGATCCAGCCCGCCTCGGGAGAGGCGTCGCTGGCCCGCTCCAGCTTGCCGACCTCGCGCAGGGCCGCCTCGCGGACCTTCTCGGGCAGGTCGGCGCACTCGACCCGGGACCGGTAGTCGGCCGAGCCGTCCGGCTCGTCCTCGCCCAGCTCCTTGCGGATCGCGGCGAGCTGCTGGCGGAGCAGGAACTCCCGCTGGGATTTCTCCAGCCCCTCCCGGACGTCGGTGTTGATCTGCTCGGTGACCTCCTGCTCGGCCAGGTGCTCCTTCACCCAGCCGACCAGCAGCTCCAGCCGGGCGGTGACGTCCGGCGCGGCGAGCAGCTCGGTCTTCTGCTCCAGGCTGAGCCAGGAGACGTAGCCGGCCGAGTCGGCCAGCTCGGACAGGTCGGTCATCCGCTCGATCGCGTCGATGACCTGCCAGGCGCCGCGCTGCTGGAGCACCGACGTCATCAGGGCGCGGTACTCGCGGGCCAGCTCACGCGCCCGGCCGGCGGGCGCGGGTTCGTCCAGAACGGTCGCCTCGACCCAGAGCGCGGCGCCGGGGCCGGGCACGCCGGAGCCGATCCGGGCGCGGGACAGGCCACGCACGACCGCGGCCGGTTCGCCGTCGGGCAGCCGGCCGACCTTCTCGATGGTGGCGACGGTGCCCACCGGGCCGTACTCGCCGTCGATGCGGGGTACGGCGAGCAGCTGGCGGTCACCGGTGGCGCGGGCCGCGTCGACCGCGGCCTGGGTGGTCGGGTCGAGGGTCACCGGGATGACCATGCCGGGCAGCAGCACCGTGTCGGTCAGGGGAAGTACCGGAAGAGTTGCCATCGAACACCTGCTATCGCGTTGACTTGAGCGTGTCTCACTCAAGTAACAAAGCGTTCCCCTTGTTCCGGCCTGTGACCCACGCCACTGGCGGGCTCCGGGCGGCGGACCGGCAGCAGCAGGTCCCGCGCCAGCCGGCGGCCACCGGCCACCGCTACGGCGAGCGGGATGGCGAGGCTGATCGCGGCCAGGGCGACCACGATCCGACCGGGCATTCCGGCGACCGCCGCGAGCACGGTCAGCGCGGCGAAGACCAGGAACTTGACCCGGGTCCGGGGCAGCGGGACCAGGCCGTGCTGCCGGCCGGGCGCGACGACGGACATCGACTTCCTCCTCGGGTGGGAGACGGTGGTCGAGGCGACGCTGTCGGGCCGCCCCCGGAATGGGGCGACCCGACACGGCGACGTCAGGTCATCTTGCTCTTGACCTTGGTGGCCACTCCGCCGGCCAGGCCCGGGTTGGTGCCGTAGAGGCGCGGGTCCCCCGGAGGCAGCACCGGCTCCGGCGCGTGGGCACGAGGGCTGTGGTCGTAGCGGAACTCGCCCTTGCCGTCCGGCGTCGGACCGGAGGCCCAGCGGCCCTCCGCGGCGTCCTGGCCCGGCGAGAAGTCCAGGTAGGTGTAGCTGAACTCCTTGTTGAACTCCTTGGAATCCGGGAAGGCGTCCGGCACCGGCATCTCCTCCAGGCCGTCCTCCTTGAGCTGCTCGATGGCCGCCATCCACATGTTCTGGTGCATGGTGTCGCGGGCCAGCAGGAAGCGCAGCATCTGCTTGACGCCCGGATCGTCGGTCATGTTGAACAGCCGGGAGACCTGGAGCCGGCCCTGCGCCTCCGCGGTGACGTTGAGCTGGAAGTCAGCCATCAGGTTGCCGCTGGCCGTGACGTACGCGCCGTTCCACGGCACGCCGTTGGAGTCGGTGGGCAGGGCCCCGCCACCGCCGTGGATGAAGTGCGCCGGGTTGGACCCGCTGTAGATCGCGCCCACCATCGGGTTGTCCCCGGCGGCCTCCGACAGCGCCAGCGGCGCGTTCTCCAACAGCCGGGTGATCATGGTCGCGATCATCTCGACGTGGCCCATCTCCTCGGTGCCGACGTCGAGCAGCAGGTCCTTGTACTTACCGGGCAGCCGGCAGTTCCAGCCCTGGTAGAGGTACTGGTTCGCGACGGTCATCTCGCCCCACTTGCCGCCCAGGATCTCCTGCAGCCGGTTGGCGAACGCGGCGTCCGGGCCGTCCGGTTTGGCCTCGAACTGCAGGTCCTTGATGTGGCTGAACATCGGTCCTCCTCGGTGTGGATGGCTCGTGGCGAGGAGGGTTCCCGAGTGACTGACCCGAGCGGGCCAACCCGCGTCCCGTCCGGGTCACGGCACCGTGCACGCCCCGGGCAGCAGCACCTCCAACGCCACACCCCGCGGTCGCAGCCGGTGCACCCGTAGCACCCCACCGTCCGCCGCCACGAGCTGACGCACGATCCACAACCCGAGCCCGGACATGCCCTCGGCGGGGGCCGGGCGGCGCACCGCCGACAGCAACGCGTCGTCGACCCGCCCCTCGTCGGTGACCAGGATGCTCAGGCCGCGGCGGCCCAGCGCGGCGTGGAGTCCGACCTGCCCCTCCGCCGGCCCGTGCCGCAGCGCGTTCTCCACCAGGTTCACCAGCACCTGCCGGGTCCGTCCGGACGGCACCGGGCAGGCGGCGGCCACCCGGGTGGCTCGGGCCCGGCGCCGCCGCGCCGGCACCAGGGCGGCGGCCTCCCGCAGGATCCCGGCCAGCGGTACGAACGGCTCCGGCCGGGCGGCCAACGCCAGCGCGCCCGTGCCGGCGGTCGCCTCGCGCAGCAGGCCCTGCAGGTGGACGGCCTGGTCGCGGGCCAGCTCGGTGATCGCCCGCCGGTCGGCGCCGGTCAGCTCCCGGCGCTCGTCGGCGAGCGCCCGGGTCAACGACGTCAGGGTGCTGACCGGGGTACGGAACTCGTGGCACAGCACGCGCAGCAGGAGCTCCGGGTCGGCCTCCGGGGGTGACTGGCCGACCAGTTCGGGCTCGGTCCGGCGCAATCCTCGCAGCATGCCCTGCAAACCGTGCCGTGCGCGCATCCAACCGACTCCCCTCGTTCGGTGCGTACCCGCATGATCGGTACCCGCTGGGGAACGGCGCAGACATGCCGGACGCCCCAACCATCAGGCTCGCGGTCGTGGACGATCACCCTCTCTTCGTCCGCGGCCTCGAGTTGTTGCTTCCGGTGACCACCAAGGGCCGCGCCGAGGTGGTCGGCTCGACCGGCGACGCCGCCTCCGCGGCCGGCCTGATCAGCCGCTGCCACCCCGATCTGGCGCTGGTCGACCTGCACATGCCGCCACCGGGCGGAATCCGCGCGGTCGCCGCGATCCGACGGACCACCCCACGGGTACGGGTGGTCGCGATGTCCGGTTCGGCTGATCCGGAACCCGCGCTGGAGGCACTGCGGGCGGGCGCCGAGGGGTACCTGCCGAAGACCAGCGAACCGGAGGAACTGCTGCCCCCGCTGCTGGCCATCCTCGACGGCTGGGCCGTGCTGCCGGCGGAGCTGCTGCGCGCCATGCTGCGGCCCTCACGCGCTGCCCCGGTCGACCTGGACGGGGAGGAACGCCGACTCCTGCGGGCGATCGCCGCCGGCCGCAACACCGTCGACATCGCCGAGGAACTGCACGTGTCGGAGCGGACGGTGAAACGGATGACCGCCGCACTGCTGCGCAAGCTGCGGGTGTCCAACCGGGCCGAGGCCGCCGCCGTCGCGGGACACGCCGGCCTGCTCGGCGAATGAGGCCGGGCGCCATCTCGCTGATTCGGCGGCCGTTCCCGGTTTACCTCGGCGGCGGAATCGCGACGCGCCGAAATGAATGGGACGCATATTGTTGCGGTTTCCCCGGCTGGTGGGTCAGACTTTGGACACATCCCGCCACACACAGGGAGTAATCGGCAATGGCGAGAAAAGTAATCACGGTGCTGACCGACGACCTCGACGGTGGGAAGGCCGACCGGACCGTCGAGTTCAGTCTTGACGGCGTGGCCTACACGATCGATGTCTCGGACGAGAATGCGGGCGTCCTGCGCAAGGCGTTGGATCCGTACATCAATGCGGGTCGGCGCATCGGGCGGGGCCCGGCGGAGAACACGCGGACAGTCCGGCGGCCGGGGCGACCGAGCGGCGCCGGAATGGACCGGGAGCAGAACCGGGCCATCCGGGAATGGGCCGTCAAGAACGGCTACAAGATTTCCGAGCGGGGCCGGATCCCGGTCGAGGTCGTCGAGGCGTACAAGAACCGCTGACCGACCGACGCGCAGACGGGGTCTCGCCGGAAACGGCGCGACCCCGTCGGATTCTTTCCGGCGGTCTTTCGGGCCGAAGGCCCATTCCCGGGTGCTTGCTCGCGTCGGTCGCCCCCGGTGGCGTGGCGGGCGTACCGACGGCGGCGGCCGGTCACCCGGGCTGTCCGCCCCGGTGACCGGCCGCCGTTGACTCGGCCTGCTCCGACTCAGTTGACCTCGATACGCACCGCGTCGAACGCCGGGGTCTGGTTGGCCCGTTCCATCATCGGCAGGCGGTGCGAGCCGTCACCCGCCCAGACCGCACACTGCGCGGTACCCGACTCCGGCAGGCCCGGGATCTGGATGGTCACCTCGTCCGGCTGCGCGCTCCCGCGCCCGTCCTCGGTCGCGACGAAGAACGCGGGCACCTCCTGCGGCTCCGGCGGGGTGGTCAGGCTGTCCAGCATCCGGCACGCGGTGTGGAAGTGCCCGCGAACCAGTCCCTGCTCGTTGAGCAGCGAGCTCTCCACGTAGTACCCGCCCTGGCCGGCCGCCAGGAACCGGTCCCGGATCAGGTTGCGGGTGCTGACCCGCAGGGTGAAGGCCTGGTTGCGGCCGACCTGGTCGGGGAACTGGGTGATCAGCAGCGACGGGTTGTTGGCGGCGGCGCCGACCTCACCGAACTCGGTGCTCACGCAGCGGTTGCCGTTCTGGAAACCGTCGTGCGGCTGGAGCTGGCTCTCGTCGCAGTCGTTGGCGAGCACGCCGAGCCCGGCACCGGGAGCGGTGCCGCCGCCGGTGTTGCCGCCGCCGGTGTTGCCGCCGCCGGTGTTCCCACCGCCGGTGTTGCCGCCACCGGTGTTGCCGCCGCCCGTGTTGCCACCGCCCGTGTTGCCGCCGCCCGTGTTGCCGCCACCGGTGTTCCCACCGGTGCCGCCGGTGGGCTGCACCTGGCACTCGGCGAGCTGCGCCAGACCCTGCGGGCGCGGCCCGGCCCGGTCGATGGCGGTCGTGATCCGGTCCAGCACCGCGCGCCGCTTGGCGGCCAGCGGCTGGAGGATCGAGCTGCGGATGAAGGCATCACCCTTGTCGCCCTCGGCGGCCAGCCGGCGGTCGGCCTCCGCGATCTGGGTCTGCAACTGGGCGAGGTTGCGGTCCACCTCGGCGCGGGCCCGGTCCGGCACCTGTGGGAGCTTGGCCGTCACGTCCGGGCAGGCGATGGCCGAACCGCTGCCGACGGTGCCGTCCTTGCCGTCCTCGCACTCGGGGACCGACTGCTGCCCGTCACCCCAGTGGTTGCGCACCCAGCGACCGTTCTGCCAGGTCCGGGTGGTCGAGCCGCCACCATTCGGCGCGGTCGCGCCCGGGCTCGGCTGCACGCACTGTCCAGAAGCCGGCCGGGGATTGTTCGGCCGCCGGTCCTGGGCCGACGAAATCTGGGTCACGGCGACTACTCCGCCGAAGACCACGAGCGTGCCGACAACGGCCAGCAGACGCTTGCTCCGCGCGTTGCCGGGTGACCGGCGCGCCCGAGTGGACCTGCGCATCGAATTGCTCTCCTTCTCGATCCGGTAGTGGATTCCTGCCCTCGGCGGACCGACGGATGTGAGATGGCACGCCACGGCGGCGACCACCGTGACCTACCCGGTAACGTGTCGATGGCCGACGATGCCCTTTCCGCACCGTCTCCCGCGTCCCGTCGACGCGGATGGGGAGATCCTCTTCATTCGCGCAGGAGTACGGGACGGCGAGCGGGAAGGTTCAACCGGCGCACAGGAAACTGCCGGAATCTGACGCGAGCCGCGTCGGGACGGCCGGCTGGATGCAGCGGGTGACGGATCAGTCGACGCAGAGGTGGTCGAAGGCGAAACCGCCCACCAACTCGTTCCGGCGCCGGCTCAGCGCGGCGATCTCCGCGGTGAGCGTCGCGCGCGCCAACAGGTCCGGGTCACCGGGTTCGGTCGCGCGCAGCCGCTCCCCGACCGCGACGGTCGCGAGATCCTCGGCCAGCCGCGCCGCGTCGATGCCGCAGGAGAAGCGGTGCTCCGTCACCGAGACCCGCTCGACCAGGCACGCGTCGGGGCGCACCTGCACCCAACTCCATCCCTGCGCCGGGCCGTCCGCCCAGCGCACGTGCAGTCCCCGCACGATCGGGTCGGCCAGCCGCCCGGCCACGTACGCCTCGACCGCGGCCGCGCGGGTCAGCGCGCCGAGGTCGTTGACCGGTCCCGTGCGGCCGTCCGGCAGCCGGCCGAGGATGTCCCGGAAGCCCACCTGCGCCGGCTCGTCCCCGGCACCGGTCACCCCGGCGCCGCCCGCGGCGAAGTCGCGCGCGTCGATCACGTACTCCACCAGGCGTCGGCCGTGCTCCGCCGCTCGGAGCGTCGGCGACCCGATCCGCAGCACGGGCAGTCCGACCGCCCCGCTCACCGCGTCCTTGAGCCGCTCGGCGCGCTGCTCCGCCGAGCCGGCGGGCGCGACCGGGCCGATCTCCACGGCGACGATCGGGCGACCGGTGTCGGCGGCGCAGACCACGAAGTCGAACCCGGCGCGGCTGGCGGAACTCCACTGGCTGCCGGTGACACCCGGCGGACGCCCCTGGACGAGCTCGCTGAGCCGGCGCGCCGCGTACACCCGGTGGCCGGCACGGGTGAGCAGCGTGTCGCGTCCCCCGTCGGCCGGCATCGCCCGAAGCCAGCCGCCGTCGTCGCTGCCGGTGCTCGTCATCTGCCTGATCCATCCGCCGGTCGGTCGAGCCGGGCCGAGTCTAGGCGGTCGATCATGGTGTGCGCCTCGGCGGTGCGGCCGACCCCGCCAGCCCGGCGGGGTGGCGGTTACTCGGCGGCGCCCATCACCAGACCCTCGATGGTGTGCTTCTGCCGGATGGGCTCCAGCCGGTCGACGACGGGGCAGGGCAGGTGTGCCTGGACGGACGCGGGCAGGCGCTCCCAGTAGCCCCGGGTGACGGCCATGTCGTGGTGGGCGGCGTTACCGGCGCCGGGCGCGTCGACGCCGAGCACCAGCACCGGGCGGGCCGACCGGGAGACGTTCGGGGTGCCGCGGTGGATGGTCAGCGCGGAGCGGGCGGAGATGTCGCCGCGCTGCGGGTACTTGCGCACCGCCCGCTGCTGGTAGCGGGGGTAGCGCTCCCGGGGCGGGAACATCCCGTGGTCGAAGTCGGCGCCGTCGTCCCACTGCGTGCCCGGGGCGATCTCGAACGGCCCCATCTCCTCCACCGTGTCCACCGTGGTCAGGTTGAACGCCAGCGAGGTGAGCCGCCGTTGCCGCCGGGTCTCCTCCGGCATCGGAAAGTCCCGGTGCCACGGCTGCATCGCCGCGCCCGGGAAGGGGATGTCGAAGCCCAGCTCGACGATCTCGTACTCCGGGCCGAGCACCGCCCGGCAGACCGACACCACCCAGGGATGCGTGACGAGGTCGGCGAAGCCGCGCAACTGCTCCGGGTGGATCTCCACGTACCACCGCTGGGGGCCGCGACCGACGGCGCCGTCGGGGCGCGAGCGCGCCTCCTCGAACGCGGCGTTCACATCCTCGCCGACCTGCTCCACCCAGGCCGGGTCGAAGGCGCCCCGGCAGGCCGTGATGCCGTCGCGGTAGAGGTCGCCGAGTGCATCGAGGGGCACCTCGTCGTCGCCAGCGGGCGTGGGGTGGGCGTCGGGTGCCGCCGGCGGGGCCGGGGTAACGCGCATCGGGGGCCTCCTCGGGGGACGGCGACAGTCTTACAACGTTGTAGAAGCGTGCCAAGAGCCATCGGACAGCGCCAGCGCCGAAGCGCCGCTGTGACGCGTATCACAGATCGAGGGAGTTCCAGGGGTACCCGCCAGGTGTATCCAGCGGGGTCGCCGGCAGCGGAGCCGGCCGGGAGGTCAGCATGTCGCGACAGCAGTTCGGCGTCCTCGCCGGAGGCGGCCCGGGCGTGCGCGGGGAGGGCGACCGCCCTCGCCGTGCCGGCCGACCCCGGCTGGCCGGCGACCCGACCATCCTGCGGCGACCTCGCGCTGGTCGAGGAGGGCGACACCACCGGCTCGCCCCGCCGCCCACGACCGCGCGCCCGGCGGCTCCAAGCGCCGCAAGAGCTCCGAGCGCCCGCACCACCGCGGGCCGGCGGGACCAGGTCCCGGTCGGGGCGGCGGACGTCGCGCGTTTGGCCGTGGACGCCGCCGGGCGGGTGCCCGGCGTGTCCGGCGTCCAACCGGCCACGGTCCGCCTGGACGACCGGTCCGTGAGCCTCGACCTGCGTCTGATCACCTGGTACGGACACAGCGTGCCCGCCGTCGCCGACGCGGTCCGGGCGGCGGTCGCCGACCGGGTCGCCGCCGACACCGGGCTCACCGTGACGGCGGTGACCGTTACGGTGGACGACCTGCTCGTCCCCGGTGTCGACACCACCGAGACCGAGGTGACGCACCGGAACAGCGACCGGACGACCGGAGGCTGACATGCGGACCGCCAACCGGGTGGCCTCGCTGCTGCTGGCCGCCGCCCTGCTCGCCGGCGGCGCCCTGCTGGCCGTGCAGGCGCTGCTGGTCACGCTGGACCAACGGGCGCCCCTGCTCGCCCGTACCGGCTGGTACGACGCGCTCACCGGCACCCGCTGGAGCGATCCGGGGGTCCGCGCGGTGGCCGGCGGGGCCGTCCTGCTCGGCCTCGCCGTCCTGGCCGCCCAACTGCGCCGCTGGACACCGGTCCGGCTGTCGATCGACGAGCGGGACGGCTGGCACCTACACCGCCGCTGTGTGGAACGCCGGCTCGCCGACGCGGCGGCCACCGTGCCGGGCGTGCGCCAGGCCCGGGTACGGGTCCGCCGGCGCGGCGACCAGTGGCGCCCCCGCATACGCGCCACCGGCGATCCGGCAGCCCGCGCCGAGGTCGAGTTCGCCGTGCGCCAGGAGCTGCACCGGCTCGCCGCGCCCCGCACCGGCCGGATCGAGATCCGACTCCTGCCCCAGGGGCGGCCCGCATGAGCGACGCCGCGCACCGACTGCTGTGGACCATCGTCGCGCTGCTGCTGGTGGTGGGCGGCGTGGCCGCGCTGGTCGTCAGCTTCGGCCTGCCGTCCGGCGCCGATCCCGGCGCGCCGCTGCTCGGCGCCGGGCTGCTCGACGCGTGGCGGCTGGCGGCGCCGTGGAGCACCCTGGCCGCGGCGGTCGCCGGAGTGCTGGTCGCCCTCGCCGGCCAGCGCCTGCTGGCCCGGGAGCTGCGCCGGCCCGACCAGGAGTTGCGGGGGACGCTGAGCCGCCCCGGGCGCCGCCCCGGCCGCACCCGGTTGGCCACCGACGTGCTCGCCCACGCGCTGGAACGCGACCTGACCGGCAACCCCGGGGTACGCCGGGCCCGGGTGGTGCTCACCGGCGCCCCACCACGCCCGGACGTGTGGATCCGGGTGGACCTGACGGCCGACGCGCGGACCGCCGGCGTCCGCGAGCACGTCCACGCCGCGGTCCGCCGGTTCGCGACGACCGCCGGCTGCCAACCCGCGCACCTCGACGTGACCGCCCGGATCGAGCCCGGACGCCCCTGACCGGCGCGGCGCCGACCCGCCCGGCATGATCGGTACGGGACGGCGGCGGACGGAGGCAATCGGGGTGCGTGTGGTGTCGCTGGTGCCGTCGCTGACCGAGGCGGTCGCGCTGACCCTGCCCGGTGTGCTGGTCGGCGCCACCGACTGGTGCAGTCACCCCGCCGGGCTGGACGTCGCCCGGGTGGGCGGCAGCAAGTACCCCGACCTCGACCGGGTTCGCGCCCTGCGGCCGGACCTGGTGCTGCTCAACGTGGAGGAGAACCGCCGGGGCGACGCGGACGCGCTGCGGGCCGCCGGCGTGCCGGTGCGCGTCACCTACCCGCGTACCGTCCCGGGCGCGTTGACCGAGCTGGCCGAGCTGCTGGCCGAGCTGGGCGCGCCGGCGGAGCCGTCCTGGCTGCTGGCGGCCCGACGGGCCTGGGCGGACCCGCCCCGGCTGGCACCGCCACGCCGGGCGGTGGTGCCGGTCTGGCGTCGACCGTGGGTGGTGCTCGGCGGCGACACCTTCGCCGGCGACGTCCTGCACCGGCTCGGCGTGGTCAACGCGTACGACCAGCACGACGAGCGCTATCCCCGGCCGAGCCTGGCGGAACTGCGCGAGCAGCGCCCAGAGCTGGTGGTGCTGCCCGACGAGCCGTACCGGTTCACCGCCGAGGACGGGCCGGAGGCGTTCGCCGGCACACCGTGCGCCCTGCTGTCCGGGCGGCACCTCACCTGGTACGGCCCGTCCCTGGCCGAGGCGCCGGCGCTGCTGGCCGACCAGTTGTCCCGCCCGGTGCTGGCCGGCTGACGTCCAGCGGTTCAGCCGCGGGCGCGGGCGCGCCGGGCGGCCAGGACGCTGACCCCGATGGAGACGGCCAGGGTCAGCACCACTACCGCGAGGGTCAACCAGACCGGCAGTTTGCCCACCGGCGTCTCGGCCAGGATCAGCTTCAACCCGGCGAAGGCGAGCAGCACGGCCAGCCCGTAACGGAGGTAGCCGAAGTGGCGCAGCAGGCCGGCGAGGCAGAAGTAGAGGCTCCGCAGCCCCAGCACGGCGAACGCGGTGGCCGTCCAGACGAGGAACGTGTTGGTGGTGATGGCGAGGATCGCCGCCACCGAGTCGATGGCGAAGACCACGTCGGTCGCCTCGATGGCGACGAGCGTGACCAGCAGCAGGGTGGCCACCCGCCGGCCGCCGACCCGGGCGGTGAACCGGTCGGCGTGGTACCGGGCGTCGGTGGGGACCACCCTCCGGAACAACCGGACCACCGGGTTGCGCTCCGGATCGACGTCCGGCTCCCCGCGTACGGCCAGCCGCCAGCCCGTCCAGACCAGGAAGGCACCCAGCACGAACCCGGCCCAGCTGAGCCGTTCCAGCAACTGTGCGCCGGCGAAGATGAACAGCAGCCGGAATGCCAGCGCGCCCACGACGCCCCAGAACAGCACCTTGTGCTGGTAGCCGGGCGGCACCCGGAAGTAGCCGAAGAGCAGGGCGAAGACGAAGACGTTGTCCACCGAGAGCGCCTTCTCCAGCAGGTAGCCGGAGAAGTACGCGACCGCCGGGTCACCGCCGAGGCCGAACCAGACGACCAGCCCGAACAACAGGCCGGCGCTGATCCAGATCCCGCTCCAGACCAGCGCCTCGCGTAATTCGATGACGTGGTTGTCGCGGTGCGAGAACACGTCCACGGCGAGCATCACGGCGATGAGCGCGCCGACCGCGGCCCAGGCCCACAGCGGCACCGCGACCGTCGCCTCAGCCACCGCGGCCCCCCGCATCGACCCCCGCGCACCGCCCGCTACCCCGCCGGACGGCCCGTTTCCGAGCCTAGGCGAGCGACCGGTCCGGCAACGGCGCTCCACCGAAGTCGACGCCCGCCGGGCTGGCGCTCGGGCGACGGCAGGTGGCGGGTCCGCCGCACATCGGTGTGGTGCGATCCGGCAGGATCGACGGTGACCGGACACAGCACCCAACACGGCAGGAGATCCCCGCATGAACCAGGCAGCAGGCGCCCGACCGGGCAAGCCCGAGGTCGGTCCGATCGAGGGTGCGCCGCCGGCCGACCTCGTGATCGAGGACGTCACCGTGGGCGAGGGCCCGCAGGCCGAGCCGGGCCAGCTGGCCAGCGTGCACTACGTCGGCGTGTCGCACTCCACCGGCGGCGAGTTCGACTCGTCCTGGAACCGGGGCGAGGCGTTCGAGTTCCCGCTCGGCGGCGGCCAGGTCATCGCCGGCTGGGACCAGGGCGTGGTCGGCATGCGTGTCGGCGGCCGGCGCCGCCTCACCATCCCGCCGCACCTGGGGTACGGCGACCGCGGCGCGGCCGGCGTCATCAAGCCGGGCGAGACCCTGGTCTTCGTCGTCGACCTGCTCGGCGTGCGCTGACCGCTCCTCGCGATGTTCTCCGGGGGTCGTCGGTGCGAGCCGGCGGCCCCCACCGTTGCCCGGATCGACCCACGCGCCCAGGGCCGCGGGTCGGGACCGGGATCCCGTCTCGTGATCGCCTGATGGTCTGTAGGTGTCCGGCGCCTCTGGCAAGCACCCAGCATCAAGTGATCACGGGTGAGCGGCGGCGGCCCGGAGTCGTGGCCGAGGTCGGGGCCCCGGGTCAGGCGGCCAGCACCAGGTCCGACGTCGGCGCCGCCGGACGACGGGCCGCCTCGACCACCCGGGCCGGCTCCAGGACCGGCATCACCCGGTGCAGACCCGTCGCGCGCAGCACCCGGGCCACCACCGGTGACGGATCGACCAGGACCAGCTCGCCGCCACGGGCGCGGACCCGCAGGTGCGCGGCGAGCAGCGTACGCACGCCGGCGGCGGACAGCAGCCGCAGCTCGGACAGGTCGACCTGGAGCACCGGGCGGGCCGGCGCGGACCACAGCGCGGAGCGGAACGCGGCCACCGTGGCGATGTCGATCTCACCGGCCACTTGCATCAGGACCACCTGATCACCCACGCTGACCTGCACGTCGAACCGGTCGCTGCCCTCACCCATGCCAAGAAATCTAGCCCCCGCCACCGACAGTTTCGCCCCTCCGCAGAGTGATTCCGGGTACCCCCAGGGTCATCCCCCGAGGGCACCCCGATCCCCCTGATGGCGGAGGCCAGGGGTGCTCCCGGGTCCCACTCGCCCCGACGGCCACACCGCCGCTCCCGAGGGCAGGCGGGCCAACCCGGACCACGGCGGCCGCAGTGGTCCGGGAACCTCGTCCGGCTCACCCGGTGGCGGCGTCGACGCGGACCACACAGCGCGGATCCTGCAACGTCGTCGGACGCTGCTCGCGCGCGAGGGCCTTCAACAGGGACTCGCGGAGCGGCAACCCGAACAGGGCCGCCGAGTCTCCCGGCAGATCGGTGAAACTGGGACAGGAGACTCGGGAGGCGACCTGGTCGTTGGGCACGATCTCCACACCGCCGGCGTCGGAGAGAACAGTGGTGGCCTCCTCGTCGACGGAGACCACGTACCCACGGAGTTGGCGCATCGGGGGCGCCGTCGCCGCGGCGTCCGGATCGACCACCCCCGGGGATGGGGTCGGTCCCGGCGTCGCGCCGGGCACCGTCGGGCGGGCGACCTGGATGGCGGTGGACGGCAGGATCGGTGTGGTGACCACGGCGTACACGACGCCGAGCGCGAGCAACCCACCCAGGGCGCCGCTCGCCCGCAGGAAGGCGGGAACGTGGCCCGGCCGTAGCGGCGCGTCGACGCCGGCCCAGAGCAGCACGGCCGGCCAACCCGCGGTCACCGCGAGCGCGTGCTCACCCCGGGCGAGGGCCGAGACGGCGATTCCGACGGACGCCACCGTGATGGCGAGTACGGCGAACACGCGCAGCGGGCGGGTGCCGCTGACCCGACGACCCGTGACCGCGGGTTGGCGGGCGACGCAGAGCGCCAGGACCCACGCCGGGCCGAACGCCAGCGGAGTGCTGACCGCGGCGGCCACGATGCTCGCCCAGACCACCCAGCCGGGGGTCCGCGCGGTCCAGCGGGCCACGGCGTACGTGTCGCACAGGCGTCGCAGCTCAGCCCTGTCGGCCGTACTGCTGAGCACCACGGCCCCGACGGTGAAGACGAGAGCGGGCACCGCGGAGAAGATCCACACCACGGAGAGGCTGACCGTGGCGAGGAAGTTGATCGGGTTCACGCTCTCCGCCAACATCAACGTGAACTGACGATCGCCACCCGACTGGATCCACAGGTAGAGCGCGGAGACCGCCACCGGCACACCCAGCAGCAGCGACCACACCCCCGCCGACAGCGGGCCGTTCTCACCGGCTGTCCGTGGCCGCAGCGGTGGATCGACGGGTACGGACCTACCGGGCGCCGGTGCTGCCCGGAGCCGAACGGTGCGCCGAGGCTGCCGCCGGCGGCGGCGGTGTGTCAGCGATCTGGGCCGGCGTGCCAGCGGGGACGCGGGAGCGATCGCGGGCGGCATCCCCACGACCCCGCCGGTCGTGGTCTGTCCGTCGTTCGCCTCGCGCAGCAGGACTCCCGCCGGCCGTGGCTGGCGGCGGGTGAACCCGCCCACGCCGAGGGTGTGGTCGGCAGCCTTCTGCCAGGCGCCGTCCCTGCCCCGGGCATGGCTGGCCAGCAGGAACGAGTTGACAAGCGCCTTCAGGAACGGGTCGCCGGGGACGACGCCGATGCCGTAGCGCTGCGTCACCTCAGGTGTGCTGAGCGGGTAGATCTTCAGCACCCCGGACGAGGTGTGGGCGTGACCGCGCAGCATGATCTCGTCGCCGGCGACCGCGTCGAGGTGACCGGCGACCGCGTCACCGACGCAGCCCCGCGTGCTCGGGCGGCGCACCAGCACCGATCCGGTCTTCTCCAGGGTGGCCTCCGCGATCGACCCCGGCACCACGCACAGCCGCTGCCCCTTCGCCCGGGACGGCCACCTCGTCCGCGAGGCGACGACCAGGCCGCCCTCCAGGTAGGGGCCGGCGAACTCGATGACGCGTTGCCGCTCCTCCGTCATGATCAGGCCCGCGACGACGACGTCGACCCGGCCCTCGACGAGGGCGGTGACCCGTTCGCTCGGGTCCAGCGCCACGAACGCGGGCTGCACCCCGATCGACCTCGCCAACGCGCTGGCGAGGTCGATGTCGAACCCGGTGAGGGTCCCGTCCGGGCCACGCTCGCCGAGCAGCGGCTGGTCGGCGAAGACGCCGACCCGTAGCTGGCGGCCGGCGATCGAGGAGCGGCTCAGGTAGTCCGAGACGGTCGCGGACTTCGGGGTCGCCAGGGTGAAGGCGATCGTCGAGCCGGCCGCCATCGCCAGCGCGACGAAGATCGCGGTGCCGCGCAGCGGCGAAGGGACACCCGGACGCGGGCTGATCTGGACGCGCATTCCACCATCCGGCGTCGACGGGCGGCGTCTGGATCGGCCGCGGCTGACCGTGGGACGTGGTCACCAGGCGCCTCCGCCGTGGTGATCACATCACCGGACCACCCTGCCACGCGTCCCCGGACGGATCATCGAGCGTGTCGGCAACCGGACCGGGCCGGGGCACGCCTCGTTGGTGATCACTCCTCGTGCTGCGGGCCGAGGTTCGCGCGAAGCGCCGCCGTGATCGCGCCCGCCGCGCGGAGTTGGTCCGGCGTGAGCGCGTCGACGAAGAGCTCACGGATGGCACGCAGGTGCGGGACGGTGGAGCGCCGGAACGCGTCGGCGCCGGCCGGGGTGAGCAGCACCTCCGCCCCTCGCGGAACGGTCGGGCACTCCTGCCGGCGGATGAGTCCGCGACGTTCCATCCGCCCGAGGTGGTGCGAGAGCCGGCTCCGCTCCCAGCCGATGTGTGTCGCGAGTTCGGAGGAGCGCATCGTCCGGTCCTGCGCCTCGCTGAGGGCGAGCAGGACGGCGTAGTCCCCCGGCGAGAGCGAGGACTCCGTCTGCAGGCGGGACGTGAGCTCGGACCTGAGGGCTTCGGTGGTCTCGATGAAGTCGCGCCAGATCCGGAGCTCCTCGGCGGTCGGCAGGTGACCGCCTCGCCGCTGCTCGGGTGTGGTCTTCGTCATCTGAACCCTCCCGGATTGACGTGTCAATTGCGAGCGTAGCATTATTGACACGTCAACCGCTCCGGCCGGCCCGCACCACTGGTGCCGACGGGGAGCACCTGAGGAGGAGACGGTGACAGCACAACGTTTCGAACTGGGGCTCGACTCGTTCGGGGAGGTGGCCACCGACGGCGGCCGGGTCCTGAGCGACGCCGAGACGGTGCGGCTGCTCGTCGACGAGGCACGGCTCGCGGAGTCGGTCGGGCTCGACGTGTTCAGCCTCGGTGAGCACTACCGGGAGGGCCACAACGACTCGGCGACGCCGGTGCTGCTCGCGGCGATCGCGACGGCGACCGACCGGATCCGCCTCGGCACCTCGGTCACGGTGCTCAGCACGAACGATCCGGTACGGCTCTACCACGAGTTCTCCACCCTCGACGCCGTGTCGAACGGCCGCGCCCAGATCGTTCTCGGGCGCGCGTCCGCGACCGAGTCGTTTCCGCTGTTCGGCTACGACCTGGCGGACTACGAGCGGCTGTTCGAGGAAAAGCTCGACCTCTTCGTACGGCTCCAACGGGACGAACCGGTCACCTGGTCCGGTACCGTCCGCAGCCCGCTGGTCGCGCAGCGGCTGCACCCGCGAATGCGGACCGGCGGTATCCCGACGTGGATCGGCGTCGGCGGGAGCCCGAACTCCGTGCTCCGCGCGGCGCGCTACGGACTTCCGCTCATGATGGCGATCATCGGCGGGCGCCCGCAGCGGTTCGCCGGTCACGTCGATCTCTATCTCCGGGCGCTCGAACAGGCCGGGCATACTGTCCAGCCGATCGGGCAACACTCGCTGGGCCTCGTCGCGGACACCGACGAGGAGGCGGTGGAGACGTGGTGGCGGTACTGGCAGCCGGTCGTGGCGGCGCTCGCCGAGGAGCGCGGCTTCTACAAGCCGGACCGCGCGCGCTACGAGGCCGAGATCGACCACGGGGCGCTGTTCGTCGGTTCGCCGGAGACGGTCGCGCGGAAGATCGCGACGGTCGCCCGCGATCTGCGGCTGAGCCGCTTCGACCTCAAATACGACATCATGCACCTGCCCCGCGAGGCACGCGCACGCACCATCGAGCTGCTGGGCAGCGAGGTCGCGCCGCGGGTCCGGGAGCTGTTGGCGAAGGAGCCCACCCATGTCTGACCTCGAGTTCGGCCTCGACACCTTCGGCGACGTACCGGAGGACGACGCCGGCAAGCCCATCTCCTACGCGGCTGCCATCCGACAGGTCGTCGACGAGGCGGTGCTGGCCGACCAGCTCGGCGTCGACGTCATCGCCCTCGGCGAGCACCACCGGCCCGAATATTCGGTCTCGACGCCGGAGACCGTGCTGGCGGGTATCGCCACCCGCACGTCGCGGATCCGGCTCGCCTCCGGGGTGACCGTGCTGAGCTCGGACGACCCGGTCCGGGTGTTCCAGCGCTTCGCGACCGTCGACGCGCTGTCGCACGGCCGGGCCGAGGTCATCCTCGGTCGCGGCTCGTTCACCGAGTCGTTTCCCCTGTTCGGCTACGACCTGCGGGACTACGACGTGCTGTTCGAGGAGAAGATCGAACTGTTCGTGAAGCTGCTGGACGAGCAGCCGGTCACCTGGAGCGGCACGAAGCGCGCTCCGCTGGAGAACGCGGACGTCTTCCCGAAGACGGAGTCGGGACGTCTCACCACCTGGGTGGGCGTCGGCGGCTCGCCGCAGTCGGTCGTGCGCACGGCCCGGTACGGCCTCCCGCTCATGCTCGCCATCATCGGCGGGTCTCCCGAGCGCTTCGCGCCCTACATCGACCTCTACCGGCGGGCGGCCGAGCAGCTCGGCACGACCGCGCACCCGGTCGGGATGCACTCCCCCGGCTTCGTCGCCGACACCGACGAGGAGGCGAAGGAGGTGTACTGGCCGCACTACCGGGTCATGCGGGACCGGATCGGCGGGCTGCGGGGCTGGCCGCCGATCCGTCGCCAGGAGTTCGACGCCGAGGTGGACCACGGTTCCCTCTACATCGGCTCACCGGAGACCGTGGCCCGCCGCATCGCCCGGGCGATCCGCAGCGTCGGCGTCGGCCGCTTCGATCTCATCTACACGGCGGGAGCGCAGCCGGTCAGTGCCCGGATGCGGGCGGTGGAGCTGTACGGCACCAAGGTGATCCCCATGGTCCGTGACATCCTGGCCAGCTGACCCCTCCTCCCCCACGAACGCCGCATCGGCACCCCGGAAGGAAGACATGAACGGCAACGGCCGCAACAGGCCACAGACCCTCGCTGTCCTCGGCGCCGGGAAGGTGGGCACGGTGCTCGCCCGGCTGGCCGTCGCCGCCGGCTACCGGGTGCTCGTCGCCGGCTCCGGCGACCCGGCGAAGATCGCTCTCACCGTCGAGGTGCTCACACCCGGAGCGGTCGCCACCACCGCGGTCGACGCCGCGGCCGCCGCCGACATCGTCATCCTCGCTCTCCCGCTGGGCAAGTACCGCAGCGTTCCCGCCGAGGCCCTGCGCGGCAAGCTCGTGATCGACGCGATGAACTACTGGTGGGAGGTCGACGGCATCCGCGACGACCTCACTAACCCGCGCACCTCGTCGAGCGAGATCGTCCAGACCTTCCTGTCCGACGCCCGTGTCGTCAAGGCGTTCAACCACATGGGATACCACGATCTCGAGGAGGAGGCGCGGCCGGCGGGAACAGCCGGCCGCAAGGCGATCGCGGTCGCTGGCGACGACCCGGGCGATCTCGCCGGGGTCACCTCCCTCGTCGACGCGCTCGGCTTCGACCCGGTCGTCGCCGGCCCCCTCGCCGAGGGCGTACGGCTGGAACCGGGCAGCGAGCTGTTCGGCGCGAACGTGAGCGCCGACGAGGTGCGCGTCATGCTCGACCGCTTCTGGGAGTCGGAGCGGGGACGGACCATCGCGTCGGCGCGCGCCGCCACATCGGACGAGGCGGCGTAACTGGTGGGTGTCGCGATGGAGCGGGACCTACCAGCCTGGCGGTCGCCAATGAGGTGTTGGTCCCATTCCACCCGCCTGTCGATGCCGTTGATGGAACGATGAAAGACGTGGTAACTGCGAAAACAACGATGCCTGCCATCTCGCCGCTCGCCGGCGAGCCGATCAAGCGTGCCGATGCCGAGCGGCTCGCGGGGGTGCTGAAGGCGTTCGCCGACCCGGCCCGGCTGCGACTGCTCAGCCTGATCCAGTCCTCCCCCGAGGGCGAGGCGTCCGTCACGGACCTCACGGCGCCGCTCAACCTCTCCCAGCCGACCGTGAGTCATCACCTTCGGATCCTCACCGAGGCAGGTCTGCTCGAGCGCGAGAAGCGCGGCGTCTGGGCGTACTACCGCCTGGTGCCGTCCGCGATCGCCACGATCGCCGACCTGCTGACGCCACCCCGGAAGCGGGCGACGAAGAAGGCCCGCTGAACGGCACGTCGAAGCCGCGCCGTCGAGGCGGGCTGGCCGGGTGCTCCGGTACGCCCGCCTCGTGGCGCGTTCCAGAGGCGTCTCGGCACCCCGGCCCTACCCGGCCAGGTCGAGCTGGTGCGCCTGGTCCGTCACGGCCGTCAGGAAGGCGGTCAACGCGGGCGTCGACGGGGTGTCTCGGGTGACGACGACCAGCCGGCGCTTGATGGCGGCTTCGGCGACGTCACGGATGGCGAGAGCCGCGTCGTCGGCCGGAAGGGTCAGCACCGGCATCAGCGCGACGGCTGCCGCGCCGCGGACGAGTTCGAGCTGAACGTCGGCGTCGCTGGAACGATGGCGCAGGTCGGGCTCGTACCCGCCGAGGGCTCGGCAGGTGCCGACGACCATGGCGTGGTGGCCGGTGCCTTCCGCGGAGGCGGTCCAGACGTCGGACCGCAGCATGGCGACCGCGACCGGTCCTCCCGGCTGGGCGAGCGGATGCGCCGCCGGCAACACCACCTTCAGGGGCTCTTCGAGCAGGACGGTGAAGCGCAGCCCGGCCGGGCGAGGCCGCGGGTGACCGTCGTACTCGTCACCGATCACCAGGTCGACCGCGCCCAACCGCAGGCCCGGTAGCGCCTGCTCCAGCTCGAGCTCGGACAGCTCCACGCGGACCTGTGGATGGTCGGCCATCATCCGGGCCACGGCCGGTACCAGCAGGCGGCGAGCCGCCGACTGTAGGCCGCCGGCCCGGACGGTGCCCCGGACGTCACCGCTCAGGGCCGCCAGGTCGGCCTCCGCGGCCTCGGCGGCCGACAGCAGCACGCGCGCATGCCGTGCCAGCAGTTGCCCGGCGTCGGTCAGGCGCACCCCCCGCCCGGCCTTCTCGAACAAGCGGGCGCCGATCTCCTCCAGGAGGGCCAGCTGTTGCGAGACCGCGGACGGGCTGTAACCCAGGGCCGCGGCGACCGCGGCGAGGGTGCCCCGCTCCTCGAACTCCCGGAGGAAACGCAGGCGTCGAAGATCCACCGCGACCATGTGGTGATCCTAATGAGTCACCTCCACGAATCATCGCTAGACCTGATGGGTGCGGTGGCTGATCCTCAGTGGCATGGGTCCCGGGTTGTGTCTCGTCTCCGCGGCCGGCTTCGGCGCCATGGCGATCTTCGGCAAGCTTGCCTACGACGCGGGAGTCTCCCCCGGAGCGCTGCTGTTGGTGCGCTTCAGCCTGGCCGCCGTGCTGCTGGGGACGGTCCTGCTCGTGCGGCCGCGCCTGCGCCGAGCAGAACCACGTTCACACCAGCACGAACCGGCCGGCCAGCCAGCCGGAGGGCGCGTCCGGTTGCTGGCCACCGCCATCGGGCTGGGTGCCGTCGGGTACGCCGCGCAGGCAAGCCTGTTCTTCTCGGCGCTGGAGCTGATGGATGCCTCGCTGTTGTCCCTGATGCTCTACACCTACCCCGTCCTGGTCACCGTGGCGGCGGTGGTGCTCGGGCGGGACCGGCTGACCCCGGGACGGTCCGCCGCGCTGGTGACGGCGTCGGCCGGAACGTTGCTGGTCCTGCTCGGTGCCGGCGGTGTGAGCTTCCACCCGCTCGGGGCGTTGCTGGCCTTCGGCGCCGCGATCACCTACACGGTCTACATCCTCGTCGCCGACACCGTCGTGCACCGGCTGCCGCCGGTGGTGCTGTCCACGCTGGTGATGACCGGCGCCGCCGGCACCCTCGGCGTACGCGCCCTGGTCACCGGCGGGGTCGAGCTCGACTTCGCGCTGCCGGGATGGTTCTGGCTGGCCTGCATCGCCGTGGTCTCCACCGTCGTGGCGATGCTCGCCTTCTTCGCCGGGCTGAAGCGGACCGGCCCGTCGACCGCCGCCATCCTGTCGACCTTCGAACCCGTGGTGACCACGGCGCTCGCCGCGCTCACCCTGGGCGAGTCCCTGAGCGCTGTCCAACTCGCCGGTGGGGTGCTGGTGCTGTCCTCCGTCGCCGTCCTGCAGGTCCGACCGTCCGGCCCGCGATCCGATCAGGAATCAAGAAGCGCCCGGCTGGGCGTCGCGCCTAGCCTTTCCCCAGGTAGCCGGCATCACGCCGGGCCGTGAACGGCGAAGGGGAGCCCGCAGATGTCCGCGAAGAACTCGACCACCGTGTCCGACGGCTTCACCGCCGAGGAGCGTGCCGCGATGAAGGAACGCGCCGCCGAGCTGCGCGCCGAGGGCAGGAGCGGCGCGAAGAAGGCCGACGGGCTGCAGGCGGTCCTGGACCGGATCGAGCAGATGGCGCCGGAGGATCGTGCGCTCGCCGAGCGCGTGCACATGACGGTGACCGCCGCGGCCCCGCAGTTGTCGCCGAAGACCTGGTACGGGATGCCCGCCTACGCGAACGAGGCCGGCAAGATCGTCGTCTTCTTCCAGGACTCGGCGAAGTTCAACTACCGGTACTCGACCCTGGGTTTCCAGGACACGGCCAACCTCGACGACGGGGACCTGTGGCCGGTGGCGTACGCGCTCCAGAAGTGGAGCCCCGCGGTGGAGAAGAAGGTCGTCGAGCTGGTGAGGGCCGCGGTCTCCTGACCGTCGCCTACCAGCGCGACCGGGTGTCACCGGCGACGCGGCGTGATCAGCCCCGACTCGTACGCCCACACGACCAGCTGGGCACGGTCGCGGCAGTGCAGCTTGGTCATCGCCCGGTTGACGTGTGTCTTGGCGGTCAACGGACTGATCACCATCCGTTCGGCGATCTCGTCGTTGCTCAGCCCTCGGGCGACGAGCTCGACCATCTCCTGTTCGCGGGCGGTCAGCACGTGGCGCCCGGCGGCGGGGTCGGCCCGCGGCGGGCCGGCGACGAACTCGCTGATGAGCGTCCGCGTGACCACCGGGGCGAGCAGCGCGTCGCCGCGGGCCACGACAGCGACGGCCTGTAGCAGGTCGGCGGGGTCGGCGTCCTTGAGGAGGAACCCGCTGGCGCCGGCGCGGAGTGTGGCGAAGACGTAGGAGTCCAGCCCGTAGTTGGTCAGGATGAGGACGCGGACCGCGGCGAGGTCGGGATCGGCGGCGATGCGCCGGGTGGCTTCGATGCCGTCGAGTCCCGGCATCTGCACGTCCATCAGCACGACGTCCGGCCGCAGGCGTCGCGACAGGTGGACGGCGGAGGCGCCGTCGGTGGCCTCGCCCACGACCTCCAGGTCGTCCTCGGCGTCGAGCAGTGCCCGGAATCCGGCCCGCATCAGAGCCTGGTCGTCGGCGAGCAGGACCCGGATCATGCCCGCCTCTCCCTCGGGTCGGAACCGGCACGATCCGTGGCGGACCGAGCAGCTCGGACCTCGCGCGAGCGCTCGCTCATGCCGGTTCGTCCAGTGGGAACCTGGCCCGTACGGCGAACCCGCCACCGTCGCGTGCGGCGGTGTCCAGCGCGCCGCCCAGTCCGGTGACCCGTTCCCGCATGCCGCGCAGGCCCACGCCCGGCGTCACCGGCCGGGCCGACGACGCCTGACCGTCGTCGGTCACCGAGACGGTCAGCTGGGCCGGGGCGTACTCGACGTGGATCTGCGCGGTGGCGGGGCCGGCGTGGCGGGCGACGTTGGTCAGGGCCTCCTGGACGACCCGGTACCCCGCCTGGTCGACCTCGGCGGGCAGCTCGCGGGGCTGACCGGTGACGGTCACCTGCACCGGTACGCCAGCCGTCCGGGTGCGCTCGGCGAGCTCACCCACCCGGGCCAGCCCGACGGCGTCCCCATCGGCGGGTGAGCGCAGGACGTCCAGGGTCGCCCGCAGTTCCCGCATGGCCGCGCTGCTGGCCTCCTGGATCGCCAGCAGCGTGGCGGACGGTTCCTCCCCCTGTTTGCGGGCGAGGTGCACGGCGATGCCCGCCTGCACCTTGATCACGGAGATGCTGTGGGTCAGCGAGTCGTGCAGGTCCCGGGCGATGCGCAGGCGTTCCTCCCCGGCGCGACGCAACGCCATCTCCTCCCGGGTGCGTTCGGCCTGGACCGCCCGCTGCTCGACCTGTTCCAGGTACGCCCGACGCTGCCGGGCGACGAGCCCGGCGACGTTGGCCGCCAGGAACCAGCCCAGCAGCAGGGCGCTGCGCTCGACGATCTGCTGGCCGGGCCGCCCGGTGGGCGCGACCGAGATGTCGCGGGCCAGGAAGCCGCCGAGGAAGACCACGCTGGCCAGCGCGGCGACCGATCGGTGCCCGCGCCAGGCGGCGATGTAGACCACGCCGAGGACGGCGAACGCCGCGGACACCCCGGCGTGGACCCGAATGTGGAGGGCGAGCATGGTGGCGGTCACCACGCCCAACGCCACCACCGGGTACCGCCGGCACACGGCCAGGGCCGCCGCCATGGCGAGGACCAGCGCGACGTCGATCGCCCGGAGCGGTGCGGCGTCCGGCGCGAGCGCGGCGTTGCCGAGCAGGAGGACGCCGAGGGCGAGTCCGCTGAGGGCGTACGGCAGGTCGCGGCGCATGGTCGAACTGTAGAACGGCGGTCGTTCCGGAAGCGTCCCCCGCGCGCGGTAGATGAGGCGTACCACGGGCGCGGTATCGCCGGTGGGGCAAGTGCCTGCGGCGGCATGACGCTTTCCCGGGCCGCCGGGACGAGCATCGAGCCCATGACATACCGCTTCTTCACCCCCGCCTCCGCGAAGGCGGCGACCGGCCGCACCGCTGAGGTCTACCAGCAGCTGAGGGACGAGTTCCTCGGGCCGGCGCCCACCTTCCAGGCGGTCTCGGCCGTGCCGGAGGTGCTCGCACCGACCTGGGCGCTGATGCGCGAGGCCCTGCTCGCCGGGGACGCGTCCCGGGTGGACCGTGAGGTCGTCGCCTCGGCGGTGTCCCGGGCCAACCGCTGCCGGTTCTGCGTCGACGCCCACGTGATGCTGCTGCACGCGCTGAGCGAGCACGAGCTGGCTGAGGCCATCGCCCGGGGCGGCACGCCACCGGAGCCGAGACACGCCGAACTGGTCGGCTGGGCCGAGGCCAGTCGCAGCCCTAAGGCCGCCGGCTGGAGCAGCCCGTACCGCCCGGAGGTCACGGGCACCCTGCTCGCCTTCCACTTCATCAACCGGGTCGTCTCGGCGCTGCTCGACCCGGATTTGCTGCCCGGCGGCCTGCAGCGCTCGCGCGTGGTGCGGTCGGCCGGGGGTCGCCTCCACGCGCGGGTCGCCCGGGAGCCGAGGAAGCCGGGACGCAGTCTCGCGCTTCTCGACGTCGACGGCACGGCGCCGCCGGCCTGGGCCGGCGACAGCCCGGTCGGCGTCGCGTACGCGGCGTTGCGCAACGCGGCCACGCGAGGCGGAGACCTGCTGGGCGACGTGGCCCGCCAGACCGTCACGGCGACCGTGCGCTGGGAGGACGGGCGGTACCCGGACCGGCCCGCGGAGTGGGCCGCCGACCTGATCCGGGACCTGCCGGGCACGGACCGCGTCGGAACCCGGATCGCGCTTCTCGCGGCGTTCGCGCCCAACGCGATCCGCTCGGGCGACGTCGCTCTCTGGCGGCTCTCCCACCCGGCCGACGCCGACCTCGTGCGGCTGGTCGCGTACGGCGCGATCACGGCCACCGACCACGTCGCCCGGGCGCTGACCCCGGCTCATCTCTAGGAGGTCACCATGCGCAAGGCATTCGTCATCGTCAGCACCCTGTTGCTCGTCTCGTTCGTCCTGCAGTTCGTCTTCGCCGCCGTGGGCGCGTTCACGAAACCCGCGGGCGACGGCGCGTACGCCCTGCACAGCGTCAACGGCATGGCGGTCATCCCCGTTCTCACCCTGCTCACCACCCTGTTCGCGGCGTTGGCGAGGGCGCCGGGCCGGCTCGTCGGACTGGCGATCCTGCCGATCGGCCTGGTCGTCGTGCAGGCGCTCATCGCGATGCTCGCGAACGGGTCCACCGATGCCGCGGGCGCCAGCACGCCGTTCGGCCTCACCATCGCGGGACTGCACGCGATCATCGGCATCGTCGCGGTGCACGTCGCGGTCGGTGTGGCCCAGGCCGCGCGAAAGCTGTCCCGCCCGGCGCCGGCCGGCGCCACCCCCGTGCCCGTCCGGGCGGGTGAGCCGGCATGACGACCGGCTCCCTGCTCGCGGCCGATCTCGTTCTCGCGGTCCTCGCGGCCGCCGGGTGGCTGGGCGGCGGCGCCGCGTCGGCCGCCCGGCGCCGGCCGCTGGCGCTGGGGCTGGCCGCCTTCGCGCTGCTCGCCACGCTCGCCCGCGCGATCACGATCGCCGCGCTCGCCCGCGCCGGCTGGTGGTTCGCGGCGGAGAAGGTCCTCGTCGCCGCCCCGCTGTCCCTCGCGGCGGTGGCCGTCGCCGGGCCGCGGCTGCTGCGGGCCCCGGGCGACATCCGGTCCGCCGCGGTCCCGCTCCTCTTCGCCGGGTACGCCGTGGGCGGCGGCCTGCTCGTGACGGTCCTGCACGGCTACCCGGTGTCGGCGGGCGCCGGGCTGCTCGCGGTCGCCGGGACCGTCGCGGCGACCGCCATGTCATGGCGCGTCCTCGGAAGGCGCCCCACCCGGACGGTGTCCCGGGCGGCCCTCGTCGTGGCGGTCGCGGCGCTGGTGACCGGAACCGGGCTCACCGTCGCTCCGAACGCCGCTCCCGGCGTACCCCATGATCACGAATATCGGGACGCGCGGACCGTGGGCGAACCGACCGGGCGGGTCACCCTGACGGCCGGCACCGCCACGGTGCGCGTGAGCGGCCGTGACGTCGCGGCGTGGGCGTTCAACGGGCAGGTTCCCGGGCCGGAGCTGACCGCCACGGTCGGCGACGTCCTGGAGGTGACGCTGCGCAACCGGGACATCGCCCGAGGCGTCACGCTGCACTGGCACGGGTACGACGTGCCGAACGGTCAGGACGGGGTGCCCGGCGTCACGCAGGCGGCGGTGCTGCCCGGACAGGAGTTCGTCTACCGGTTCCGCGCCGATCAGGTCGGGACGTACTGGTACCACACGCACGCGGTGTCCGACGTCGGCGTGCGGATGGGGCTCTACGGCGTCCTGGTGGTACGCCCGGCGCCCGTGACCGGCGTGGACGTCACGGTGCCGGTCCACACGCTGGCCGGCCTTCCGCTGCCCGCACCGAGGACGGAGCCGGTCGAGGCGGGGGTGCCCGTGCGGCTGCGGCTGATCAACACCGACAGCACCACGCACCGGTACGCCCTCGCGGGGACCCCGTTCCGGGTCGCCGCGATCGACGGATCCGACCTGCGGGGCTCGACCTCACTGGTGGACACCGCCGTGCTGATCCCGGCCGGCGGACGCTACGACCTGGTGTTCACCGGTCCCGCCACGCCGGTGGCGCTGTTCGTCGACGGACGGGCTGTCTACTCGACCGGGCCGGTGACGGCGGCGACCGGCACGTGGCCGGTGCTGGACCCGCTCACCTACGGCGTCGCCGCCCCGGTGCGGTGGTCCCGGTACGACAAAGAGTTCACCCTCGTCCTCGACCGCGGCCTCGACCTGTCCGGGCTGCTGCCGCGGTACGCCCACACCGTCAACGGCGCGGCCGCGCCGGACATCCCGCCCCAGGTCGTACGCCTCGGCGACATCGTCCGTTTCACCATCGTGAACCGGTCGACGGCCGTGCACCCGTGGCACCTGCACGGGCATCACGTCCTGGTGCTGTCCCGCGACGGAAGGCCGGCGACCGGGAGCCCGCTGTGGCTGGACTCGTTCGACGTACGCCCCGGTGACGTCTGGGAGGTGGCGTTCCGGGCCGACAATCCCGGAACGTGGGCCAACCACTGCCACAACCTGCCGCACGCCGACGCCGGGATGACGCTGCACCTGATGTACTCGTGACCCGCCACATCGGAGGACCGCCCCGTCGGGGAGGTCTGGGCTCAGGAGCCATCCGGGACGGCGTCGAAGGCCGCGTGCGGGTCGAGGAGCTGACCGCGTGCGTACTCCTCGGCGAAGGCGGCCGGGCCGAGCTCCCCGGTCGCGGCGGCGCGTGCCCTGGCGAGGTCGGCCCCG
The DNA here is from genome assembly GCF_003172955.1 of Micromonospora acroterricola. Lineage (GTDB taxonomy): Bacteria > Actinomycetota > Actinomycetes > Mycobacteriales > Micromonosporaceae > Micromonospora > Micromonospora acroterricola. Next base: position 13,966 of record NZ_QGKR01000350.1, on the reverse strand, counting down.
TCGTCCGGGTCCGGTACCTGGCCGAGCGACGCGAACGCGGCATCGGCGACACCGATCATCCGCGCCGCACGCGTGTGATCACCTTCGAGCGAGGCGAGCGCGGCGTCCGCCACGCAGACGTACGGCACGAAGTCGGCCCAGCCATGACGGAACACCCGCTCACGCCCCTCGGCGAACAGCTGCCTCGCCACGTCGAGATTGCCCAGACCCAGTTCGCAGAACGCGAGGTTGTGATACTCGGAGTTGACCATCTTGGGCTGGTCGAGCGCCTCGTTGAGGGCGATGCTCTCCCGGTACAGGACCCTTGCACGGAGCAGTTCCCCGGACATCCGGGCCACGGCGGCCAGCACGTGCCTCGGCCGCTCCTCGAGGCTCCGCCGGCCGGAACGCAGCGCGACCTCGAGAGCCTCCCGGGCCCGCGCCTCCCCGCCGGGCAGGTCGCCGCCGCGGATGGCGACCCGGGCCAGGCTGTACCGGGCCTCCACCTCGCCCGCCGGGTCGCCGGCCGCCCGGGCCCGCTCGATCTCGGCTTCGCTCATGCGCGCCACGGCGTCGGTCTCACCGCGCCGGAAGGCCGAGCGTACGTTCTCACTGAAGGTCATGGGTTCTCTCCCACCGGGGTGTCATGGCGCGGTCAGGTGCGCCAGCCGACGTCTCTCGTCGTGGACTGACGGTCGTGGCCGTCAGCGTGCGTGGAACACCGTCCACGTCTCCAGGAGACGGAAACCCATCGACTCGTACAGCGGTCGGCCCACCGCGCTGGAGTGCAGGTAGGCGGCGTCCGCGCCGGCCGCGACGCCATCGAGCAGCACGGTCTCGGTGATCGCCCGGCCCAGGCCGCGGCCCCGTGCGGACGGCACGACGGCGATGTTGAAAACGCCGACGACGCCGGGGGTCCGGAGCCCGAGCCCGGTGCCGGCGGGCCGGCCGGACTCCTCGACCAGATAGCCCGTGACGGGGTCGGCGTCGAGCACACCACCGCCCATCAGTGAGCCGAAGGCGCCCTCGGGAGCCTCGAAGCTCGCGGTGAGGGTGTGGGTGTAGAGGTCGCTCTCCGCCGCGCCGACCTGGCGTACCCGCTTCCGCTGCGCCGCGCCGGCCCCGAACACGATGTCGCTGGCAGCGCAGGCCAGCAGTGGCAGATCGCTGCGTTCGCGCAGCCCGTGCCGGGCCGCGAGGGCGGCGACCTCGCCGCCCACCTCGCCACGCACCATGATCGACCAGTGCGGGGCCTGTCTGCCGACCTCGGTCGCCATCTCGTCGAGCGACCCGAGATCCGGTTCCAGCGTCGTGTCGTAGGCCGCGTTGAGCGTCGCGACGCTGGCCCGCGTCACCGCTGCGCGGGCGGTGCCCCGCTCGGCGTACCAGCCCTTCGGGGTCACCTCGCAGAGGAACTCGATGGCGGCGAAATAGGCCGCCGCCATCCGATCGGCCGTTCCGTCCATGGCTACCTCCCTCGGGCGTCCAGGTGCACGAATGCCCTGCTCAGCAGCAGAGGAAGAATGGTCGTTCTTCCTCGCTCCGGCACCGTAGCGGCTCCAGCGTGACCTCGACAAATCGATGACGGGCACGTCGTCGGCAGGGAGGGCCGACCTTCGGAAGCGGGATGGCGCGGACGGGGCGGGTGCCGGTGAGCCCGTCGCAGCTTCAGGCTCGCGCCCCGTTGCCGTCCGGCTTGCGGTGGGCCCTGACGACCAGGTCGTGAATGCTCCTCCGAGTCGGGCCGTGCTCGATCTGCCGGGTCCGGGTCGCCGCCACGTCGACGACCCACAGCTCCGCGGCCAGGGAACCGGTGACGGCGTCGAGGTCGATCGAGGCCTTGTCGGGGGCGTGGGCCGCGGAGTGTTCGTCGGCATGGTCGTGCCCGACGACGAGCAGCGTGCCGTCGGGGGCGACAGCCTGGGCCAGTCGGGCCACGAACTCGTCGAAGGGCATGGCGGGATGGACGTACTGGCTCACGACCAGGTCGTACTGCTGCGGCGGTTGCCACGTCGTCAGGTCGGCCACGACCCAGGCGATGTGTGACGCGAGGTCGGGTTCCTCGTGTCCGACGAAGTCCCTGGCGTCGCTGACGGCCGTCGGAGACACGTCGACCGCCGTCACCTGCCAGCCCTGCCGGGCGAGCCAGAGCGCGTCGGCTCCATGCCCGCAGCCGGCGTCCAGCGCCGACCCGGCGGGAAGGCCGGTCACCTCGGCCACCAGCTGAGGGCTCGGCGAGCCGTGCCGCGCCGCGTACTCCTGGTAGTGCCGCTCCCACCACTGCGGGCCGAACGGGGGGTGATCCGCGTGTGGCGACCCATGCTCGTCGTGCGGCCTGCTCATCGCTCGCCTCCTGGCGTCTTCTCGTTGGTCGCCTCAACGGTAAGCGGTGCTGCGATTTCCGCAATGGTCCTTGCTGTTTTCGCAAGAGGTCGTAGCATGGCACCCGTGGCACACGTCGATCTGTCAGAGGTTGTTCGGCAACGCATCCGTGGACTGCGGCAGGCCCGCGGGTGGAGCCTCGACTCTCTCGCCGCTCGCTGCCACATCAGCCCATCGACACTGAGCCGGATCGAGACCGGCCACCGGCGCATCGACCTCGACCAGCTCGTCGCGCTCGCCCGGGAGCTGGGCACGACGATCGATCATCTCGTGGAGCCCGTCGACGACGCCGACGTGATCATTCGTCCGTTGCAGCACCAGGAGCCCGGCCTGACCACGTGGGTGCTGTCGCGTGACGCGGCGCAGCACGGCGGCCGGCTGGTGGCCAAGATGCGGATCACTCCCGACCGGCGCACCGGCCCCGGGCACCTGGCCGTTCATCCGGGATGGGAATGGTTCACCGTGCTCAGCGGCACCGTCGTGCTGCACCTCGGCGGACGGCAGATGACCGTCGACGCGGGCGAGGCGGCCGAGTTCTCCACCATGATCCCGCACTCCATCGGGGCCCTGGACGGCCCGGTCGAGATCCTCACCATGTTCGACCAGGACGGGGAACGGGCGCACACCGAGTCGTCCGGACACGCGCCCGACACCGACTGACCGCGACCGCATGCCGCTGTGCGTTCCCAGCGACCCGTTTCCGTGCCGCTCGCGAGGGTACCGCCGCTGGGCAGGACCGAGGAAGGGACGCACAGGATGAGCAACCCGGAGCAGCAACGCGACGGCGGCAGTGACGCGATTCCGCAGGACGAGCCGGCGAGGCGGACCCGGGCGGCACAGGATGCGCACGGTGGCAGCATGGCGCCGGGCATCGTGGACGACACCGGGCACCCCGTCGCCGCGGCGCCGGACGAGCGCCTGGCCGACAGCGACAGCGTCGACTGACCGCCCCGGGCTGACGCGCCCGCGCCGCTGGCGGCGGCGCGGGCGCGGTTCGTCGGGTGGACTCGTCAGGTCGTCGCACCGACGTTGATCAGCAGACCATCCACCGGTCGGGTGGGGATGCGGTGCAGCGGGATGCGCAGGTCCTGCGGGGGCACCGTGTGGTCCAGGCGGGCCAGCCGCACGGCGAGGTCCCGCAGCAGCGCCACGGTGATCAGCTCGCCGGGGCAGCGGTGGCCGGTCCGTGGGTCGCCACCGCCCTGCGGCACCAGCTCGAACGGCCCGATCTCCCGGCCCAGGAACCGCTCCGGCCGGAAGCGGTACGGCTCCGGCCAGAGCCGGGGATCATGGTTCTGTCCGTACAGGTCGAGCAGCACGATCGCGCCGGACGGGATGGGTACCCCGTCCCACGCGAGGTCGGTCACCGCCCGCCCACCGACGAACGGCGCGAACGGATAGAACCGGCGGACCTCGTGCGCGTACGCCTCGGTGAACGCCGGGTCGGCCGCACGGAGCCGGTCCCGGTGCTCCGGCCAGCGGTGCAGGGCGTGTCCGGTGAACGCCACGAACCAGCTCACCGCCACCGTGGGCCGGATGATGTTGAGCAGCTCGACGGCGGCGGCGCAGGCGTCCAGCGGTGTGCCGTCGGCGTCCCGGTGCTCGGCCACCGCCGCGACCGCGGAGCCCGCCGCCGCTGTGGTTTCCCCCCGACGTACCTGTTCGATCAGCGTGGCCAGCCAGTTCTCGCGGCGGGTCCGGGCCCGCCGTGCCCGCCAGTGGCGGGGGCCGGCCGTGGCGAAGCCGTCGACCATGGCGACGAGGTCGGCGGCGAGCGCCGGCACCTCGGCCGGCGCCAGCGGGATGCCGGTCCAGTCGCAGACCGCCCGGGTCAGCACCCGGCTCACCTCGTCGAAGAGCACCACCGGGCCGCGGGTCGGCCAGTCCCGGGCGGCGTCCTGCCACGCCGCTCCGCTGCGCTCGACCAGACCGTCGATGCCGCCGTTCATGAGCAGCCCCACTAACAGCTCCTTGCGGACCCGGTGGGCAGTGCCGTCGAGGGTGTGCACGGCGCCGTGGCCGAACAGGGTGCTCTGCACCGGGCCCGGGATCGCGCCGTGCCGACGGACGTGCCGCTCGTCGTAGAAGAAGCGGGCGGCTGCCGGGCCGTGCAGAGCCACCGCACGCTGCCCCAGCAGCCGGGTCCGCAGGACGTCCGCGTCGGCCTGACGGAGCCTGTTCGGCAGCCAGGCGTAGCCCTCCAGGGCCAGTGGGAGGGCGTCATCGAGGCGCGTGGTGGTGCGTTTCGGCATGGTGCACTCCTGCCCGGTGGTCCCGGTGGCAAACCATCCCCCTGGTCAGGCCCCGGACTGCGCCAGGAGGCCGTCGAGCAGGCGCCGCAGCCGCCCGGTGACTCGCGCGACGGCCGCGTCCGCTCGTCTAGATCCGCGTCGTCGCGGTGACGCTGCCGAGACGGTCGGGCAGGGACGCTGGTCGCGTACCCGCCCGTCGGCGACGCGGCGGGCGGAGCCGGTACCCGCCGGCGCCTGTCGACCTGGTCCAGGGGTGTGGCGTGAGAAGACGCGGAGTTGTCGCTGGTATCGCCCTCGCCGTCTGCGTCGGCCTCGCCGGGGTGCCCGTCCCGGCGAGCGCGCAGCGGGCCGAAAGCGCTGACGGACACGACTGGTGGGGTTTCGACTTCACCCGCCCGGAGGTCGTCGCCACCGGTCTCGAAGCGCCCTGGGGGCTGGCCTTTTTGCCCGACGGCAGCGCGCTCGTCAGCGAGCGGAACAGCGGTCGGGTGCTACAGGTCCGCCGAGGGGCGGCGCCGCGGCAGGTCGCGCAGATCGCCGGCGTCGCCGCCACGGGCGAAGCCGGGCTGCTCGGGCTCGCCGTCTCGCCGACCTACCGCACCGACCGGTACGTGTACGCATACTTCACCTCGAACGTCGACAACCGGATCGTCCGGTTCCGGCTCGGGGCGCCGTCGCTGCAGCAGCCGATCCTCACCGGGCTCGCCCGGGCCGCCGTGCACGACGGCGGGCGCATCGCCTTCGGCCCGGACGGCATGCTCTACGCGGGCGTCGGCGACGCCGGCCAGGCGGCCACGGCGCAGGACCCGCGGAGCCGCAACGGGAAGATCCTGCGGATGCGGCCCGACGGTGGCGTGCCCTGGAACAACCCGGTTCCCGGGTCGCTGGTATACAGCCTCGGCCATCGCAACGTCCAGGGCCTGGCCTGGGACTGGCGGGGTCGGCTCTACGCCACCGAGTTCGGTCAGAGCACGTGGGACGAGGTCAACCGCATCGTGCCCGGCGGCAACTACGGCTGGCCGGTCGTCGAGGGAGTGGCCAACGACCCGCGCTTCCGCGACCCGATCGTCACGTGGCGGCCCGCGGAGGCCTCGCCCAGCGGCGCGGCGATCGTGGGCAGGACGCTCTACGTCGCCGCGCTGCGGGGCGCCCGACTGTGGGTGGTGCCCCTGGACGCGGCCGGCGGCGCGGGCGTACCCACGGCGCGGCTCGTGGGCACCTACGGTCGGCTGCGGACGGTGGCGGCCGCGCCGGACGGCTCCCTCTGGGTCGTCACGAGCAACCGCGATGGTCGGGGCACGCCGGCCCCCGGCGACGACCGGATCCTGCGCTGCCCGCCACGGTTCGGCTGGTGGTGGTGAACCGCGCCAGTCGGTGGGGCGTCCGGGCCCGACACCGCCGGTCGCAACCCACCCGCGCGGAACACCGCGTCACGCCGGGCGAGCCGGCTCAGGGACCTCGGTTCCGGGATCGCGCTGCCGGGTCACCGTGGGACTCGGCCCGACGGCCGTGGTCGCCAGGTCGGCGCGCTCGGCGATCAGCCGGGCCAACTCGTCGAGGGTCTTGTTGGAGATGTTCCCGGCCGACGGTCGTTCCCACCTCTGCCACCAGAGGGAGTCCAGCAGCCTCCGCCGGAACGGAAGGGACGCCACCCGTACCCGGCGCCGCTCCGCGGCGAGGATCAGCTCATCGACGACGGCCATGCTGTCGCGCGTGCAGCCCACGTGCTGGCGCCGGATCAGGTCGACCAGCCGGCGCAGCCCGCCGTCGGACCGCAACTGCCCGGTCAGCTCCGCGAGCGCCGCGGCGTCCAGCACCCTGTGCCGGGGGATCGACCGCAGGTGTCGATGGTCGACCCGTTGACACATCACGTAGTTCACGACGAGCAGCACGCACAGGACGCCGGTGAGGGTGTACGGAACCCAGGGCATCACGGCGGCGACGTGGGGGTGGTGCCGGGTGAGCCACAGCTGGGCGTTGAGCGACAGGGGCATCACCGCGACAACCACGACCAGCCAGGCGGCTGCCCGGAGCTGTCGGCGCCACCCCAACCGGACGACGGCCAGAGCGGCGGCCGGGACGAACGCCAGCGGCAGGAACGGCCAGAGGCGCAACCGCGCGTGCATGCCCCACGCCACCGTGGCGGTCGCCGTCGCCGGCCAGAACACCGCGTAACACCACGCCACCAGGAAGGTCAGGCCCCAGCCCCAGTGCCCCTCGGCCGGCCTGGTCGCCCCCGACGGCGCCTCGAGCGCTATTCCGATGCCGACGAACGTCGCCAGGAGGCGCACTCCGGTGTGGACGGCCGCGTCGGTGACCCAGCTGACCGCTGTCTCCGACCTGGCCCGCAGGATCGTCAGCCACATGTCGGCGGCCCAGAAGACACCGAAGATCGTGACGGCCGCCAGCCACCCGGTGGCCCAGGTCATGCGTGCGCCCGAGCCCTGGTAGATCGCCCCGCTGACGAAGATGAGGGTGAACAGGAACCCGGTCACCATCGGGTTCCACCGGAGCAGGTGCGCGGCGCGTAGCTGCGGCACCGGATCGTTCAGCCGGAACAGCTGCGCGCGGACGGTGGGCCAGTCGAACAGCAGGCGCCCCTGGGCCGCCTGGTCGATCAGCGCCAACCTCATGTGGCGGCGCAGCCGTGGCGACAGAGCGGGCAGTCGCCCGGCGTACCGGTAGGCGGCTCCCCGCAGCAGCACGCTCTTCGTCGCGAAGGACGCTTCGAGGATCGCCTCAGCGGCCGGACCCTCGGCCAGCAGCGTCGCCTGCACGGCCCACAGCTGGTGGTGCCGGCGTCGCGACGCCCACGCGGCGCGCAGCAGCGTGGTGACGGTGGCCCGTACCCGATCGGGGATCTCCTCCGGTCGACCGGCGAGACCGGTGCCGAGCAGGTCCAGCAGGTGCAGGCTGTTGGGCGGCCACTCGAACGCCGGCGGCTCGGCGGCGGCGGTGGACGTGGCCGCGGCCTCGATGGCCGTCCCGGCCGTCGCGACCCCGTGCGCCAGGATCCTGCCCGCCTCGCCCGTCAGCAGCGACACCGCCTCGGGACCCTGGGTCTGCAGCATCGCCACGGCCGTCTCCCGCCACCGCCCGTCCAGCAGCAGGGTGCCGGGAGGGACCCGATCAGGGGACCGGATGACCACGCAGGTGGCGAAGTACTCCTGGAACCGCCGGTGAGCGAACGTGAAGGGGCGCTGGTCACCTGAGCTCGTGCCCTCCGGCGACTGCGCGAGCTTGACGTACTCCAGGGCGTCGAGATTCCGCGCCAGCCGGGCGGGCCCGATCGGCTGGCCGTCGATGCGCAGCCCTCCGAGCAACCTGGTCACCTCCGCCCGCGTCGGGCTCAGTCCCATCCCGGCCTCGGCCGTCAACCGGAACGCGATCTCCTCGGCGACCTGGCGGAGCTCCCCCGGGGCGACACCGTAGCGTCGCTCGACCCGCTCCCGGTCACGTTCGAGTCGGCTGTGCACGAACGTCTCGAAGACGGTGTGTGACGAGTCGGGGAACGTCCCGGTCGTCCGGACGTGCTCGCACAGCAGGCCGAGGAGCATCGGGTTGCCGGACAGCTGGGTCACCATGGGGTCGGCGCCGGCCAGAGCCGCGTAGACCTCCGCCTCGGCGGCCGACTCCAGGTCCGCCTTACGAATCAGCTCCCGCTTCTGCCGCTCGGTGAGGCGCTGGACGGTGAACCGGGGCCAGCCGAACCGACGTGGCCCCTTGAACTCGCGAGACGCGATCACCCCGGGGCTGACGTTCATGCCGTGCAGGAAGTCGTAGAGGACGTCGGCGTACCGGCCCACCGTCTCGTCCAGCTCGGTGGCGGTGAGGATCTCCGGGATCTCGTCGAAGGAGTCGAACAGGAACAGCCAGGTGCCCTCGCGCATGCCCGGGGTGAACTCGTCGGACAGGAACTGCTCGACGTCGCGGCTGTTCGCGCGGTTGAGCTGGTCGAGCACGAACGCCCGGACCGTCTCGGTGTCCAGCCGGCCCTCGACGGGGCGCAGCTCCTTCAGATTGACGTACAGGGGGATCCGGCTGTTCAGCCTCGGGCGGTTCATGGCGCGGCTCGCCAGCGCGCGGGCCGCGTTGCGCAGCGCCACGCTCTTGCCCGACCCCGGTTCCCCCTGAAGGATGATCAGGCGCTCGTCGCTGCGTTGCAGGGCCCGGGAGAGCGACTTCTCCCGCCGGAGGCGGGTGCGCCTGCGGTAGAGCCAGCGGGGTGCGACGCGGTGCTGGTCGCCCTCCGTCTCCACCTCGGCCTCCAGCCGGGCGAAGCGGTGGTCGCGCCACTCCTCCTTCTCGTCCAGCCGGCGCAGCTGACTCTCGATGTGATCCGCGAACAGCGCCCGACGCCGGACCCGCCGTGGAGCCCGCCGGCGGTCCAGCCACCCCTTGACATAGCCGGTCAGGGCCGCTGCCGCGTGCAGGATCGGCGCCAGCGAGAGCAGCATCCCCGCCACCACGAGCGTGGCGAACAGCCACGGGGCCCAGCGCGGCTGGCCGAGGCCCATCCAGCCCAGCAGACCGAGGAAGTATTGGTAGAGGCTGGCCGAACCACCGGGATCGGGAGAGGTCTGACCCATGCTTCGGACACCTCCGGGCGGCAGCGGACCGCCAACGCTATCGGGCCGACGACCGCCCGAGGGTCGGCAAGTGGACAGTTGGCACCGCGAAGGACCCAGGTGTACGGACGCACAGGTGCGGCGGCCGGCGTCGCATGAGCACTCCCCCGTACCCGAAAGGGACAGCCGACTCCGGCGCGTACGGGTTATCGGCTTCGGAGCCGCACGGCATCTGTGAACCTGTCGACGTGGGTCCAGAACATCGAGGCGAGGACGCCCTCGAGTTGAGAGTGCACGGGGTGTCCGGTGGCACGGCCGAGAGGATGCTCGACCATCCCATGGCGGTACGGGTGGCCGGGGACCACCACGCCGGTTTCTACCGGCCCCGTCCGGGGACCGGCGCCGCCGGGGGCGCCACGGCCGGCGTCGCGGTGGAGGCGTACCGCTGGGGCACCCTCACGGCGGGGGCGGCCGTACGCACCGCCTCGATGCTGCTGCTCCTGCCGTTCATGCTGGCCAACCTGTCGGTCTGGCTCCGCCCCCGGCCGGCGGGCCGCGTCGATGTCCTGTCGGCGCTCTGCCGGGTGCTGGCCGGCACCGTCACGGCGGCGTTCGTGCTCTCGGTCGTCGGTGTCACCCTGGACCTCGTCGGTTGGCAGTGCGTGCCGTACGAGCGGTGCCGGGCCGACCGCGCCTATCTGTCCTGGCTCTCGATCCTGCCCATGGGCCCGCGGTTGGCCCTGCTGGCGCTCGTCCCACTGCTCATGCTCCAGGTCGTCTGGCGGGTGGGCGCGGGCTCCGCACGGGCCTTCGAGGGCTTCGGCCCGCCGCCGCACACGGGCTCGCCGGGCATTGCCCAGGATCTGGCCTCGCCGGGATTCTGGGACGACGAGCGGACGCCCGCCTGGCTCCGTCAGATCCACGTGGCGGTCGGCGCCGGCACGGTCGCCGCGAGCCTGGTCTGGGGGACGCCGCACGCCGGCGGCACCGGCTGGCCGTTCCTGATCCCGCCGGTCGGTCTGCTGCTGTGCTGTGTCGTGCTGTTGTGCGTTCCGGTGCCGGTGGCCGGCACGCTGGCTCGCCGCGTGTCGGCTCCACTGCGGGTGGCCACGGCGGGAACGACCGCGGTGAGCCTCGGCTACGCCGCGACCGCCGGCGGCGTCTCCGGCGTGTCCGGGCAGCTACCGGGGTACGCGAACGCGATCGCCGGCCTCATCGCGGCGCAGGGGGTCCTCCTGCTGCTGATCGCCGGCGTGACGGCCGTGGACTCCTCGATGACCCGACGGGTGGGACGGCCGATCCTTCGCGGGCTCGGCACGCCGGTCGTCGCGGCGACCTCCGTGACGGTTGCCAGCGCCTTCGCCGCCACCCTCGTCTTCCGGGTCGCCGACCAGCTGGATCGCGGCACCGTTCCCGGCCCGACCCGAACGGACGCGCCCGGCGTGCCCCCGCTGGAACCAGCGATCACCTACTGGTGGAGCGCGCTCGCGGGGCTCGCCGCCCTGATGATCCTCGCCGCGGCCGTCGGCACCGCGCTCATCCACAGCCGGCAGCGGCGTCGCCGGATCGCCGAGCGGGTCGTCGCGGTCGACTACCCCGACGTGCCGCCGCAGGCTGCTCCACGACTCGCGGCCGTCCGGCAGGCCATCGCCCGGTCCCACGTCACCGAGGAACTGGGACCGGTGCTCATCGCGTTCTTCCTGATCGCCGCGCTGGGCCTGGCCACGATCACGCTCGACGTGCTGGGCCTGGGGCCCAGTCGGTTCACCGCCGAACTCGGTGCCCAGCGCGCCGAGGGGGACCTGGTCACCGCCTATGTGACCGACGGTGGAATCTGGATCATCAGCCTGCTGGTCATCGGCTTCCTGCTCCTCGCGTACCGCTCCTACCGCTCGGCCGACACGCGGCGGGCCGTGGCGGCCCTGTTCGACCTCGGCGACTTCTGGCCGCGCACCGTGCACCCGTTCGCGCCGCCCTGCTACGCGGCGCGCGCGGTGCCGGAACTCACCCGGCGCGTGTCCGGCCTCGCCGGACGGAACAGGGTGGTCATCTCCGGTCACAGCCACGGCTCGGTCCTGGCGGTGGCCATGATCCTGCAGCTGCCACCGCAGGTCCGGGACCGGGTGGCGCTGCTGACGCACGGCTCCCCCCTGGGCCGCATCTACGCCCACCTGTATCCCGCCTACCTCGGGGAGTCGACGATGTGCGAGGTGGGTGACCGGTTGGGCTGGAGGTGGCGGAACCTGTGGCGGGAGACCGACCCGGTGGGTGGGCCCATCTTCGACCCGCGCGGCGCGGGCCCGCCGTGCCGGGCGGCGGCGGGACGGGTGGACATCCGCCTGCCCGATCCGGTCGGCGTGCTCATCGACCCGGCCGACACGGTGCCGCCGCCGCTCGAACGGCATCAGCCGTACCAGACGCAGCCGGCGTACCAGCGTGTCGTGCGAGAGCTGATCGATCGGGTGTCGAGGGACGACGTCAGCCGCGAATGATGCGGCAGAGGCGCTATCATCGCACGGTGGCGATTGATTGTGCTCCTGGGCTGGCACCCGCCGCGGCGTTGTTCCGGTCCCTCGGCGACCCGACCCGGCTGGCGATCCTGCAACGACTCGCGGGCGGTGAGGCACGGGTGGTGGACCTGACCGGCGAGCTGCGACTGGCGCAGTCGACGGTGTCGAAGCATCTGGCGTGTCTTCGCGACTGCGGGCTGGTCGACTACCGCGTCGAGGGTAGGCAGTCGTTCTACGCGCTCACCCGGCCGGAGTTGCTGGATCTGCTGCGCTCGGCCGAACAGCTCCTCGCCGCCACCGGCGACGCCGTCGCCCTGTGCCCGGTCCACGGGGCGCCCGTCGACTCCTCGGTGGAGGTTCGCGCGTGAGCCTGTCCGTGCTGACCCCCGAGCGTCGGGCCGCGCTGTCCCGGCGCAGCCTGTGGCTGGCCTACGCCACCGCCGGCTACAACCTGGTGGAGGGCCTGGTCGCCCTCGCGGCCGGCGCGGCGGCGTCCTCCACGGCGTTGATCGGCTTCGGCCTGGACTCGTTCGTCGAGGTGTCCAGCGCCGCCGTGCTGATCTGGCAGTTCCGCTCCCGGGTGCCGGAGGATCGGGAGCGGCTGGCGCTGCGGCTGATCGGGGTGTCGTTCTTCGCCCTCGCCGCCTGGGTGGTCCTCGACGCCGGCCGCTCACTGCTGTCCGGCGGCGAGGCGGACTCCAGCCCGGTCGGGATCGGGATCGCCCTCGCGTCGCTGGTGGTGATGCCGCTGCTCGTACGGGCGAAACGCCGTACCGGTCGGGAACTCGGCTCGGCGACGGTGCTGGCCGACTCGACGCAGACCATGCTGTGCACCTACCTCTCCGCGGTGCTGCTCGTCGGTCTGGTCCTCAACGCCGCCGTCGGCTGGTCGTGGGCCGACCCGGTCGCCGCGCTCGTCATCGCCGGCGTCGCCGTCAAGGAAGGTGTGGAGGCCTGGCGCGGGGAGCACTGCGAGGACTGCGCTCCCCTGCCCGTCGACCCCGCCAACGGACCGGCCCCGGTCTGCGCCGACGGCTGCTGCGCCACCGAACACCCGTAGCGGCGGCCGCCCGGGGCTGCCGGATCACCACCGGGTGCGGATGTGCCAGCGGGTGCGGTACACCGGTCGCCCCCGGTGCGGTATGAAGGCGATCGCCATCATTCCCACGGTCATCAGGGCGGCGAGCGCGAGCGGTGGCAGCCCTCGCGCCATCGGCGCCACCAGGGACAGCACGACCAGACCGACAGGCAGCCGCCACAGCATCGCCCGGAACACCACCAGCGCGTACACGGTGCGGCCGGCGAGGAACACCAGAGGACCGGCGACCACGACGCCCAGCTCGGTGACGGTGGTGTGGCCGACGGGGTCCCTGGCGACGATGTCCCCACCCGCGGCGACCAACACCACGCCGGCCACCATGACCAGGTGCGCGTACGCCGCGACCAGCGCGATGCGCCCGGGGTTTCGGCCTCTGTCGATCCCGGTGGCGAGATTGTCGGCGACGTAGACGATGTAGATCCGCCACATCGTCACGGTCAGGACGAAGAGCAGGATCACTCCCGCCGTCCGCAACGACAGGAACGGGGGGTCGCCGTACTGCCGCACCCCGACGAGGATGATCTCGCCCAGTGTCACGATGAACATCTGTCGGTAGCGTTCCGCCAGGTGCTCGCCCCCCACCCGGAGCTCCTCGGCGCTCGAACGACCGAGCCGGGGCAGCGGATAACCGAAGAGGCCGACCGCGTAGTCCACCGTGACGGCCACCAGCCAGAACACCAGCCGGATCGGGCTCGGCAGGAACGCGCCGACCAACCAGAGCACGCCGGTCAGGCAGAACCAGATGAGCACCCGCATGGGCCGCTTCCGGAGCGCGTGACCGCGCAGGGCGGTGATGAGGATGAACCCGCGACAGAGGTGCAGGCCGACGTACGCCCCGGCGAAGGCGATCCCGTTGACCCCCTCGAAGGCGCTGGCGATGGCCAGCGACATCAGCAGCCCGCCGAACAGCACGCCGAGGACGATCAACTGGACCAGCGGCTGGCTGGGGTCGTACCAGTCGGTGGTGTACGCGGTGACCGTCCAGACCCACCAGATCGCGGCGAGCAGGACGACCGTCTCCAGCGCGTGATTCCAGCCGAGGTTGCCGGTCAGCCGGTCGGACAGTCGCGTGAGGGCGACGATGAGGCCGAGGTCGAAGAGGAGTTCCAGATAGGAGATCCGGCGGGGAGTGTCCTGACCACGCAGGATCCACCCCGACCGCGCCCGCGCCACCAC
>NZ_QGKR01000048.1 GCF_003172955.1 Micromonospora acroterricola | reverse complement strand
GATCCCGCCCGCCGCGCTCGCGTCGTGCGGAGGACCGGCGTTGCACGTCCCCGCACGGGTCCCCGCCCGCTCGCCGGTCAACCTCGCCCGGATCGGGTGAGCGGCCGGGCGGTGTCGGACCGGCCGGGTAGCGTGCCGGGCACAGGGGTGGGAGCGACGGGACGCGTGACGGAGGGGCACATGACCGGACAGGCGCCACAGGTCGACCGCCGGCAGGTGCTCGCCTTCCGGGTGGCGGCCCAGCAGCTCGACCGCTCCGGTGGCCGGCGTCCCGGCGATCTGGCGGTGCTGTCCCTCGGCGTGCAGGGCACGCCGTACGGCGCCGCCCGGCAGGCGCTGGCGGCGCGCGGGGCGACCGAGCCGGACGACCGGCTGGAGCTGGTGTGGTCGATGCGCGGCGCACCGCACCTGCACCGGCGTGCCGAGCTGCCGACCCTGGCCGCGGCGCTCTGGCCGCTCAGTGACGCCGACGCGACGCGCCGAATCCCGGGGCAGATCGGCGCCGGCGCCCGGCTGGGGCTGGCCGCCTTCCGGGCCACTGCCGAAGCGTTCCGGGCGGTGGTCACCGCCGAGATGGAGCGTGGCGTGGTCAGCCGGGCGGTCTCCGACCGGGTGCCGGCCGAGCTGACCTACGACTGCCGGGTGTGCCAGGCGCGGCACATCTCGGGGTCGGTGTTCCAACAGGCCGGGCTCGCCGGCGGGGTGCGCCTGGTGGTCACCGGGCGGGCCGCCCGGCTCGCCCCGCTGCCCGACTGGCCCGGCCCACCCGCCGCCGCGGCGCACACCGCCGAGCTGGTCACGACCTACCTGCGGTTGCTCGGCCCGGCCACCCCGGCCGACGCCGCCGGCTTCCTCGGCACCGCCACCACGGAGCTGCGCCGGGTCTGGCCGGCGGGCCTCACCGAGGTGCGGGTCGACGGGCGGGCCGCCTGGCTGCCGGCCGACGCGCTCGACGCGTTGACCGGCGCGCCGGCGCCGCGCCTGGTGCGGCTGCTGCCGCCGGGCGATCCCTTCCTCGCCGGCCGCGACCGTGACCTGCTGGTGCCGGCGCGAGAGCACCAGCGCGAGCTGTGGCGGGCGATCGGCAATCCCGGAGCTCTGCTGGTGGACGGCGAGGTGACCGGCACCTGGCGGGCACGGCAGGCTGGAAAGGGGCGGCTCGAGCTGACCGTCGCCCCGTGGTCGGCGCTGCCCACCCGGGTCCGGCGGGCGGTCGACGCCGAGGCCGCGACGGTGGCCGCCGCTCGCGACGCCACCGACGTGCAGGTCCGGATCGAGCCGACCTGACCGCCCGGGCCGGGGCGGGGCAGCGCGGACGCCGGCCCTCCCACGAGGGGAGAGCCGGCGCGCCCGCGGCGGACGGTCAGTTGTTCGGGTCTTCGGCGCTGATGTCGGCCAGCACCGACTGCGGCTCGCGCTCGACCGCGAGGTCGCCCATCGACACGAGGCCGACCAGGCGCCCGTCGTCGATCACCGGCAGCCGGCGTACGGCGTAGGTGCGCATGAGGTCCGCGGCGGCGACCGCGTCGTCGTACTGGCTCACGGTCACCACGTCGCGCGAGGTGATCTGGTTCAGCCGGGTCGACCCCGGGTCCATGTTCTCCGCGACACCCCGGACCGTGATGTCCCGGTCCGTGACGATGCCGACCACGCTGTCGCCGTCGGTCACCACCACGTCACCGATCGCGCTGTCGCGCATCTCCTGCGCGGCGGCGATGAGCGTGTCGTTGCCGTCCATCGTCACCAACCGGGTCGTCATGAACTCTCCGACCGTTGTCATGGTGCTCCCCTCTCGGTGTCGGCACGGCCCGTCTACCCGTCGCCCGGGGCGGGGTAACGCGGGCGGCCCGGCCGACCACTGGCCCGGCGCACCCCACGGTCCACGGCGGGGCCGCGCTGCCCGGTTCTGCTGCCTACGGTGGGCGGATGATGACGGGCGAGCATGAGCTGCGCGAACTGGTCGCCGGCAGCGGCTGGCTGACCCGGGCGCTGACCGTGGTGCGCGACTCCGGCCTGCCGGACGCGTGGATCGGCGCGGGCGCCCTGCGCGACCTGGTCTGGGGCGAGCGGTACGGCGGCGGGTTCGACCCGGCGACGGTCCGGGACGTGGACGTGGTCTTCTTCGACCCGACCGCGCTGAGTCGAGAGGACGACCACCGGGCCACCGCCCGGCTGACGGCGGCCTGGCCGGACCCGCCGTGGCAGGCGCGCAACCAGGCGGCCGTGCACACCTGGTACGCGGCGAAGTTCGGCGGTGATCCGGTCGCCCCGTACCGCAGCGTGGCCGAGGCGGTCGCCACCTGGCCGGAGTACGCCACCGCCGTCGCGGTCCGGCTGGACCGGGCCGACCGACTGGTGGTCTGCGCCCCGTACGGCCTGACGGACCTGCTGGGCGGGGTGTGGCGGCACAACCCCGCCCGGGTGGATGTCGCCGGTCCCGGCAGCGGTTGGCCCGGCATCGACCGGCGCAGCGCTGGCCCGGCGTGACCGTGGTCGAGCCGGGCTGAGCGACGGGTCGGAGCGTGTCAGCCCTGGGGCGGCACCCCGTAGATCCGTTCCACGTGCAGGCGTAGCACCAGCCGCCGTTCGGCGACCATGGCTTGGCGGTAGTCGTCCCAGTCCGGGTGTTCGCCGCGGAGCGCCCGGTAGAGCCTCACCAGCTCCTCCACGGTGGGGTCGCCGGGCTCGGCCGCCGGCTCGGTCAGCTCGGCGCGCCCCTCGACCACCGCGTACGCCCAACCGTCCTCGCTGCCGACGTGGAAGCTGGCCCGCGGGTCCCGCCGGAGGTTGGCGGTCTTGGCGCGACCGTCGGTGACCGAGACCCGGACCAGCCCCGCTTCGCGGTCGAACGAGTAGACCACTGTGGACATCTGTGGCCGCCCGTCCCTCTTGATCGTCGCCAGCACGCCCATCGAGCGGCCGGCGATCAGGTCGGTCAACGCCTGCTGGGTGCGGTCATCCGGCACGGTTTCCTCCAGGGGGACGTCGGCTTCGTCCCATCCAAGCACGACCGGCGGCTCGTCGCGCCGACCCGAGGCGGCCCAGCCGGTCGGCGACAGCCTCGGGACGCGGCGAGCCCCCGCCGGGTGCCGGCGGGGGCTCGGACGGCGACGGTCAGCGCAGCTCGGCGGCGACCAGCTCGGCGATCTGCACGGCGTTGAGCGCGGCGCCCTTGCGCAGGTTGTCGTTGGAGCAGAACAGGGCCAGCCCGTACTCGACGGTCTCGTCGGCGCGGATCCGGCCCACGTAGGTCGGGTCCTGCCCGGCGGCCTGCAACGGCGTCGGTACGGCGGTCAACGCGACCCCGGGTGCGTCGGCGAGCAGTTCGTGGGCCCGCTGCGGGGTGAGCGGCCGGGCGAACCGGGCGTTGATCTGGAGCGAGTGACCGGTGAAGACCGGCACCCGGACGCAGGTGCCGGAGACCTTCAGGTCGGGGATCTCCAGGATCTTGCGGCTCTCGTTGCGGAGCTTCTGCTCCTCGTCGGTCTCGAACGAGCCGTCGTCGACGATCGAGCCGGCCAGCGGGAGCACGTTGAAGGCGATCGGCTCGGCGAACGAGCGCGGCGCGGGGAACTCCACGGCCGCGCCGTCGAAGGCGAGCCCGGAGGCGTGCTCGGCGACCTTGCGGACCTGCTCGTCCAGCTCGGCGACGCCGGCCAGCCCGGCGCCGGAGACCGCCTGGTACGTCGAGACGACGAGGCCGACCAGGCCGGCCTCGGCGTGCAGCGGGCGCAGCACCGGCATCGCGGCCATGGTGGTGCAGTTGGGGTTGGCGATGATGCCCTTGGGGCGCTCGGTGGCGGCGTGCGGGTTGACCTCGGCGACCACCAGCGGCACCAGCGGGTCCATCCGGAACGCGGACGAGTTGTCGATCACCACGGCGCCAGCCTCGGCGACCCGGGGGGCCAGCTCACGGGCGGTGCCCTTGCCCGCCGAGAAGAGCACGATGTCCAGCCCGGAGTAGTCCGCGGCGGCGGCGTCCTCGATGGTCACCTCCCCGTCGCGCCACGGGAGCGTACGCCCGGCGGACCGCGCCGAGGCGAACAACCGCACCTGCTCCGCTGGGAACTCCCGTTCCGCCAGCACCTGCCGCATCACGCCACCGACCTGGCCGGTGGCCCCCACAATGCCGATCCTCATGCCCGCGAGGCTACCC
>NZ_QGKR01000049.1 GCF_003172955.1 Micromonospora acroterricola | reverse complement strand
GGCCGCGCAGCGCGGCCAGGCCACCGGCCGCGGCCAGACCGCGCAGCGGCGCGACCGCCGTCGCGGGAACCGGAGCCGACGGCTGTCGCGCCGCTGCGCGGTCTGGACGCGGCCGGTGGCCTGGCCGCGCTGCGCGGCCTGCTGGACCGGCCGCTGGCCTCCTACTATCTGCTGCTGTCCAGCGCCGGCCTGCTGCTGCTGATCGGGCTGACCATGGTCTTCTCGGCGACCAGCGTTCGCGACTTCGCCGAGGACGGTGACGCGTCCGCCTCGGCGACCAAGCAGGCGATCTTCGCGGTGATCGGCATCGGCGCCTTCTGGGCCTGCCAGCGGCTGCCCGCCAGCACGTACCGGGCGTTGGGCCGCCCGTTGCTGTTCACCTCGGTGGGGTTGCTGCTGGTGCTCAACCTGCTGCTCGCGTACGCCCGCCTGACCGACCAGGACTCGGCGCGGGTCGGGCCGATCGAGGCGCGGCTGCTCTGGCTGTTCATCGGTGGAATCCAGGTCCAGCCCTCCGAGCTGGCCAAGTTCGCGCTGGTGCTCTGGGGCGCACACCTGATCGCCCGCAAGGGCGCCGCGCTGGGCTGGTGGCGGGAGCTGGCCACCCCGCTCTTCCCGGTGATCGGGCTGCTGTTCGTCCTGGTCGGCTACAACGACGTGGGCACCATGCTCTGCCTGCTGGCCCTCGTGGTCGGCCTGCTCTGGGCCGCCGGGGTCCGGATGCGGGTCTTCGGCGTCCTGTCGGTGGCCGGGCTGGCCGGGATCGGCCTGCTCATCGCGGTGGCCTCGCTGGGCGCCGGCTCCGGCGAGCAGGGCGAGGACAACTACCGACTCGCCCGGCTGATGTCGTTCATCAACCCTCCGGACCCGGAGGCGTGCAAGCTCGGCGACTGCCTCCAGCTCTACCAGGGCCGGCTGGCCATCGAGCACGGCGGCTGGTTCGGCGTCGGGCTGGGCAAGAGCAGCCTCAAGTGGGACTGGCTGCCCGAGGCGCACAACGACTTCATCTTCGCGATCATCGCCGAGGAGCTGGGCGTGATCGGGTGCGCGGTGGTGCTCGCCCTCTTCGCGGTGCTCGCGTACACCGGGTTGCGGATCGCCCGGCGGGTCGACGACCCGTTCCGGCGGCTCGCCGCCGCCGCGGTGACCACCTGGCTCGCCACCCAGGCCGTGATCAATATCGGCGGGGTGGTCGGGCTGCTCCCGATCACCGGCCTGCCGCTGCCGTTCATCTCCGACGGCGGAAGTGCCCTGGTCGTGACGCTGGCGGCGATCGGGATGCTGGCGTCCTTCGCGCGCGCCGAACCCGATGCGGCCAGAGCACTGCATGCCCGTCCGCCGGCCCGGTGGGTCCGACTACTCTGGGCCCCGTTGCCGCCGCTTCCCGGCCGGCGTCGCCGGCCGGCGACGCCGCCGGCTGGCCGAGGGTCCGTGCCCCGGTCCCGCGAGCGGCGGCACGACGACCAAGCCGTACCGCGCGGCACCCGGCAGGGCCGGAGTCCCGCGGGTTCGGCGAGCGAGAGGAGACGCTGATGGGTCCGCTGCGTTCGGTGGTGCTCGCGGGAGGTGGCACCGGGGGTCACATCTACCCGTTGCTCGCCTTCGCCGACTGCCTGCGCCGACACGACCCCGGCGTCCGGATCACCTGCCTCGGCACACCCAAGGGCATGGAGAACGAGCTGATCCCGCCGCACGGCTACGACCTGCGGCAGATCCCGGCGTACCAGCTGCCCCGATCGGTGAACATGAACCTGGTCCGCACCCCGGGCCGGATGTGGACCGCGGCCCGCGCGGCGGGCAAGGTGATCGACGAGGTGCAGGCCGACGCGGTGGTCGGCTTCGGGGGGTACGTCTCGGTGCCGGCCTACCTGGCGGCCTGGCGTCGGGAGCTGCCCATGGTGATCCACGAGGTGAACGTGCCGCCGGGGGTGGCCAACCGGCTGGGCATGAAGTTCACCAAGAACGTCGCGGTCGGCTTCCCGCACCAGCCGAGCCAGGCCGAGTCGCTGCGCGACGCCACCGTGGTCGGTGTGCCGCTGCGCCGCAGCATCGCCGCGCTGGACCGGTACGCGCTGCGCAACGCCGCCCGCGCCCACTTCGGGCTCCGCCCGGACCTGCCGGTGCTCTTCGTGGCCGGAGGATCGTCGGGCGCCCGCTCGATCAACCTGGCCGTCTCCGGCGCCGCCAAGGAGCTGGCCCGCAACGGCGTGCAGGTGCTGCACGTGATGGGCGCCCGCAACGAGCCGGTGCCGATCCCCACCGACCTGCCGGTGCCGTACGTGACGCTGCCGTACCTGTCGGAGATGGAGCTGGGCTACGCCGCCGCCGACCTGATGCTGGCCCGGGGCGGTGCGATGACCTGCGCCGAGGTCGCCGCGATCGGGCTGCCCACGATCTACGTGCCGTACCCGCACAGCAACCAGGAGCAGAAGCGCAACGCGCTGCCCGTGGTGGAGGCCGGCGGCGGGGTGCTGGTCGACGACGCGGAGCTGACCCCCGACTGGCTGGAGCGCACGGTGATCCCGCTGATCCGTGACCCGCAGCGGCTGTACGCGATGGGCGCGGCGGCGGCGGCGTACGGGCGGCGCGACGGTGACGAGGCCCTGCGCTCGTTCGTCATCCAGGCGGTGGTCCGATGACAGCGCAGTTCACCCCGGCCGGCACGCTCACCGCCGAGGACCTGGGCACCATCCACCTCATCGGGGTGGGCGGGGTCGGCATGAGCGGGCTCGCCCGGCTCTTCCTCACCCGGGGCATCCCGGTCTCCGGCAGCGAGCTGCGCGAGTGGCCGTCGCTGGCCGGCCTGCGGGCGCTCGGCGGGACGATCCACATGAGCCACGAGGCGACCAACCTCGACGGTGTGGACACGGTCGTCTACTCCTCGGCGATCCCGCAGGACCACCTGGAGATGGTCGAGGCGCGCCAGCGGGGTCTGCGGGTGCTGCACCGCTCGGAGGCGCTCGCGGCGGCGATGACCGGCCGTCGGGCGGTGGCGGTCGCCGGCACCCACGGCAAGACCACCACCACGTCGATGGTGACGATGGTGCTCCAGCAGGCCGGGGTCGACCCGTCCTTCGTTATCGGCGGGGAGATTTCCGAGGTCGGGTCGGGCGCGCACCACGGCACCGGCGAGTACTTCGTGGTCGAGGCGGACGAGAGCGACCGGTCGTTCCTCATCTACCGCCCGTACGTCTCGATCATCACGAACGTCGAGGCGGACCACCTGAACACCTACGGCGACTACGCGACGCTGGAGGCGGCGTTCGTCGAGTTCGCCCGGCTCACCGACCCGGACGGGTTCATCATCACCTGCGCCGACGACCCGGGAGGGCGGCGGCTGGCGGAGACCCTGCGCGCCGAGGGTCGGCGGGTGCACACGTACGGCGAGGCGGCCGACGCCGACCTGCGGCTGACCGAGATCGTCTCGTCGGCGCGGGGGGTGCGCTACCTGGCCGCGATCGACGGCCGGTCGCTGGGCGAGTTCCGGCTGCCGGTGCCGGGGCGGCACATGGGGTTGAACAGCGCGTCCGCCGTGCTGGCCGCGTACCTGCTGGACCTGCCAGTGACGGCGGCGGAGGCCGCGCTGGCGGTCTTCCCCGGCGTGCGGCGGCGCTTCGAGCGCAAGGGTGTGGCGGACGGCGTGCTGGTCTACGACGAGTACGCCTACCACCCGACCTCGATGACGCTGGCGATGCAGACGCTGCGGGAGGTGGCCGGGGAGGGGCGGCTGATCGTGGTCTTCCAGCCGTACCGGCTCTACCGCACCCGCGACTCCCAGGCGGAGATCGCCGAGGCGCTGGCCATGGCCGACGAGGTGGTGCTGCTGGAGGTGTTCGGGCCGGGCGAGCTGCGCCAGCCCGGCGAGGGCTCGGCGGCGCTGATCGAGGCGGTGGCGTTGCCCGCCGAGCGGAAGGTCTTCGTCGACTCCTGGGAGGACGCCCCGGTCGAGGTGGTCCGGCGGGCCCGCCCGGGTGACGTGGTGGTGACCATGGGCGCTCCGCCGATCTCGCTGATGGGTGACGAGCTGCTGGCCGGCCTGCTCGCGCGTACCGCCGGCGCCGCGCCGACCGCGACCGTCGACCCGGTGGCGACCGCCCCGGCGGTCGGTGGCCCGGTGTCGGGCGGGTCCACGGCCGGTGGCGACGGAGCCGCTCTCGGTGGCAGCG
>NZ_QGKR01000247.1 GCF_003172955.1 Micromonospora acroterricola | reverse complement strand
GCCCCTCCGCGGGCCGGCTCAGCGCGGCGGCGAGCCCACCGCCCTCCTCCCCGCCGAAGTGCTCGACCAGGCTGTACGCGTCGGTCACCCCCGCCGAGGCGGCCTCCCGCCGGCCGGTGCTCACCTGACCCGCCACCACCACACAGGGGACGCCGCGGTCCCGGGCGGCCCCGGCCACCCCGGCGACGACCTTGCCGCGCAGCGACTGGTGGTCGAAGGACCCCTCCCCCGTGATCACCAGGTCGGCGGTGTCGAGTGCGGTGTCCAGCCCGGTGGCCCGCGTGACCAGGCCGATCCCCGACTCGCAGCCGCCGCCCAGGGCGAGGATGGCCGCGCCGATGCCGCCCGCGGCGCCGCCGCCGGGCAGCGTGCCGAGCCCCGCCGGGCAGCCGGGCAGCGCCTGCTCCAGCACTCCCGCGAAGCGCTCCAGCGCGGCGTCCAGCAGCAGCACGTCGGCCCAGTCGGCGCCCTTCTGCGGGCCGAACACGTTGCTCGCGCCGTGCAGGCCGAGCAGCGGGTTGTCCACGTCGGTGGCGGCGACCAGCCGGACGCCGCGCAGCCGGGGCGCGCCCTCCAGCGCGGCGACCGCGGCCAGGGCCGCCCCGCCGTAGGGCAGCGCGGCGCCCGCCGCGTCGAGCGGGGTCACGCCCAGCGCCGCCAGCATTCCGGCGCCCGCGTCGTTGGTGGCGGAGCCGCCCAGCCCGATCACCACCGTCCGCGCCCCGCTCTCCACCGCCGCGGCCACGAGCAGACCCAGCCCGTACGAGGTGGTGGCCTTCGGGTCACGCTCGGCGGTGGCGAGCAGGTGCAGCCCGCACGCCTGGGCGCTCTCCAGGTAGGCGGTGGCACCGTCGGCGGTGAGGAGGATCTCACCAGCCGCCGGCCGGCCCAGCGGATCGACCGTCCGCACCGACACCCGCCGGCCGTCGAGCGCGTCGGCGAGCACCTCCACGAAGCCCGGCCCGCCGTCGGCGAGGGGCCGGATCAGCAGGTCGTCACCGTCGGCGACGCTGCGCCAGCCGTCGGCCACCGCGGCGGCCACCTCGGGTGCGGGCAGGGTGCCGGCGAACTTGTCCGGACAGAGCAGCACACGCATGCCCAGCAGTGTGGCAGCCCACACCGACGGAAGCTGCGCCGCGTTCGCGCTGTGGGACCATGGGTCACGTGACTTCGACCTGGGTGGAACCCTCCAACACGGCGACGGCTCTGCTGCTGCTCGGCCGGGGCAGCGACCCCGACACCGAGCGCGGCGTCGAGTGTCCGGGCGACCTGCCGGCGCCCAGCGATCCGGATCTGGTGGCCCGCGCTGCGGCGGCGAAGGCGAAGCTGGGCAGCAGGGTCTTCGTGCTGGGGCACCACTACCAGCGCGACGAGGTGATCCAGTTCGCGGACGTGACCGGCGACTCGTTCAAGCTGGCCCGGGAGGCAGCGGCCCGCCCGGACGCGGAGTACATCGTCTTCTGCGGCGTGCACTTCATGGCCGAGAGCGCCGACATCCTCACCACCGACGCGCAGCGGGTGATCCTGCCCGACCTGGCGGCGGGGTGCTCGATGGCCGACATGGCGGTGCTGGGCCAGGTCGAGGCCGCCTGGGACACGCTGACCGAGCTGGGCATCGCCGGCGAGACCGTGCCGGTGACGTACATGAACTCCTCGGCCGACATCAAGGGGTTCGTCGGCCGCAACGACGGCGTGGTCTGCACGTCCTCCAACGCCAAGCGCGCCCTGGACTGGGCGTTCGAGCAGGGGTCGAAGGTGCTCTTCCTGCCCGACCAGCACCTGGGCCGCAACACGGCGGTGCTGGAGATGGGCCTGTCCCTGGACGACTGCGTGCTCTACGACCCGCACAAGCCGGGCGGCGGGCTCACCGCCGGGCAGCTGCGAGCCGCCAAGATGATCCTGTGGCGGGGGCACTGCTCGGTGCACGGCCGGTTCACCCTGGAGAGCGTCAACGACGTCCGCGAGCGGGTGCCCGGGGTCAACGTGCTGGTCCACCCGGAGTGCCGGCACGAGGTGGTCACGGCCGCCGACTACGTCGGCTCGACCGAGTACATCATCAAGACCGTCGAGGCGGCCCCGGCCGGCTCGGCGTGGGCACTCGGCACCGAGCTGAACCTGGTGCGCCGGCTCGCGCTGGCACACCCGGACAAGCAGATCATGTTCCTCGACAAGGCGGTCTGCTACTGCTCGACGATGAACCGGATCGACCTGCCGCACCTCGTCTGGACGCTGGAGGAGCTGGTCGCGGGCCGGGTTCCCAACCAGATCACGGTGGACGCCGACACCGCGCACCACGCCCGGGTGGCCCTGGACCAGATGCTCGCTCTGCCCGGCGCGGCCACCCCGCCGCCGGTCGTGGCCTGATCACGATCCGTAGCGCCCTTGGTACGCAAAAGTGCCGGATCACCGATTAATGCCACACACGCCGATGTGACCGAGTCCTTTTTCGTCACCGAGGGCTATGCTGCCGGAGCGACGACGCAAGCGGGCCGTTTCGATATGGCCGCACCCGGGGTAGCGAAGAGGTTCAGGCTCCCCACCAACAACACGGCAGCACCGACGCGCTGGAGGTTGCGTTGACCGACGACGTCCTGGTCGTACACGGAGGCACTCCGCTTGAAGGGCGGATCCGCGTGCGCGGCGCGAAGAACCTGGTTTCGAAGGCGATGGTCGCCGCACTGCTCGGCGACAGCCCCAGCCGGCTGTTCGACGTGCCGAAGATCCGCGACGTCGAGGTGGTCCGGGGTCTGCTCGGTCTGCACGGCGTCAAGGTGACCGACGGCGCCGAGGACGGCGAGCTCGTCTTCGACCCGGCGAACGTGGAGAGCGCCAGCACCGACCAGATCAACGTGCACGCCGGCTCCAGCCGGATCCCGATCCTGTTCTGCGGCCCGCTGCTGCACCGGCTCGGGCACGCGTTCATCCCGGATCTGGGTGGCTGCCACATCGGCCCGCGCCCGATCGACTTCCACCTTCAGGCGCTGCGTGAGTTCGGCGCGACGGTCGACAAGCGGCCCGAGGGTCTGCACCTGTCCGCGCCCAACGGGCTGCACGGGACGAAGTTCGCCCTGCCGTACCCGAGCGTCGGCGCTACCGAGCAGGTGCTGCTGACCGCGGTGATGGCCGAGGGCGTCACCGAGCTGCGCAACGCCGCGGTGGAGCCGGAGATCATCGACCTCATCTGCATCCTGCAGAAGATGGGCGCGATCATCAAGGTGCACACCGACCGGGTGATCGAGATCCAGGGTGTGCCGAAGCTGCACGGCTACACCCACCGGCCGATCCCGGACCGGATCGAGGCGGCGAGCTGGGCGGCCGCCGCGCTGGCCACCCGCGGTCACGTCGAGGTGCTCGGCGCGCAGCAGGCCGACATGATGACCTTCCTGAACATCTTCCGGTCGGTCGGCGGCGAGTACGAGGTCACCGACGCCCGTCCGCCGAAGCTGGGCGACCCGGGCCAGGAGGGCGGCATCCGGTTCTGGCACCCGGGCGGCGAGCTGAACGCCGTGGCGCTGGAGACCGACGTGCACCCCGGCTTCATGACCGACTGGCAGCAGCCGCTGGTCGTGGCGCTCACCCAGGCCCGCGGGCTGTCGATCGTCCACGAGACGGTCTACGAGCAGCGGCTGGGCTACACCGAGGCGCTGAACTCGATGGGCGCCAACATCCAGGTCTACCGGGACTGCCTCGGCGGCACCCCGTGCCGCTTCGGCCGGCGCAACTTCAAGCACTCGGCCGTGATCGCCGGGCCGAGCAAGCTGCACGCCGCGGACCTGGTCATCCCGGACCTGCGGGCCGGCTTCAGCCACCTGATCGCGGCGCTCGCCGCCGAGGGCACCTCCCGGGTGTACGGCGTCGACCTGATCAACCGGGGCTACGAGGACTTCGAGGCGAAGCTCGCCGACCTGGGCGCGCACGCCGAGCGTCCGTAACCTCGATCACCTTTTGTTCGCTGCGACAACTCCAGTTCGGCTGGCGGCCATGATTCGGCCTCCGCGCCGCCTGGCGGCGCTCCGGACCGAATGAAGGCCGGTCTGACGCCGCGCTGCGACCTGGAGCCGTCGGCCCGGTGCACCGCGATGTGCACCGGGCGCGAACCGTTGGCTACCCTTGCCGCGTGCCGTCGCTCTTTCGCCGCAAGTCCACCGACCTCGTCGACGAGGCCGTCTCCTCGGTGACCCCCGAGGAGGCCGCCGAGCGGTCCCGGGGCTACACCCCGGCCAAGGGTCGGGAGACGCCGAAGCGGCCCACCGC
>NZ_QGKR01000118.1 GCF_003172955.1 Micromonospora acroterricola | reverse complement strand
CACGCCGAAGAAGCCCCGGGTGGGCAAGCCGAGCGCGCCGCGCGGCGTCACCGCCGCCGCCGGCAACGCCCAGGCCCGGGTGAGCTGGCGGCCGGCCGCCGCCAACGGCGCCGAGATCATCAAGTACGTGGTGCAGGGCGCGGGCCAGCGCCTGGAGGTGGGCGCCAACCAACGCGCGGTGGAGGTCAAGGGACTGACCAACGGCAAGACGTACCGGTTCGCGGTGCACGCCGTGAACGTTAAGGGCGACGGCCCGTCCCGCAGCAGCAACCCGGTCACGCCAACCGCCGCGGTGCCCGACCCGCCCGCGAGCGTCACGGCCCAGGAGCGTCCGGACGGCACGGTGCTGGTGAAGTGGCCGGCCGCGAACGGGCAGGGCAACAAGATCGCGAAGTACGCGGTGACGGCCAGCTCGGCGGGCACGAACGCGCCTGCCGGCGAGTCGACGAAGACGGAGCTGGTGGTGCCCGCCGGGGAGCTGGAGTTCGGCACCCAGTACGCGTTCACCGTGGTCGCGGTCAACGACAAGGGCGCCGGCTCGACGGCCTCGCCGGTCAGCAACACGGTGGTGCCGTTCGCGGCGCCCGGCCGGCCGCTCGACCTTCAGGCCGGCACGGTCGCCGCCCAGCCCGGCGCGATCACCGTGCAGTGGGCGCCGGCCGAGGCGAACGGCCGTCCAGTCACCAAATATCTCGTGGACGTCGGTGGGCGCAGCAGCGAGGTGACCGACACCCGGACCACCGTCACCGGGCTGGGCAACGGCCAGAACGTCACCGTGAAGGTGAAGGCGGTCAACGAGGCCGGGCCCGGCCCGGAGGCCACCGCCACCGCCCGGACGGTCGCCGAGCCGCGGGTCACCGTGACGGGCTCGTCGGCGACGGCCACCTCGGCGACCGTCACGTTCACCGTGGACGCTGGCGGCGGCAAGGCCACCTGTTCGGTGAGCACGCCGGGCGAGCCGGCGAAGGCCGGGGCCTGCTCCAGCATCACGGTGCCGGGCCTGACGCCGGGCACGAAGTACACGTTCACGGTGACCGCCACCAACGCCGCCGGCAAGAGCACCGCGACGAGAGCGCAGGAAACGGACGCGCTGTACGGCATCGCGACGTGCCGCAACGGGGCGTCGGGCCCGGAGGCGAGCTACTGCACCCGGGAGATTCCCGGCGAGCGCAACGGTAACGAGATCTTCGAGGTCACCCGCCAGGACAACGACCGACAGGCCGGCTGGGTGCCCAACGGCAAGCGGCTGAAGGCGTACTGCAAGAAGTCCGGCGAAGAGGTGTTCGCCTACATCTACAACAACGACAAGCGCAGCACCTGGTGGGTGCAGGTCGAGTACAGCGGGAAGAACTACATCCCCTGGGCCTGGCTCAACCTGGAGGGCGGCGACAACATCAACGTCCTGCCCACCTGCTAGACCAGCCAGGCAAGGAGCACCACCGACCGTGAACACCCACGAGCCGCTCACCCAGCCGGAGGTGCAGGGCTTCGCCGCCCTGGCCGCGCGGCTGGCCGAGAACGTCAACGCGGTGGTGCTCGGCAAGCCGCAGGTGGTCCGGCTGGCGCTGACCGCGCTGTTCGCGCAGGGTCACGTGCTTCTGGAGGACGTGCCCGGAGTCGGCAAGACCACCCTCGCGCGGGCCATCGCCGCCACGGTGAAGGGTGAGTGGCGGCGCATCCAGTTCACCCCCGACCTGCTGCCCTCCGACGTGTCCGGTGTGACCATCTTCAACCAGGCGACCCGCGACTTCGAGTTCCATTCCGGGCCGGTCTTCGCCAACATCGTCATCGCCGACGAGATCAACCGGGCGTCGCCGAAGACCCAGTCAGCGCTGCTGGAGGTCATGGAGGAACGCACGGTCACCGTGGACGGGGTCCGGCACCCGGTGCCGGCGCCGTTCCTGGTCGTCGCCACGCAGAACCCGGTGGAGATGGACGGCACCTACCGGCTGCCCGAGGCGCAGCTGGACCGCTTCCTGGTCAAGCTGTCCGTCGGCTACCCGGACGAGGCGGTCGAGGTGGAGGTGCTGCGCGGCGCCACCGTGCGCTCCCCCGAGGCGCTCACGCCGGTCACCGACACCGCCACCGTCGGGGAGATGGTCCGGATGGCCCGCCGGGTGCACATCGCCGAGCCGCTCTACGCGTACGCGGTCCGGCTGGCCGCCGCCACCCGCACCCATCAGCACGTGCGCGTGGGGGTCAGCCCCCGGGGAGTGATCGCGCTGACCCGCGCCGCGTGCGCGTACGCGCTGATCGACGGACGCGGTTGGATCATGCCCGAGGACCTGAAGGCGCTCGCCGAATCGGTGTTCGCGCACCGGCTGCTGCTCACCCCGGACGCCCAGGTGCGCGGGATGACCGCCGCGGAGGTGCTGCGCCAGGCCATCGCCTCGGTGCCGGTGCCACTGCCGTCGGGGCAGCCGGCGCCGGTGCAGGGCTGACCGGCAGCAGCGGCATGGGGATCACCGCCCGCGGGGTCGGGCTGCTCGTCGCCGCCGTCGTCCTGCTCGGCGTGGGGTTCCGGTTCGCGTACCCCGAGCTGACCCTGCTGGGCGCGGCGGCCGGCGCGGCCGTCGGCTACGCGGCGCTGACCGCGGCCTGGCGGCCCCGGCTGACGGTGGCCCGCCGCGCCGACCCGGACCGGGTGGCCCGTGGCGAGCCGGCGAGCATGACCCTCACCGTGCGCAACGCCGCCCGGTTGCGCTCGGCGAACCTGCTGGCCGAGGACCGCTGCGGGGACCGCACGGTGCTGGTGCCGCTGCTGCGCCTGCGGCCCGGGCGGGACACCGAGGTCCGCTACGACGTGCCGACGCACCGTCGGGGGGTGGTGCCGGTCGGGCCGCTGCGGGTGACCCGGCGGGACCCGCTGGGTCTCGTGGCGCTGGCCCGCCCGTACGGTGCGACGACGCCGGTGTGGGTACATCCCCGGATCCACCCGTTGACGGCGGTGCCCACCGGCGCGGGGCGCAGCCTCGACGGCCGGGTGGACGGGGTGCCGCACGGGTCGATCACGTTCGACTCGCTGCGGGAGTACGTGGTGGGCGACGAGCTGCGCCGGGTGCACTGGCGCACCAGCGCCCGCGTCGGCGAGCTGATGGTGCGGGAGAACGTGGACACGAGTCTGCCCCGCCTGGTCGTGCTGCTCGACAACCGCGGCGCCGCGCACCCGGAGCGGGTGGACGGGGTGGCGGAGTCGTTCGAGTCGGGCTGCGAGGCGGCGGCGTCGATCGTCACCGCGGCGCACCGCGCGGACCTGCCGGTGCTGTTACTGCTGGTCGCCCCGGAGCCGGCCACCCCCGCCCAGCGGGAACGCGCCGACGCTGACGCGCACGGCGACGACTCCACCGGCGGTCAGCCGCTCGGGCCGCTGGACCGGCTCGCGGCCGCCGGGCTCTCCAGCGACGACGCCGCGCTGCGCGCGGCCACCACCCGACTGCGCCAGGACCGGCTCGGCGACACGTTGATCTTCCTGACCGGGCCGGGTGGCCGCGCCGAGCTGGGGCACGTCGGCGCGCTGCGCGGCGCGTACCCGTCGGTGGTGGTCGGGGTCTTCGGCGCGGCCGAGCCGACGCCGCCCGGCACGGCGGGTCTGGTCGTGGTCGACGCGGCCGACGGCGCGCGGTTCGCCGCCGAGTGGGACGGGGTGCGCCGGTGGTGACGGGCGTCGGCCAGCAGCGTTCCGGGTCGGCGACCAACGCCGGTCCGGCGGGCCCCGGGACGAGCCCGGGCACGCCGCCGGTCGACGGCCCGGCGTGGCGGGGCGTACCCGGTCGGGTGCTGCGGGCGGCCGTCGTCCCGCTGGCGCTGATCGTGCTGACGGCGCTCGCCGGGGTGGTGCTCGGCCGGGTGTACGCCGGTGACCTGCTGACCCGGCTGGTCATCGGCGCGGCGGCCGGCGCGGTGCTGGTCAGCGTGGCCGCCCGGCGGCTGCCGTCCTGGCTGGTGGCGCCGGTGTCGGTGGCCGCGATGTCCGGCTGGACGCTCTGGTCGCTGCGGCTGGCCGCCACCCACGCCGACCTGCCCGGCAGCCTCCTGGAGGTGACCGCCGACGCCGCGCGCAACGGCATCCCCCGGCTGCTCACCGCGATGATCCCCGTCGAGCCCACGCCGGACACGGTGCTGGTGCCGGTGGTCGCCGCCTGGCTGGCCGGGCTGACCGGCGCCGAGGTGGCGCTGCGCACCGGTCGGGTGCTGCTGGGCTACCTGCCGGCGGCGGGGCTCTACGCCGCCGCCCTCTACGTGGTCGGCCCGAACGCCGAACCGGCGATCGGGCCGACGCTGGCGTTCGTCGCGGTCGCCGCGGTCGGCCTGGCGGCGCCCGCCGGCGCGGCGCCGGCCGGCGGCGACCCGGCCGCC
>NZ_QGKR01000127.1 GCF_003172955.1 Micromonospora acroterricola | reverse complement strand
GTGATGGCCCGCCGGGTGGCGGCCGCCACCGCGTCGGCCGCCACCCGGCGGGCCATCACAGCTTCGGCGGCCACCGCGTCGGCCGCCGTGTCGGACGGCGTTGCCCGCGCCGCCGTGTCGGACCCCGTCGCGCAGGCTGCCCCCGGCCGGGACGGCGCCGAGCTGACGGCCGCCGCGCTGGTCGCGGACGCGCTCGACGCGTTGACCGACGCCGCCGCCCGGGCCGCCCTCGCGTCCACCACGCTGGCCCGAGGGCTGCGACCGGGGGGTCCGGCGCCGGCCTGGCTGGCGGCGCTCGCCGGCCCCCGCCGCGACTTCACCGTCGACCCGGCCGCGCTGGCCTCCCTCCGGGCCGAGCTGGACGCCTGGCAATGCGACGCCGCCGGGGGACCGGTCCGGGCGAGTTTCCGCCTGGTGGAGCCCGCGCCCGACGAGGTCACCGAGCCGATCCTGGCCACCCGCCCGGTCCGGGGCGACCCGGTCGAGGGTGAGCCGGCCGAAGCCGGTCCGACGGTGGTGGAGCCGGTCGGGGCTGGTCGGTGGCGGCTGGAGTTCGGGTTGCAGGCGGCCGACGAGCCGGGCCTGCACGTGGACGCCGGGCAGGTCTGGCGGGCGCCGCAGACCCTCCCTGGACTGGCCGGTCGTACGGCCAGCCCACAGGAGACCCTGCTCGCCGAGCTGGGCCGGGCAAGCCGGCTCTGGCCGGACCTGGACGCCGCGCTGCGCACCGCCGCCCCGGAGGCGATGGAGCTGGACGTCGAGGGGGCGCACCGGTTCCTCAGCGAGGGCGCCCCGGTGCTGCACGCCGCCGGCTTCGGGGTGCTGCTGCCCTCCTGGTGGCAGCGCCCGTCGGCGCGGCTCGGCGCCCGGCTGCGCGCCCGCAGCCGTACCGCGCCCGGCACCGTGGCCGGCGCCGACGCCGGGGTCGGCCTGGACGCGCTGGTCGACTACCGCTGGGAGGTGGCGCTCGGCGAGCACCCGCTGTCCGCCGACGAGTTGGCCGCGCTGGCCGAGCTGAAGACCCCGCTGGTGCGGCTGCGTGGCCGCTGGGTGGAGTTGGACCCGGGGCGGCTCGCCGCCGGGCTGCGCCTGCTCCGCTCGGCCGGCGAGCTGACCGTCGCCGACCTGCTCCGCCTCGGGCTTGCCGACGGCGAGGACACCGGGGCGCTGCCGGTGCTGGAGGTGACCGCCGACGGGGCGCTCGGCGACCTGCTCGCCGGCGCGGTCGAGCGGCGGCTCACCCCGTTGGACCCGCCGCCGGGATTCCAGGGCACGCTGCGGCCGTACCAGCGGCGCGGGTTGGCCTGGCTGGCGTTCCTGCGGTCGCTGGGCCTGGGCGGCGTGCTCGCCGACGACATGGGGCTGGGCAAGACCGTGCAACTGCTCGCGCTGCTGGCCGGGGACCCGCCGGACGCCGGGCCGACGCTGCTGGTCTGTCCGATGTCACTGGTCGGCAACTGGCAGCGGGAGGCGGCACGGTTCACCCCGGGGCTGCGTGTCCACGTACACCATGGCGCGGAGCGGGCCCGGGGGGCGGAGTTCACGGCGGCCGCGCACGGTGCGGACCTGGTCCTCACCACCTACTCGGTGGGCGCTCGCGACGCCGTCGACCTGGCCGGCATCGACTGGCACCGGGTCGTGGTGGACGAGGCGCAGGCGATCAAAAACGCCTCCACCCGGCAGGCCGAGGCGGTCCGTGCGCTCCCCGCCCGGCAGCGGGTGGCGGTGACCGGCACGCCGGTCGAGAACCGGCTCGCCGACCTCTGGTCGATCATGCAGTTCGCGAACCCCGGCCTGCTCGGACCGGCCGCGACGTTCCGCAAGCGGTTTGCGGAGCCGATCGAGCGCCACGGTGACACCGAGGCCGCCGAGCGGCTGCGCCGGATCACCGGTCCGTTCGTGCTGCGCCGGCTCAAGACCGACTCGTCGATCATCTCCGACCTGCCCGAGAAGCTGGAGATGGAGGTGCTCTGCAACCTCACCGCCGAGCAGGCCGCCCTCTACCGGGTGGTGGTCGACGACATGCTCGCCCGGATCGAGTCCAGCGACGGCATCGAACGGCGCGGGCTCGTGCTGGCCACCATGACCCGCCTCAAGCAGGTCTGCAACCACCCGGCCCAGCTGCTGCGTGACGGTTCGCCGCTAGAGGGCCGCTCCGGCAAGCTGGCCCGGCTGACCGAGATCCTGGAGGAGGTGCTGGCCGCGGGGGAGCGGGCGCTGCTGTTCACGCAGTACGCCGAGTTCGGCGCGATGCTGCGCGGTCACCTGTCCGCGCGGTTCGGCCGGGAGGTGCTGTTCCTGCACGGCGGGCTCGGCAAGGCCGAGCGGGACGCCATGGTGCAGCGGTTCCAGTCGGCGGACGGGCCACCGCTGTTCGTGCTCTCCCTCAAGGCCGGTGGCACCGGGCTCACCCTCACCGCCGCCAACCACGTCGTGCACGTGGACCGGTGGTGGAACCCGGCGGTGGAGGACCAGGCCACCGACCGGGCCTTCCGGATCGGGCAGCGCCGGCGGGTGCAGGTACGCAAGTTCGTCTGCGCCGGCACCGTGGAGGAGAAGGTGGCCGCCCTGATCGCCGACAAGCGCAACCTCGCCGAGCGGGTGGTCGGCACCGGCGAGCAGTGGATCACCGAGCTGTCCACCGGGCAGCTGCGCGAGTTGTTCGCGCTGGAGGCCGGGGCGGTGGTGGAGTGAGTCAGCCGACCGGTGACCGGTTCGCCGACTACGGCCGCCCCCGGCGGGTCGACGGTGGCCTGCGGGCGCGCAGCGCCCGGGGAGCGATCGGGCGGTCCTGGTGGTCCCGGCGCTTCCTGGAGGTGCTGGAGTCGTTCGCGCTCGGCACCCGCCTGACCCGCGGCCGGTCGTACGCGCGGAAGGGCCAGGTGCTCCGCCTGGACATCGCTCCCGGGCGGGTCAGCGCCGTCGTGCAGGGCTCCCGGCCGCAGCCGTACCAGGTGTCCATCGCGCTGGCGCCGTTTTCCGCCCCGCTCTGGTCCCGGATCGAGGAGGAGCTGGCCGGGCAGGCGTTCTTCAGCGCCCGGCTGCTCGCCGGGGATCTCCCCGACGAGCTGGAGGAGCTGTTCGCCGCCGCCGGCGCACCGCTCTTCCCGTCCGGTGTGGACGAGTTGACCCAGCGGTGCAGCTGCCCCGACTTCGCGGTGCCGTGCAAGCACCTCGCGGCCACCTTCTACCTGCTGGCCGAGGCGTTCGACGCGGACCCGTTCGAGCTGCTGCACTGGCGCGGCCGGGCCCGAGCGGACCTGCTCGGACGGCTCCGGGCCCGGCGCGCCGAGGCCACCGGCGCGGCGCCGGCGCCCGAACCGGTCGCCGCCCCGGACAGTGAGTCCATCCTGGACGGTGACGGGTCCGCGGCCCTGGCGGACACCCCGGTGGCACCGGCCGGGTCGGCCCGGGCGCTCGCCGGGCTGTCGGCGACGCCGCTGGCCGAGGCGGTGGACCGGTTCTGGCTGCCGCCGGTGCCCCTGCCCGATCGGCCACCGCGGTTGGCGACCGGCCCGGATCTGCTCCTGCGCCAGCTCGGCCCGCCGGCGCCGGCCATCGGCGGGCCGGGACTGCTCGAACGGCTGCGCCGGGCGTACCGGGCTTTCGGCCCGGCCGACCGGTGAGCGGTCACGTCCAGCGGCGGCGGAACCGCCACATGATCGCGGCGTTGGCCACCAGCACCACCGCGCAGATCGCCCCGGCCAGCCGGCCGGCGACCACGGTCATCGCCGGCAGCGACGCCCACAGCAGGATGGTCAACAACATCAGGTAACGGCCTCGACGGGCCCGGACACGGTGATCGAGCCGCTTGAAGAAAGCCGGGTCGCTCTCCCGGAGCTGACGGGTGATCTGGTCGAACCTGCGCTGATCCTCTTTGCTGAGCATGGCGCTGCCTTCCCCTCACGCGTTCAGCGGTTCGGCGGCATACCCGCTGCGGCGGCGGCTCACGCTCGCCCGCTGTTGCTACTTTTCCCTCACTCCCGAGACCACCTCACGTCTGGCTTATCCGAACCTTAAGTTTGCCTGTGGTCGTGAACGCCGCGGAAAGTGTCGCGTACGACGGCCCGGCCCGATCCGTACCCGCTCGGCGCGCGTCCGCCCTGCTGGGGAGGTCTGGCCCGGACGTCCGATCGCGGCACGCGGGCGAGGGGGTGCTGAGCGGTGTCTTAAGTGCCCTCACGAGGGAGTTCAGGCCGCCTTGAAGGCACCTGACCGCTTGGTTACCTTGCCGTAGCAACCCCCTCAGGCAACAGTCGCCGCACCTGCCGCACCTGCCCGGTCGCAGCTTTCCGGCGCTCTTCAGAAATCGGGATTGGTACATGGCCGACCAGAATGTGCCACCACGTCGACCGCGGGACGACCGCGGCTGGGACGGACGCCAGCACCACACCTCGGACGGGTACGGCGAGCCCAACCCGTCCACGCCGTACGGGTACGACTCGCCCCACCCCTACCAGGGCGGCTACCCGGCGCAGGCCGACCCGCGCGAGCAGTACGCCGACGGGTACGGACACGCCGGACAGCCCGCCCCCGGCCCGCGCGGGCCGCAGTGGGTCGGCCCGGAGG
>NZ_QGKR01000050.1 GCF_003172955.1 Micromonospora acroterricola | reverse complement strand
GCGGGGGCGCGGTCGGGGACGCGGTCGGGGTGTCGTCGCCACCCAGCAGGTCGTCGACGATCCGGCCGACGCCGCCGATGAGGTCACGGACCGGGCCCGATGGGGCCGACGGCGACGGTGTGGGCGACAGGGCGAGGGTCAGCACGAGTGCGACGACGACGGGCATGAGTACACCTCGGATCGTTCGGGTGCCAGGCACCGTACCTCAGCGCGGCGGCGCGTGGGTGACCCGACGGCGCGGGGCGGGCACGCGTGTCGCGCGTGCCCGCCCCCTCACGTCCCACGTGATCACACGGGCAGTCCACCACCGACCTGGGTGGAGATCCAGGACCGGATCGACGGCAGGTCGACGTAGATGGACGGGCCGGTGGCGCAGGTGGAGTTGTTGTTGCCGGCCCGGCTGGTCGCGCCGATGAGGTTCCACACCCCGTTTACCCGGCGCGCCTGCGGGCCCCCGGAGTCGCCGTAGCAGGCGCCGGAGGTGCCGTTGGTGTTGTTGGTGCAGATCTCGTAGGGGCCGTTGATGCCCGAGCACCGACTGTCGGCCACGATGGACGTGTCCAGCTCGTTGGCCACGGCCGGTGCCGAGCCGCAGCCCGGGCGGGCACAGGTCTGGCCCCAGCCGATGATCCGGGTGGCGGTGCCGACCGCGCCGGAGGTCGTCGGGATCGGGGCCGGAGCGTACGTGACCGAGCTGGCCAGTTGGAGCAGCTTGACGTCGACGCTCGGGTGGTTGACCGCGCGGGTCACCCGCACCACCGTCCCGCCGCTGGTGCGGTTGACGCTGCCCACCCGCACCGAGGACGGCGTCGAGCAGTGCTTCGCGGTGACCGCCCAGTTGGCCTTGATGAGCGTTCCGGTGCAGCCGGAGACGTACACCATGAAGGGGTAGTTCTCGGAGGCCGGTCGGCCGCCGACCACCGTCGGCCCGATGTCCCCGGCGCCGTCCCAGGTGTACGTCGCGCCGGTGACCGGCGCGGCCAGCGTGCCGGCGAACAGCGAGTTCACCCGGGACGCCTCGGCCGAGCTGGGGTACGCGTTGCGGCAGGACACCGGGGCGCTGCTGCCGGACATCAGGTCGGAGCAGAGGCCGGTGCGCCGGTCCGGCAGGCCCAGGATGTGGCCGAGTTCGTGGGCGGCGATCCGGTTGCGGTCGTAGCCCTGGTTGACGGCCGTGCGGCCCATCCAGATCCGGCCCGAGCCGAGCCCGGTCGGTTGCGCCCGGGGCCAACCGTCGTCGACGTAGATGGTGATGCTGGCCGGGGTGCCGGGCTGGAGCCGGACGGTGCTGACCCGGCTGTTCCAGATCTGCGCCGCCTGGTCGAAGTTGGTGCGGAACTCACCGGTCCGGCTCGCGTCGTAGTAGACGGTCCGCACAGCGGCGGCCGGGGCGCCGGTGGCGAGCTGCACCCCGGCCGCCGCCAGCACGGCCACCAGTACGGCCTGCGCCGCACGCAGCACTTGTCGTCGGAACATCACGCACTCCCCTGCGGTCGTCCGGCGACCACCGGCCACCGGTCATTGATGTACGTCGATACTAAAGTGACACTGGTCGATGTTCGGCATAGCGGAACCGTCATACCGGCGAAGTACGGCGGGGCACCGTTACCCAGCGGTTACACCATGGCGAAGTGGTCGTGCCGGTGCGGGACCACGGTCAGGGCAGAGGGTCACCGGCAACGCCGCCGCGGCGTGGCCCCGAGCATCGGACGGAGGCACCACGATGAGGATCAGGAGCGCACTGACGGCGCTGGCGGTCGTACTCGCCGGGCTGGTCGCCGGCGCGGGCAACGGCGCTGCGGCGAGCACCACCAGGGCGACGACCGCGTCGCCGTACTGCGGGATCACCTGGGGCAGCGCGGAGAAGTCGGCGGGCGCGTTGAGCAGCGCCCCGCTGGTCGACGTGCGGACCGGCCGCCACGAGTGCCACGACCGGGTGGTGTTCGAGTTCGCCGGCCCGGTGGACGGCTACGCGGTCGGCTACGGCGAGACGTGGACCGAGGGCGAGGGATTGGCGCTGTCGCCGTACACCGCCGGTGACGCCGTGCTGCGGGTCTCGCTGCGGGCCCCGGCGTACGACGACGCCCACCTGGCCACCGTGCCCTACCGCGTCGGTGAGCACGCCGCGAACCTGCTGCGCTACCCGACGCTGCGGGACATCGTCTTCGGCGGCAGCTTCGAGGGCTACACCACCTTCGCCGTCGGTGTGCGGGCCCGGCTGCCGTTCCGCACGTTCGTGCTGGCCGGCCCCGGCGGACACAGCCGGATCGTGCTCGACGTGGCCCACCGGTGGTGACGTAGGGACGGGCCCCTTCCCATCGCCTCGCGAGAGGAAGGGGCCCGTCCGGGCGGGTCGTCGACACCGGCCGTTTCGCCAGGTCTGTGGCCGTCGCGGCGGGTCTACCCTCAGGTGGTGGAGGGCCGCGTGCTGGTGGTCGAGGACGATGCCTCCATCCGGGAGGTCACCGCCCTCGGTCTGCGCCGCGCCGGCTTCCGGGTCGACACCGCCGCCGACGGGCGGCAGGCCCTGGCGACGTGGCGGGCCCACCCGGTCGACCTGATCGTGCTCGACGTCATGCTGCCCGGCCTGGACGGCCTGGAGGTCTGCCGGGAGATCCGGCGCACCAGTCAGGTGCCGATCCTCATGCTGACCGCGCGCACCGACACGCTCGACGTGGTCGTGGGGTTGGAGTGCGGCGCGGAC
The DNA here is from genome assembly GCF_003172955.1 of Micromonospora acroterricola. Lineage (GTDB taxonomy): Bacteria > Actinomycetota > Actinomycetes > Mycobacteriales > Micromonosporaceae > Micromonospora > Micromonospora acroterricola. Next base: position 1,871 of record NZ_QGKR01000050.1, on the reverse strand, counting down.
GACTACCTGCGCAAGCCGTTCGACCTGCCCGAGCTGGTGGCCCGGGTCCGCTCGGTGCTGCGGCGGGCCAGCACGCCGGTCGCCTCGACGACGATCGAGGTGGGCGGTCTGGAGATCGACCCGGGCAGCTTCGTCGTACGTCGGGACGGCCGGGAGATCGCCCTGACCGCCACCGAGTTCCGCCTGCTGCTGGAGCTGGCCCGCCGGCCCGGCCAGGTCTTCACCCGGGAGCTGCTGCTGGACCTGGTGTGGAACCACCGCTTCCTGGGTGACTCGCGGCTGGTCGACGTGGCGGTGCAGCGGCTGCGCGCGAAGGTCGAGGACGATCCGGCGCACCCTCGGCTGGTCCGCACCGTGCGTGGGGCCGGCTACAAGTTGTCCACGGGCTGACGGGAGGTCGGCGATGGCCGGACGCGCGGTGCCCCCGGGCCGGCTGCGGCGCCGGCTGACAATCGCGTTCGTGCTGGTCGCCGGGGTTTCCGCGGGCCTGCTCGCCGGCGGGGCCGGGCTGCTGCTGCGGCAGTCCTGGTTGGACGCCTCGCTGCACCAGTCCGCCGCCGACACCCGCTACCAGCTGGTCCTCGCCGGGCAGTTCCTGCCGCTGACCGGCCAGCGCAGCACGGATCTGCTCACCAGCTTCGAGGGCAGCGGCCGCCACGTGGTGCTCGTCGACGGCCCGGCCCGCCCCTCGCACCCGTCGTACGCCCCGACGCTCGGCGCCCCGCTGCGGGCCACGGTGGCGGACGGGCGGCTCGGCTACCAGCGGTCCGCGCCGTCGGAGCGGCCCCGGCTGCTGGTGGTGGGCGGACGCATCCCCGGCTCGACCGCCGAGTTGTACGTGATCACCGTCGAGGACGACATCGCCGCCGACCTGGGTCAGGTGCGCACCGCACTGCTGGCCGGCTGGGTGCTCGTGGTGCTGCTCGCCGCCGGGGTGGGGCACCTGCTGGCCCGCCGCACGCTGGAGCCGGTGGGCCGGGCCAGCCGGGCGGCCCGGGCGCTCACCGAGGGCCTGCTCGCCACCCGCCTGCCGGTGCGCGGGCGGGACGAGTTCAGCGTGTGGGCGGCGTCGTTCAACGAGATGGCCGAGGCGCTGGAGTCGAAGATCGCCGCGCTGTCCGCGGCGCAGGCGCGTGAGCGGCGGTTCACCGCCGACGTCGCGCACGAGTTGCGTACCCCGGTGACCGCCCTGGTGGCCGCGGCCTCGCTGCTGCGCGAGCACCTCGACCAGCTGCCCGACGACGCCCGGCCGGCCGCGCGGCTGCTGGTCGGCGACGTGGTTCGGCTGCGTCGTCTCGTGGAGGACCTCATGGAGATCTCCCGGCTGGACGCCGGCCAGGAGCGGCCGAGCGTCGAGCCGATCGACGCACCGGCACTCCTGCGCCGGATCGTCGCCGCGCGCGGCTGGTCCGAGCGGGTGCTGGTCACCGGCGACCCGATCGCGCTCCGCACCGATCCGCGCCGGCTGGAACGGGTGCTGGCCAACCTGGTCGCCAACGCCGTCGAACACGGCGGCGGCGAGATCCGGGCCAGCGTCGTCGGAGCGGGTCCGCTGGTCGTCTTCGAGGTCAGCGACCAGGGGCCGGGCATCCCGGCCGAGCACCTGCCGCGCCTGTTCGACCGGTTCCACAAGGTCGACCCGTCCCGTTCCGCGCCGGGCAGCGGGCTCGGGTTGGCCATCGCCCGGGAACACGCCGCCCTGCTCGGCGGGTCGCTGAGCGTGCGGAGCGAGCCCGGCACGGGCAGCCGCTTCCGGCTGGAGCTGCCCGCCGACGGTCCCGAGCCGCACGCCGGCGCGCGCGTGCCGGTCGCGCGCGACGCCGATCCACGGCCACCCGGGGGTGAGCGCACGGCCGGCACGGGAGCCGGGT
>NZ_QGKR01000051.1 GCF_003172955.1 Micromonospora acroterricola | reverse complement strand
CGCCGCGACCGACCCGGCCACGCCGCCGGCCGGCGAGCCCGCCCTGGTCGAGTCGAGCCTCGCGGACGACCCGTTCCGGGGCGGTCCCGCCACCGCGGCCGCCGAGACCGGCGAGCGGCCCGCGCCGCCGCGACGGACGGAGTCCGCCCGATCCGAGCGGTCGCCCAAGGACATGGCGATCTCGCTGCTGGTGCTGCTGATCCCGATCGCGCTGCTGCTGGCGTTCTACCGGGGTTTCCTCGGCGGCGACCAGGCGACCACGGTCGATCCGGCGCCGGCGTTCGAGCAGGCCCGGTCGGCGAACGTCTTCCCGGTGAGTCAGCCGGAGGGCCTGGGTTCGGGATGGCGTACGGTCAGCGCCCGCTACCAGACGGTGGAGGGCGGCGCGAACCTCCGGATCGGCTACCTCACCCCGGAGGGGCGGGGCGTCCAGCTGGTGCAGAGCAGTGTGCCGGCGGAGCGGCTGCTCCCGGCCGAGCTGACCGGCCAGGGTCAGCCGCAGGGCCCGACGGAGCTTGCCGGGCGCACGTGGCAGCGCTACACCGCCCGGGGCAACCAGCAGGCCCTGATCCTGCTGGAACCGACCCGTACGGTGATCGTGATCGGCGACGCCCGGGACAACGAACTGCGCCAGCTGGCCGGCGCGCTGCGCTGACCGCTCCCGATCCGGCGACGCGGGCCGGGGTGTCCTCGTGGCCCCGGGCCGGTCTTTCCGGCAGCCACCGGACAGAAGGGTGATTGTCCGGCCCGTCGACAGGGAACAAAGAGGGAGTGACCCGGGCGCTCTGCTCGGTCCGGGTCGCGCGGCGCAGCCGACGCTGCCGCGCCGCCCCGTTCCGGCGCCGTCCAGGTCGTCGGGTGACCCCCTCGGGAGACACATATGACTGTTCGACGACTCAGTGCCGGCCTCCTCGCCGCCGCCCTGTTCACGCCCGCCCTGGCCGCCTGCGGCGACGGGACCGGCACCGCCGGGTCGACCGCCTCGCCGACGGCGAGCGCGTCCGGCACCGCGGGCCCGTCCGGCACGGCGAGCCCGTCCGGATCGCCGGTGGCGGGCGACGCCAAGCAGGCGCTGCTCGACTCCACCAAGGAGATCAGCAACGGCAACTTCCGGTTCACCCTCGCCGGCGCCGGCTCCACGGCGGAGGGCCAGGTGCACCAGCCGAGCCAGAGCGCGGCCATGAAGATCGCCATCGGCGGTCCCTCGTCCGACCTGGCCATGAAGCTCGACGTGATCCACTTCAAGCCGGACAGCTGGGTGAAGCTGGAGCTGACCGGTCCCACCGCCAACAGCCTGCCCGCCATCAAGCAGCTCAACCTCGGCAAGTACCAGCACCTGGACCAGACCCGGATCAAGGGCAACCGGAGCCTCGGTTTCGACTTCGAGAAGGTCGACCCGGCCGGCAGCGCGGTGCTGACCCAGGGCATCACCGAGGTCCGGAGCACCGGCACCGGCGCGTACGCGGGCACCATCGACGTCACCAAGGCGGCCGAGGCCGGCTCGCTGAACGCCGCCACCATCGCCGCGCTGGGCACGCAGGCGAAGACCGTTCCGTTCACCGCGAAGGTGGACCCGCAGGGCCGGCTCAGCGAGCTGGTGCTGCAACTCCCGGCCGCCGGTCAGACCGCCGCCCAGGAGATCCGGATGACCTACTCCGACTACGGTGCCGCCACCGCCGCCCAGAAGCCGCCGGCGGCCCAGGTCGTCGAGGCGCCGGCCGAGCTGTACAGCCTGTTCAACTGACCGTCGACGCGGGTGGGGCGGCTCCGGTCGCCCCACCGGCGGTCAGGAGGCGGGCTCCTGCCGGGCGCCGTCGATCCGCGCCCGGGCGCCGTCCAGCCAACGCTGGCAGACCACCGCCAGCGCCTCGCCGCGCTCCCAGAGCGCCAGCGACTCCTCCAGCGACGTGCCGCCGGCCTCCAGCCGCTCGACCACCGAGGCCAGCTCGGCGCGGGCCTGCTCGTAGCTGAGCCGCTCGTCCGGCCCGGCCTTCGTGTCGTCAGTCATCGCGTCCATCTCAGCACACCGCCTCCCGCCCGCCGTGACCCGCCACTCAGCCGTCCACCGTGGCGGCCAGCTCACCGTCGGCCAGCCGGACCCGCAACGGGTCGCCCTTGCCCACCTCGGCCGCGGCCCGAACGACGTGGCCGTCCGCGCGCTGCACGATCGCGTACCCCCGGTCGAGGGTGGCGGCGGGGGAGAGGGCGCGCAGCCGGGCCAGGGTGTGCCGCAGCTCGTCGTCGGCCGCCGCGAGCCGGTGGTCCAGGCAACGGCCGGCCCGCTGGCGCAGCGCGGTGACGTCGGTCGCCCGCTGCTCCACCATCACCTGGGGCCGCGCCAGCACCGGCCGGGACCGCAGCCCGTCGAGCCGGTGGGACTCCCGGTCCACCAGGTTGCGTACCGCCCGCTCGAGGCGGTGCCGGGCCTGGCCGATGAGGCGTACCTCCTCGGTGAGGTCGGGGACCACCCGCTTCGCCGCGTCGGTCGGGGTGGAGGCGCGGACGTCGGCCACGTAGTCGATCAGCGGGGCGTCCGTCTCGTGGCCGATCGCGCTCACCACCGGCGTACGGCAGCCGAAGACCGCGCGACACAGCGCCTCGTCGGAGAAGGGCAGCAGATCCTCGATGCCGCCGCCGCCCCGGGCGATGACGATCACGTCGATGGTCGGGTCGGCGTCCAGCACCCTGAGCGCGTCGATGATCTGCGGCACCGCGGACGGCCCCTGCACGGCCACGTTGACCGTGCGGAACTCCACCGCCGGCCAGCGCCGCCGTGCGTTGGTCAGCACGTCCCGCTCGGCGGCCGACGCCCGGCCGGTGATCAGCCCGATCCGACCGGGCAGGAACGGCAGCCGCCGTTTGCGGGCCCGGTCGAACAGCCCCTCGGCGGCGAGCAGCTTCTTGAGCTTCTCCAACCGGGCCAGCAGCTCACCGAGTCCCACCTGGCGGATCTCGTCGGCGCGCAGGCTCAGGGTGCCCCGGGCGGCGTAGAACTCCGGCTTGGCGTGCAGCACCACCCGGGCGCCCTCGCGCAGCTCCGGCGCGCCGGCGTCCAGCACGTCCCGGTTGGTGGTGACGGTCAGGCTCAGGTCGGCCGACGGGTCACGCAGGGTGAGGAAGACGGTGCTGGCGCCGGGTCGCCGGCTGATCTGCGCCACCTGCCCGTCGACCCACACCCAGCCGAGCTTCGCGATCCAGGCGCCCACCTTCTGGCTGACAACCCGGACCGGCCACGGCTCCTCCGCGCTGCTCCGCGCCCCGTCACTCACCAGCCCACCCTACGACCCACCCCACCCGTCCCGTTGATCATAAGTTATCGCCCTTCCTGTCGGCGTGTCGCAGAAACAACTTCATGGTCAACGGACTGGCCTCGGGCCTGGGCGGTGGGGACTCCCGGGGTTACGGCCCCTGCTGTGCGGAAGCCGGACACGTACGATGGGCGGGTGACCGAGGCTCAGGCGACCCCCCAGACCGGCAAGCGCGTGCTCCTGGCCAAGCCCCGCGGCTACTGCGCGGGTGTCGACCGTGCGGTGCAGACCGTCGAGGAGGCGCTGAAGCTCTACGGCGCCCCGATCTACGTCCGCAAGCAGATCGTGCACAACAAGCACGTGGTGCAGACCCTGGAGGCGCAGGGCGCGATCTTCGTGGAGGAGAACGAGGAGGTGCCGGAGGGCGCCACCGTCATCTTCTCCGCGCACGGCGTGGCCCCCGAGGTCTACGAGCAGGCGAGGGAGCGCTCGCTGAAGGCGATCGACGCGACCTGCCCGCTGGTCACCAAGGTCCACCAGGAGGCGAAGCGGTTCGCCGCCGAGGACTACGACATCCTGCTGATCGGCCACGAGGGGCACGAGGAGGTCGTCGGCACCGCCGGCGAGGCGCCCGCCCACATCCAGCTGGTCGACGGCCCGGACGGCGTCAGCAAGATCACCGTCCGCGACCCGGAGAAGGTGGTCTGGCTCTCCCAGACCACGCTCTCGGTGGACGAGACGTTGGAGACCGTCGCCCGGCTCAAGCAGCGGCTGCCCCTGCTCCAGTCCCCGCCCAGCGACGACATCTGCTACGCCACCTCCAACCGTCAGCACGTGGTCAAGGAGATCGCCCCGGAGTGCGACGTCGTCATCGTCGTCGGCTCGCGGAACTCCTCCAACTCGGTCCGGCTGGTCGAGGTGGCGCTCGACGCCGGCGCCCGCGCCGGTCACCTGATCGACTTCGCCCAGGAGATCGACGACGCCTGGCTCGCCGACGCCCGCACCGTGGGCGTGAGCTCCGGCGCGAGCGTGCCGGACGAACTGGTGCAGGACGTGCTGGCGCACCTGGCCGCGCGTGGATTTGCCGACGTCGAGGAGATCACCACCGCCAACGAGCGGCTCACCTTCTCGCTGCCGCAGGAGCTGAAGCGGGACATGAAGGCCGCGGCGGCGCGCGGTTGAGCAGCGTCGGTCGGATGCCGGCGGGAACGTCCCGCCGTTCCGGCGCGTCCAAGCGGGCATGAGGACAATTCGGCTTGTCGCCCCCGCCCTGGTGCTCTGCGCGGCGCTGAGCGCCTGCGGCGGGACGGACGGCCCCACCACCCCCACCCCGAGCGGCTCGTCAC
>NZ_QGKR01000121.1 GCF_003172955.1 Micromonospora acroterricola | reverse complement strand
CCGCTGGCTCTGCTGATTAGCGGCGGTGTGCCGGTCGCTGCCGTCGATGCCGTTCGTCGGCGACTCCGCTGCCGGTTGCCGTGACGCCCCGGTTGCTCTCCCGGTCCCCCGAGTTGCTCTCGCGCGTCCTTTGCTCTGCTTCAATCGGCGCAACACCGACGGCGTCTCTGTGTTGCGTACGGTGAAGCAGAGCAAAGGACGAACACGTGGGACGGCCAGCCCAAGGCCGCCGGCGACGGGCTGGCCGGTGCGATGGACCGCGCGCGACGCGGCGTGCCCTGGGCGCGGCAGCGGTCAGCGACCGGGCTCAGGCGGGGCGGCGGGCGGTCACCGCGGTGGCGTCCAGGTCCTCGTCGTGCCGCACGCTCGGCACCAACCCGAGAGCCCTGAGCGCCGCGCAGAGCGCGTCCGCCTGTACGGCGCTCACCTCCACCGCGAGGTGTCCACCGGGCGCCAGCCACCGGACCGCGCCCGCCGCCACCCGGCGCAGCACGGCGAGCCCGTCCGGCCCGCCGTCGAGCGCCACCGGGGCCTCGTGCAGCCGCGCCTCGGCCGGCATCAGGGCCACCGCGGCGGTGGGCACGTACGGGGCGTTGGCGACCACCAGGTCCAGCCTGCCCCGCCACCGCGGGGGCAACGGCGTGAACAGGTCACCCTCGAACACCTCGGCGGCCAACCCGGCCAGGTTGCGGCGGGCGCACGCCACGGCGGCCGGGTCGATGTCGGCGGCGGCCAGCCAGCGCGGCGCGAGCCGGTGCGCCAGCGCGACCGTGGTGCCGCCGGACCCGCAGCAGAGGTCGACCACGGCCGGCGCCGGGCCGGTCACCGCGGCCGCCGCCTCGACCAGCAGGGCGGTCCGGCCGCGCGGCACGAAGACGCCCGGGGCGACGGCGATCCGCAGCCCGCAGAACTCCGCCCAGCCGAGCAGGTGCTCCAGCGGTTCGCCGGCCACCCGGCGCTCGGTCAGGCCGGCCAACGCCGCCGGGGAGTCGGCGGCGGCCAGCAGCAGGTCGGCCTCGTCCTCGGCGTAGACGCAGCCGGCGGCCCGCAGCCGGCGTACGAGGGCCGGCCGGTCGGTGGGAAACGGTGGTGCCATGGGTTACCTCCGGGAAACGCTCACCGGCGCTCCCGCGGCCGCTAGCGCGGCAGGGACACGGGAGGAAGCGCCGGTCCTGTTGTCTGACGGATCGGACTCACCTCCTCCGGTCGGGGCCCGCCGCTACGGGCCGCCGACACGATAACTCAGGCCGGCGCGGCGGCGTCCAGGGCTGCGGCGATGTCGGCCACCAGGTCGGCGCTGTCCTCCACGCCACAGGAGAGCCGGACGAAGCCGGGAGCGGTGTCGTCGCCCCACTGCGCCCGCCGGTCCGCCGTGGTGTGCAGGCCACCGAAGGAGGTGGCCGCCACGACCAGCCGGGCGGCCTCGATGAAGCGGTTCGCCCGGTCGGCGTCACCCAGGTCGAAGGAGAGCACCCCCGGCATCCGGCGCATCTGCGCCGAGGCCACCGCGTACGCGGGGTCCTCCGGCCGTCCCGGCCAGCGCAGGCCGGCGACGTCGGACCGGCCGGCGAGCAGGTCGACGACCGCGGCGGCGTTCGCGCTCTGCCGGGCGAGCCGCAGGTCCAGGGTGCCCAGCGACCGGTGGGCCAGCCAGGCGTCGAACGCGCCCGGCACCGAACCCGTGGTGGTACGCCAGACCGTCACCGCCTCGACCAGCTCTGCCGACCGACTGGCCACGTAGCCCAGCAGCAGGTCGGAGTGGCCGGTGAGCGCCTTGGTGCCGGAGGCGACCACCAGGTCGGCGCCGAGATCCAGGGGACGTTGGCCGAGCGGGGTGGCCGTCGTGTTGTCCACGGCGAGCAGCGCGCCGGCGGCGTGCGCCCGCTCGGCCAGGGCGGCCACGTCGACCACGTCCAGGCCCGGGTTGGCCGGGGTCTCCACCAGCACCAGCCGGACACCCTCCAGCGACGGGTACGGCCCGACGGTCGGGACGAAGAGCACCCGGACGCCGATCGCCTCCAGCACGTCGGTGGCGAAGGCCCGGACGGGGAAGTACCCGTCGGTGGGCAGCACCACGGTGTCCCCCGGGCGCAGCAGCGTGAGCAGCATCCCGGTGATGGCGGCCTGACCGCTGGCGAAGACCCGGCAGTCACCGCCCTCCAGCTCGCCCACGGCCGCCTCCAGCAGCCGCCGGGTCGGGTTGTCCGGACGGCCGTAGCCGTTCGGCGAGCCGGCCGGGCCCTTCCACGGGTCGAGGTGGTACGGCGCGGCGAGGACCGGGCCGGGCAGGAAGGGATCTCCCGGCGCGGGCTCGGGCAGCCCGGCGTGCACGCAGCGTGTGCCGTCTCCCAGATCGCTCATCAGTTCCTCACTCGTACGACTCGGGCTTGGCGGTCCGGCTCATGAGGGTGTCCACGGCGAGGCGCGGGTCCATCCCCTCGTGGCAGATCCGCTCGACCTGCTCGGTGATCGGCATTTCCACACCGTGCGCCCGGGCCAGGTCGCGGATGGCCAGGCAGCTCTTCACGCCCTCGGCGGTCTGCCGGGTGGCGGCCTGCGCCTGCTCCAGCGTCTCGCCCCGGCCCAGGTGCTCGCCAAAGGTGCGGTTGCGGGCCAGCGGGGACGAGCAGGAGGCGACCAGGTCGCCCATGCCGGCCAGGCCGGCGAAGGTGATCGGGTCCGCGCCGAGCGCCACGCCCAGGCGGGCCGTCTCGGCCAACCCGCGCGTCATCAGCATCGCCCGGGTGTTGTCGCCGAAGCCCATCGCGGTGGCGATGCCGTACGACAGGGCGATCACGTTCTTGACCGCCCCGCCCAGCTCGCAGCCGATCACGTCGTCGTTGGTGTACGGGCGCAGGTAGGGCGTCCGGATCGACGCCTGCACGAGCGCCGTGCGGTGGCCGTTCGTTCCGGCGACCACGGTGGCGGCCGGCTGCTCGGCGGCGATCTCCGGGGCGAGGTTCGGGCCGGAGACCACCACGACCCGGTCCTGGGCCACCCCGGCGGTCTCGACGATGACCTCGCTCATCCGCTTGGTGGTGCCGAGCTCGATGCCCTTCATCAGCGACACCAGGGTGGCGTCCGGGTGCAGGTGCCCGGCCCATTCGGCGAGGTTGCCGCGCAGGGTCTGCGACGGCACGGCCAGCACCACCACCTCGGCGCCGGTGATCGCCTCGACGGCGTCGGAGGTGGCGGTGACCCCGGCCGGCAGCAGCAGGTCCGGCAGGTACTCCGGGTTGCGGCGCTCGGTGCGGATGCTCTCCGCCACCGGCGCGCGGCGGGCCCAGACCGTCACGTCCCGCCCGGCGTCGGCGAGGATCTTGGCGAACGCGGTCCCCCACGAGCCGGCACCGAGCACCGCGACGTGGCCGCTCACGCGACCGCTCCGCTTCGCCGCGCGGCGGCCCGGACGGCCCCGCCGCTGTGCCTGACGGTTCGCTCGCTGTGCTCGCTCACGCGGCACCACCCTGCTGCTGACGCTCGACGGACGGTCGGGCCGGTCGTTCCCACAGCGGCGGCGGGGTGCCGCCACGGATCTCGGCGAGCATGTCCCGCAGTCGCAGCATGATGGCGTCCGTCATCTCCTCCAGGGTGGCCCGGGTCGGCGAGGCGTCCGCCCACCGGCTCAGGTCGACCGGTTCGCCGGCCACCACGGTCACCGGGATCCGCGGACGCGGATTGAGCCGGGAGGTCCGCGGGTCGAAGATCCGCTCCGGCCCCCACATGACCAGCGGCACCACGGGCGCGCCGGTGGCCAGCGCCAGCCGGGCGGCGCCGGTCTTGGCCCGCATCGGCCACAGCTCCGGCTGCCGGGTGGTCGTGCCCTCCGGGTAGATCACCACCGCGCCGCCCTCGTCGAGCGCGGCGATCAGCGCGTCCAGCGAGCGGACCGCCTCCGCGCTGCCCCGCTCGACCGGGATCTGGCGGCACCGGTGCAGGATCCAGCCGACCACCGGCACCCGGAAGACGCTGGCCTTGCCGAGATACTGCGGCCACCGGCCGGAGTCGTAGATGAAGTGCGCGGAGACCAGCGGGTCGGCGTGCGAGATGTGGTTGGCGACAATGATCACACCGCCGTCCCGGCCGAGGTGCTCCATGCCGCGCCAGGTACGCCGGGTCCAGACGGTCATCACCGGCTTCACGAGCCCCACGGCGAACCGTTGCCAGAACCCCAGCCTCCGCCGTGCCACTGTGCCTCCTCGTCGCGCCCCGACCCCGCCGCGTGCCCGACCGCGACACCCGCAGCGGAAATCATGCCTGCTCGCCCCCGGTACGGCCAGCGAGGGTCCCGCTGTCCGGCTGGCAGGATTGCCGACGTGAGTCAGCCGAGGTGGGCCGTGGTGGTGCCGGTGAAGCGTCTGACCGCGGCCAAGAGCCGGCTGCGGGGCGCGCTGCCCGGCGTACCGCACGAGGAGCTGGCGCTGGCGCTGGCGGCCGACACGCTCCGCGCGGTGCTGGCCTGCCCGACGGTCGCGGAGGTTCTGGTGGTGACCGACGACGACCGGGTGGCGGCGGCGACCCGGGCGGCCGGCGCGCGGGTCGTGCCCGACGAGCCGGACGCCGGTCTGAACGCCGCGTTCCGGCACGGCGCGACGAGCGTGCCCACCGGGTGGGTGGCGGGTCTCACCGCCGACCTGCCGGCGCTGCGCCCGGCCGAGCTCGCGAGCGCGCTGCTCGCGGCGCAGACCGGCCGAGCGGGGGTACGCCGGTTCGTGCCGGACGCGCCGGGCGGCGGCACGGTGC
>NZ_QGKR01000215.1 GCF_003172955.1 Micromonospora acroterricola | reverse complement strand
GCCGACCGGTGCCCGTCAGGTCGCGGGGGTCGGGCTGTTGGGGAACGGACATCTCAGATCCCTCCCACGAATCGGCCGGGGGCGAGCCGGGCGTCGGGGTCGAAGCGCTGCTTGACCCGACGCATCAGCGCCAGGGCGTCGACCGGCCCCCACAGGTCGACGCGGTCCCGCACGGCCCGGGGCGCGGTGAGCACCACGGCGTGCCCGCCGCCGGTGGCGCTCGCCGTCCGCAGCGCGTCGACCAGGTTGGCGACCCGCTCCGGCTCGGCCGTGCCGGGCAGGCCGGCGTAGAGCACCCCGACGCCGGCCGAGCCGCGCAGCGCGAGCGGCAGACCGGCCCGGTCGGCCGCCGCGCGGGCGTCGGCCAGCAGGCGCGGTACGCGGGACAGCGCGGCGGTGAGCTTCAGCCCGGTGTCCCCCTCCCGCCACGGGTACCGGCCCCAGCCGTCCGGCGGCTCGTCGGAGGCGGTGGCGTCGACGCCGAGCAGCCGGCGGGTCGCCTCCGCGCGGGCGGCCACCCCGGCCGCGGTGCCCTCCAGCAGCACCGTCACCGCCGCTCCCCCGCCGACCGGCACGTCCACCTCCAGCGCGGTGGGCACGAGCTGCGCGGCGCGTACCGTGCCGGCGAGCCGACCCGCCTCGGCCGGGTCGTCGGTCCGGCGGGTGACGTACGCGACCGCGGTTGGCAGCGGGTGCAGCCGGAACGCGCACTCGGTGATCAGCCCGAGGGTGCCGTACGCGCCGGTGACCAGCTTCGCGAGGTCGTAGCCGGCGACGTTCTTGACCACCTTGCCTCCGGCGTGCGCGACCACCCCGTCCGCGCGGACCAGCGTGACCCCGATGATCAGGTCGCGCACGGTGCCGTAGAGCATCCGGCGGGGGCCGCTGGCGTTGGTCGCGACCGCCCCGCCGACCGTGCCGCCGGGCAGGGGCGCGTCGAGGGCGAGCTGCTGGCGGGCGGCGGCCAGGGTGGCGGCCAGCTCGTCGAGGCGGGTGCCGGCCCGGACCACGGTGATCAGGTCACCGGCGGCGTGCTCGACCACCCCGGCGAGCGCGGTGGTGTCGAGGATCAGGTCGAGCCGCCGGGGCGGGCTCCCCCACGACTGCCTCGTGCCGGCGCCACGAACCGTCACCGCGAGGTCGAGGCCGGCGGCCGTCCGCAGCACGGCCGCCGCACCGGCGGTGTCGCGGGGTGTGGCGACGTAGCGCGCGGGCACCCCGGCGATCACGTCGTGCTCGCCGGCCGGCCGGACCTCCTCGGCGGCGGCGCGAAGCTTGTCGAGGACCCCGTCGGTGGCCATCAGAACGCCTCCGCCAGACCGGCCTCCTGCGCGGGGTGGACCCCCTTGCGCCGACCGGGGACCTCGCCGCAGAGCCGGGGCGTCGGGAACACCTTGCCGGGGTTCGCGAGACCGGCCGGGTCGAACGCGCAGCGCAGCAGCTGCATGGTGTCCAGGTCGTCGTCGGTGAACATGCGCGGCATGTACTTCGCCTTGTCCATGCCGACGCCGTGCTCGCCGGTGATCGACCCTCCGTGGCTGACGCAGAGGTCCAGGATGGCTCCGGAGACCTCCTCGGCGCGTTCGGTCTGCCCGTCGACGGCCGCGTCGAAGAGGACGAGCGGGTGCAGGTTGCCGTCCCCGGCGTGGAACACGTTGGCGACCCGGATGCCGCGTTCGGCGGAGAGTTCACCGATGCGGCGCAGCACCTCGGGCAGGGCGGTACGCGGGATCACCCCGTCCTGGACGATGTAGTCGGGGCTGATCCGCCCGACGGCGGCGAACGCGGACTTGCGGCCCTTCCAGAACAACGCCCGCTCGGCGTCGTCGGCGGCGATCCGGATCTCGAACGCCCGGTTGTCGCGGCAGAGCCGCACGACCTGGTCGAACTGGGCGGCCACCTCCGGTTCGGGGCCGTCCAGCTCGACGATGAGCACCGCGCCGGCGCCGGCCGGGTAGCCGCAGTGCACGGCCTCCTCGGCGGCGGAGATGGCGAGCGCGTCCATCATCTCCACCGCCGCCGGCACCACCCCCGCGGCGATGATCGCCGAGGTGGCCGCGCCAGCCTGGTCGGTGCCGTCGAAGGCGGCCAGCAGGGTGCGTACCGACTCGGGCAGCCGGGTCAGCCGCACGGTCACCTCGGTGGCGATGCCGAGGGTGCCCTCGGAGCCGACGAACGCGCCGAGCAGGTCGTAGCCGGGGGCGTCGGGGGCGCGGCCGCCGAGGCGTACCCGGTCGCCGTCGGGGGTGACCAGCTCGACGCCGGTGACGTGGTTGGTGGTGAAGCCGTACTTCAGGCAGTGGGCGCCGCCGGAGTTCTCCGCCACGTTGCCGCCGATGGAGCAGATCTGCTGGCTGGACGGGTCGGGCGCGTAGTACCAGCCGTGCGGGGCGGCGGCCCGGGTGACCGCCAGGTTGATCACGCCGGGCTGCACGACGGCCCGCTCGTCGGACGGGGCGACCTCCAGGATCTCCCGCATCTGCGAGGTGACGACGAGGACGCCGTCGGCGTGCGGCAGCGCGCCTCCGGAGAGCCCGGTGCCGGAGCCGCGGGCCACGAACGGCCTGCCGGCGGCGACGCAGGCACGGACCACGGCGGCGCACTGCGCGGCGTCGGCGGGGAGCGCGACGAGGGCCGGGACCACCTTGTACTGGGCCAGCCCGTCGCACTCGTAGGTGCGCAGCTGTTGCCGGTCGCTGATCACCCGGTCCGCGCCGATGGCGCCCCGCAGGGTGGTGGTGAGAGCGTCGAGGTCCGTTCCGGCTGTGCTCATCGCCCACCTCCGCGCGTCGGTCGGTCGTCGGTCAGGGCATCCGTTCGTACGCGGGCACGGTGAGGAAGTCGGCGAAGTCGTCGGCGACGGCGACCTCCATGAACAGCGCCCGGGCGGCGGCGTAGTCGTCCGGGTCGCCGGGGAGCTTGGCGATCTCCTCGTCGGCGATCCGCTCGACCAGTTCCCGGGTGACCCGGGCGCCGGTGTCGTCGAGGGTGACGTCGTTGTGCAGCCACTGCCACACCTGGCTGCGGGAGATCTCCGCCGTCGCGGCGTCCTCCATGAGGTTGAAGATGGCCACCGCGCCGGCGCCGCGCAGCCAGCTGGCCAGGTACTGCACGCCGACGCTGACCGCGTTGCGCAGACCGGTCTCGCTGTGCGGGCCCGGGGTGGCGTGCACGGAGAGCAGGTCGGCGGCGGTGACGCGGACGTCGTCGCGGGTGCGGTCGAGCTGGTTCGGCCGGTCGCCGAGCACCGCGTCGAACACCTCCCGGCAGATCGGCACCAGGTCGGGGTGGGCCACCCAGGAGCCGTCGAAGCCGTCGCCGGCCTCACGGGTCTTGTCGTCGCGGACCTTCGCCAGGGCGGTCTCGTTGACCTGCGGGTCGCGCCGGCTGGGGATGAACGCGGCCATGCCGCCGATGGCGTGGGCGCCGCGCCGGTGGCAGGTCCGCACCAGCAGTTCGGTGTACGCGCGCATGAACGGCACGGTCATCGTCACCGCGTTCCGGTCCGGCAGCAGGAAGTCGGCGCCCCGGGTGCGGAACTTCTTGATCACGCTGAACATGTAGTCCCACCGGCCGGCGTTCAGCCCGGCGGAGTGCTCGCGCAGCTCGTAGAGGATCTCGTCCATCTCGAACGCGGCCGGGAAGGTCTCGATCAGCACGGTGGCCCGGATGGTGCCGCGCGGGATGCCGAGCCGTTCCTGGGCGGCCAGGAAGACGTCGTTCCACAGCCGCGCCTCGAGGTGGCTCTCCATCTTGGGCAGGTAGAAGTAGGGCCCGGCGCCACGGTCGAGCTGCCGGCGGGCGCAGTGGAAGAAGTAGAGCCCGAAGTCGACCAGGCTGCCGGACGTGCGCTCGCCGTCGACCAGGATGTGTTTCTCGGTGAGGTGCCAGCCGCGTGGGCGTACGACGATGGTGGCCAGTTCGCCGTCGTGCAACGCGTACTGCTTGCCCTCGGCGGACGTGAAGGCGAGCTTGCCGTCGATGGCGTCGCGCAGGTTGAGCTGACCGGAGATGACGTTCTCCCAGAGCGGGGTGTTGGCGTCCTCGTGGTCGGCCAGCCATACCTTCGCCCCGGAGTTGAGCGCGTTGATGGTCATCTTCGCGTCGGTGGGGCCGGTGATCTCGACGCGGCGGTCGACGAGTCCCGGTGCCGGCTCGGCGACCCGCCAGTCGGTCTCGCGGATCTCCCGGGTCTCGGGCAGAAAGTCGAGCAGCCCACCGTCGGCCAGCTCGGCCGCACGCTGCCGCCGGAGGTCGAGCAGGTCCCGGCGACGCGGGTCGAACGCACGGTGGAGTTCGGCGAGGAACGCCAACGCCTCCGGGGTGAGGATCTCGTCGTACCGGGGGTGCATCGGGCCCGTGACCTCGACGCCGGCAGGGATCGTCATCGGCTCGCTCCTCACCATCACATGCGTGGCGATCGATCGGATGCGCTCCTGCCGACTGTAGTTCTCGCTGCTCCGGGCCGCGACCTGAGCGACGGCACAGTCGCCGGGAGCGGTCGACCCGGTGCGGCGAACGGCGCCTCACAGGCGGCGAGCGGCAGTTCGTCCCGCCCGCGCCGCAGAGAAGGGCCCGGGAGGGGCGGAACGCCGGCACCATCGAGCCCGCATATCCACCCCTGCGGCGACCCGTCCGTCGACCGCCGAAAGTTTCGGCCCCAGACCCAGCGCTGCCCCCCAGCTCACGCCACCGATTTCCGGAAGCATTCCGTCTTGACCCGGGACATCGACGGTCTTAATGTTTCGACCAGGTTTCCGGTTCTCGTCCGGAGCTGGCGGCGTCGCCCCCGGTC
>NZ_QGKR01000315.1 GCF_003172955.1 Micromonospora acroterricola | reverse complement strand
GATCAGCGGCCCACCGGCCGGGCGGCGGAAGGTGGGCGCGCCCCCGATCGCCGACTCTCCGGCCGACCGGACCGCCGGTGGCGCCGGCGCGGACGACCTCACGGAGCCGGACGCTCCGACGGAGCCGCCCGCCGCGCCGGCGCAGCGGCCTCCCGGTCCGACGGACGCCGCGCCGGCGGCGGCGGTGCCGCCCCGGCAGGCCACCCGGTCATCGACCGAGGTTGCCGCTCCCTGAGCGCGGGGCGTCGTCGTGGTGGCCGGGTGGTGTCCCACCCGGGGTGCGGCCTGCGAGTACCCGCCCGGGAGGTGTTACCGTGGAATCCCGTGGATCGCGTGATCACTTTGCTGATCAAGCACGGCGGTCTGCATGACCGCGACAGACGACACGGGAGCAGGCCTTGGCCCCATCAGCACGGACGACCAGGCACATTTTCGTCACCGGGGGCGTCGCCTCCTCGCTGGGTAAGGGCCTCACCGCCTCCAGCCTCGGCAACCTGTTGACCGCGCGCGGGCTGCGCGTCGTGATGCAGAAGCTCGACCCCTACCTCAACGTCGACCCCGGGACGATGAACCCGTTCCAGCACGGTGAGGTCTTCGTCACCGAGGACGGCGCCGAGACCGACCTCGACGTCGGGCACTACGAGCGTTTCCTGGACCGGGCCCTGTCCGGCAAGGCGAACGTCACCACGGGTCAGATCTACTCCGACGTGATCGCCAAGGAGCGGCGCGGCGAGTACCTGGGAGACACCGTCCAGGTCATCCCGCACATCACCAACGAGATCAAGTCCCGGATCCTGGCGATGGGCGACCCGGACGACGACGGCCACGTCCCGGACGTGGTGATCACCGAGGTCGGCGGCACGGTCGGCGACATCGAGTCGCTGCCGTTCCTGGAGGCGATCCGTCAGGTCCGCCACGACCTGGGTCGGGACAACTGCTTCTACCTGCACGTCTCGCTGGTGCCGTACCTGGCGCCGTCGGGCGAGCTGAAGACCAAGCCGACCCAGCACTCGGTGGCGCAGCTGCGCAACATCGGTATCCAGCCGGACGCCATCGTGCTGCGCTGCGACCGGGAGATCCCGGAGAAGCTCAAGGAGAAGCTGTCGCTCTACTGCGACGTGGACGCCGAGGCGGTCGTCGCCGCCCCGGACGCGCCGAGCATCTACGACATCCCGAAGGTGCTGCACCGTGAGGGGCTGGACGCGTACGTGGTGCGTCGGCTCGGTCTGTCCTTCCGGGACGTGGACTGGACCAGCTGGGACGACCTGCTGGACCGGGTGCACCGCCCCCGGCACACGGTCACCGTCGCGGTCGTCGGCAAGTACGTCGACCTGCCCGACGCGTACCTGTCGGTGAGCGAGGCGATCCGGGCGGCCGGGTTCGGCCACCGGGCCCGGGTGCAGCTGCGCTGGGTGCCCAGCGACGAGTGCGTCACCCCGGCCGGCGCCGCGGCGGCCCTGGCCGGCGTCGACGGCATCCTCATCCCCGGCGGTTTCGGGGTGCGCGGCATCGAGGGCAAGATCGGCACCGCCCGGTACGCCCGGGAGAACGACATCCCGCTGCTCGGCCTCTGCCTCGGCCTGCAGTGCATGACCATCGACGTGGCCCGGCACCTGGCCGGTCTGGACGGCGCCAACTCGTTGGAGTTCGACGAGCGGGCCGCCCACCCGGTCATCGCCACGATGGCCGACCAGGAGGACATCGTCGCCGGCAAGGGCGACCTGGGCGGCACCATGCGGCTGGGCGCGTACCCGGCGACGCTGACCGAGGGCTCGATCGTCGCCGAGGCGTACGGCAGCACCGACATCAGTGAGCGGCACCGGCACCGTTACGAGGTGAACAACGCCTACCGGGACGCGCTGACCAAGGCGGGGCTGCACATCTCCGGCACCTCGCCGGACGGCCGGCTGGTCGAGTTCATCGAGTTGGACCGGGGCCTGCACCCGTTCTTCGTGGCCACCCAGGCGCACCCGGAGCTGAAGAGCCGCCCCACCCGCCCGCACCCGCTGTTCGCCTCGTTCGTCAAGGCCGCCGTGGCGTACTCGCAGGCCGACCAGCTTCCGGTCGACCTGGACGCGGCGACGGAGGCCCCGTCGACGCGCAGGGCCGCCCGCAACGGCGCCGCGACGAAGGCGTCGTCCGCGTCGTGAGCGATCTGGAGCACCGCTACGAGGTGCGCTCCCGCGAGGAGCGCTACCGGGGCCGGATCTTCACGGTGGTCAGCGAGGAGGTCACCATGCCGGGCGGCGGTACGGCCGCGCGCGACCTCGTCCGGCACGTCGGGGCGGTGGCCGTGGTGGCGCTCGACGACGCCGGCCAGGTGGTGCTGATCCGGCAGTACCGGCACCCGGTCGGCCGGCACCTGTGGGAGCTGCCCGCCGGGCTGATGGACGTCTCCGGCGAGGAGTTGCCGGCCGCCGCGTTGCGGGAGCTGGCCGAGGAGGCCGACCTCACCGCCGAGCGGATCGACGTGCTCGTCGACCTGCACAGCTCGCCCGGGTTCACCAACGAGCTGGTCCGGGTCTACCTGGCCCGGGACCTGGCCGACGTGCCCGTCGGTGAGCGCCACGAGCGCCGGGACGAGGAGGCCGACCTCCAGGTCGTCCGGATCGACCTGGACGAGGCGGTCGGCATGGTCCTGGCCGGCGAGATCACGAACGCCTCCGCGGTGGCCGGGCTGCTCGCCGCGGCCCGGGCCCGGGACACCGGCTGGTCGGCGCTGCGCCGCGCGGACGCGCCGCTGCCGCGCTGAGGTGGTCGCCGGGTGACACCGGCGAAGGGGTACGCGCGAAAGGGCCCCGCGGCTTGCCGCGGGGCCCTGTGCCGTCAGTCCGGTGGGTCAGTCGCGCAGCGGCCGGCCCTGCGCGTCCGTGCCGCCGTTCACCAGGATGAGGATGCCGTCGATGAGGCCCCAGAGCGCGCCGAAGCCGCAGGTCACGAGGCTCACCACGAGCTGGAGTACGGCGATCTTGGTGTGTCCGGTGTAGAACCGACCGGCGCCGAAGGTGCCGAGCAGGATGCCGAGGATGCCCGCGACGACCTTGCTCTTGTCGGAGTAGCCGGGGGCGTACCCCGGCTGGTAAGGAGGAGTGGTCATGGGCCGACACACTAGTGATCCACTGGCCCGCTGTCCGCACCGACACCCGCCAGATGGGACGATGATGGGCGAACACTGTCCTGACGGCTGAGGTCGCCTCCTACCGCCGACCCGGTTGACGTCCTGACACTCCGTCAGGACACCCGGGCACCGGATGCCACTGTGCTGGCTCGCGGCGGGGCCGGGCGCGCCTAGACTGCCGCCGGCGGGACCGGTGGACCGCGGTGGCAATGGGGCCGTCGTGGCACCGAGCAGTCGGGGGAGAGCAGCCCCGAAGAGAGGTGTCTGCATCGTGAAGGTCGGAATCCCACGCGAGGTCAAGAACCACGAGTACCGCGTGGCGATCACGCCGGCGGGCGTCAACGAGTTCACCCGCAGCGGTCACCAGGTCTTCGTCGAGTCCGGCGCCGGCGTCGGCTCCAGCATCAGCGACGAGGAGTTCGCCACGGCGGGCGCCACCATCCTGCCCACCGCCGACGAGGTGTGGGACACCGCCGAGCTGGTGCTCAAGGTCAAGGAGCCGGTCGCCGAGGAGTACCACCGGATGCGCGAGGGGCAGGTGCTCTTCACCTACCTGCACCTGGCCGCCTCCAAGGAGTGCACCGACGCGCTGATCGACCGGAAGGTCACCGGTATCGCGTACGAGACCGTCGAGCTGCCCGACCGGTCGTTGCCGCTGCTCGCCCCGATGTCCGAGGTGGCCGGCCGGCTCGCCCCGCAGGTGGGCGCCTTCTACATGATGCGCACCGGCGGCGGGCGCGGCGTGCTGCCCGGCGGCGTCTCCGGCGTGTACGCGGCCAAGACCGTGGTCATTGGCGCCGGCGTCTCGGGCATGAACGCCGCCGCGATCGCGCTGGGCCTCCAGTCCGAGGTGCTGCTGCTCGACAAGAACGTCGCCCGGCTGCGTCAGGCCGACGCCATCTACCGGGGCCACCTGCAGACCGTCGCCTCCAACGCGTACGAGATCGAGCGGGCGGTGCTCGACGCCGACCTGGTCATCGGCGCGGTGCTGGTGCCCGGCGCCAAGGCGCCCACCCTGATCTCCAACGAGCTGGTCTCGCGGATGAAGCCGGGCAGCGTGCTGGTCGACATCGCCATCGACCAGGGCGGCTGCTTCGAGGACTCGCGCCCCACCACGCACGCCGACCCGGTCTACAAGGTGCACGAGTCGATCTTCTACTGCGTGGCGAACATGCCCGGCGCGGTGCCGAACACCAGCACCTACGCGCTGACCAACGTCACCCTGCCGTACGCCCTGGAGCTGGCGAACAACGGCTGGCGCGAGGCGCTGCGCCGCGACCCGGCGCTGGCGCTGGGCCTGAACACCCACGACGGCCAGGTCACCTACGGCCCGGTCGCCGAGGCGCACGGCATGAGCGTGCTGCCGCTGGCGGACGTTCTGGCCTGAGCGGTGGCGGGCTGACCGGCAGCACGGACGGGGCCGGCGCGGGGGAGCAGCCCGCGCCGGCCCTGCGCCGTGCCGTGCGCGGGTACCTCGACCACCTCACCGTCGAGCGGGGCCTGTCCGCGAACACCCTCGCGTCGTACCGCCGGGACCTGGACCGCTATCTCACGACCCTGGCCGACGCCGGTGTCGCCGACCTTGCGTCGGTCGGCGCCGGCGTCGTCGAGTCGCACCTGGCCCGGCTGCGCGCCGGCGACGACGCGCACCCGCCGCTGGCGGTGTCCTCCGCGGCCCGCGCGGCCAGCGCCGTTCGCGGCCTGCACCGCTTCGCGCTGCGCGAGGGGCTGGCCGCGAAC
>NZ_QGKR01000197.1 GCF_003172955.1 Micromonospora acroterricola | reverse complement strand
ACCCTCGCCATCGCCTCCCCCGCCGCCGCCGTCACCCCCCAACAGCGACTGTCCGTGCTCTCCAGCTGGACCCAGACCAGCGCCTCCAGCTACAACTCCTGGAACAACGCCCGGGTCAACCGGGCTCCCTGGGCCGAGTACAACTTCGACTGGTCCACCGACTACTGCTCGTCCAGCCCCGACAACCCGCTCGGGTTCACCTTCAACCTGGGCTGCTACCGGCACGACTTCGGCTACCGCAACTACAAGTCGGTCGGCCAGTTCTCCGCCAACAAGTCCCGGCTGGACAGCGCCTTCTACGAGGACCTGAAGCGGGTCTGCGCCACGTACAGCACGGTCGTCCGGCCGGCCTGCTACAGCCTGGCCTGGACCTACTACCAGGCGGTCAGCATCTTCGGTTCGGTGGCGGCCGTGCAGCAGGCCGACATCGACCGTGCCGCCCGCATGAAGGCCGACGCCGAACGCCGCGCCGCCCTCACCAACTAACCCCCACCCCCACCCTCAGCCGCGTTGATCAAGAGGTTTGCGTCACCGGGGTCCCCTCGGATGACGCGAACCTCTTGATCAACAAGGCCGGGAGCGGGGTGGAGCGAGGTCAGGCACGCTCGGTCCGGGTGGCCGGGTGCCGGTCCGGTTCGGCGGGGCGACGCGGCGCCGGCTGGGACAGCCCGGTGCTGAACCGGGTCGAATCCGCCGCCAGATCCGGGTGCTCCACCTCCAGCGCCAGCGCCGCCGCCTCGTCCAGCCCCAGCTCCGCGCCCTCGCCGTACGCGTCGTCGAAGGCCGCGTCGCCCAGCGCTCCCCGCAGCTCCGCCTGCTGGTCGGCCCAGTAGCCGCCGTAGATGCCCGGCGTGGATCGCATGCTGGCCCGCGTCGCCTGCGCCGCCCCGAACAGACGGGCGGCCGTCAACCGGTCCCCGCCGATCGCACAGCGCACCGCGATCGCGTTCAGCGTGTCGCACGCCCGACCGTGGTAGCCGTGGCCCATCCGGGAACGCAGCGCCACCAACAGGTGCTCGTGCGCGGCGATCACGTCGCCCCGGGCCAACGCGACCATGCCGAGCAGCATGTCGACCGAGCGCCGGCCCCGCTCCACCGGCCGGGCCGCCTCCACCGGACGGACCGCGCCGAGCAGCTCCGCGGCCTCCTCCAGCGCGCCGCGCCGCCACAGCAGCTCGGCCAGACTGAACACCGCGAACAGCGCCTCGCCGACCACGTCCTGCCCGTGCGCCCAGTCGATGACCTCCCGGCACACCCGCTCGGCCTCGACGAACTGTCCCATGTCGACCAGCGGCGCCGCCCGCCCGGCGAGCACCCGGGCCAGCAGCCCCGCGTCGCCGGCCTGCCGGGCGGCCGCCTCCGCTCGCTGCGAGAAACGCAGCTCCTCGGCGAACTCGCCGTCCGCGCCGGCGTGCAGCGAGTGCATGTGGTACGCCGCCGCCAGCTCCGCCTCCGGGATCCGCTCCCCGGTCTCGGCGATCCGCCCGTACAGCCGGAACAGCCAGAGCCGCCCCTCCCGGGCCAGCCCGCGTTCGCGCCACCACTGGTCCAGGCCGCCGGCCAGGCCGAGGCCGGCACGGGCGCTGCCGCCGGTGGCGCACCACCGCAGCGCGGCCCGCAGCTCCCCGGCCAGCGGGTCGAGGGCGTAGAGCGACAGGGTCACCGGCCGGCCGTCCGGGCCCAGGTGAGCCCGCTCCAGCGCGTGCGCGCACCAGGCAACGTGCCGGTTCCGCGCGGCGTGCTCCTCCCCCGCCTCGGCCAACCGCCGCGCGGCGTACGCCCGGATCGGATCGAGCATCCGGTACGTGCTGCCGGCCGCGCGTGGCTCGGCCAGCACCATCGACTTGTCCACCAGCACCGAGAGCGGATCCAGCGGGTCGTCCCCCAGCAGCCACTCCACGGTCGCCAGGTCCACCGGCCCGGCGAAGACCGCCAGCCAGCGCAGCAGCCGGGCGGCCCGGGGCCCCAACGTCCGGTACGACCACGTGACGGTGGCCTGCATGGTCAGGTGCCGTTCGGTGGCGGAGCGGTGCACCGCCCTGCTCGCCGGAGTGGGCGGCGACGACCCGGCCGCCGCGGCCACCAGATCCACCGTGTCCTGCTGGTTGCCCGACCAGCCCCGCTCCACCGGCGGCGGCTCCGGATCCTCCCGGCCGGCGTCCAGCGTGCCGAGCACGTCGTCCAGCCGCTCGGCGAGCTGCCCGACGGAGAGCACCCGCAACCGGGCGGCGGCCAGCTCGATGGCGAGCGGCAGTCCGTCCAGCCGCTGCACCACGCGGCTCAGATCGGTCGACTCGGCCGGATCCGGCTGCCGTCCACCACGCGCCGCCGCCGTACGGTCCAGCAACAGCGCCACCGCGTCGCTCTCCGCGCCGTCCGCGCTCGGGTCGACCGAGAGCGGCGGGATCCGCCACACCACCTCGCCGGGCAGGTTGAACGACTCGCGGCTGGTGGCCAGCACCCGCACGCCTCCCCCGCCGGAGAGCAGGCGAGCGATGACCTCCGCGCAGGCGGCCGGCTGCGTGTCGCAGGTGTCCAGCACGACCAGCATCCGCCGGCCGGCGGCGTACTCGACCAGGGTGTCCAGCATCGGGCGGCCCGGTTCGGGTCGCAGGCCGAGCACCGCGGCCATGGCGAACGCCACCAGCCCCGGGTCGGTCACCGCGGCGATGTCGACGAACCAGACCCCGTCCGGGTACGCCTCGACCACCCCGCTGGCCAGCTCCACGGCCAGCCGGGTCTTGCCCGCGCCGCCCGCGCCCACCACGGTCACCAGACGGTGCTGCTGCACCAACCGGCCCAGCTCGGCCCGCTCGACCTGTCGGCCCACGAAGGAGGTCACCTGGGTCGGCAGGTTGTGGGCCACCGCGTCGGCGGTGCGGGGCCGGGGGAACTGCCGCTCCAGACCGGGCGCGACCAGCTGGAACAGACGTTCCCGGTCGTCGAAGCCGCGGAGCCGGTGCAGACCCAGGTCGAGCAGCGTGGCGCCGGGGGGCAGCGGTTCAGCCCGTCGGGCGGTGGACGCCGAACACAGCACCTGACCGCCGTGCGCGGCGGCGGCCACCCGCGCCGCCCGGTGCACCTCCGGGCTGGCGTAGTCCCCGTCGCGCGGCTCGGCGTAGCCCGTGTGCAGGCCCATCCGCACCCGGGGCGCGGCTTCCGCCGTGGGCCAGTCGTGGCTCGACAGCGCGCGCTGGGCGGTCAGGCACGCGGTCAACGCCGCCGCCGCGTCGTCGAACGCCAGGAAGAACGAGTCGCCCTCGGTCAGCAGCTCGGCGCCACCGGTGCCGGCCAACGTCCGGCGCAGCAGCCGCCGGTGCTCGGCGAGCACCGGGCGGTAGTCCGGGCCGAGCAGCTGGGCCAGCCGGGTCGAGCCCTCGATATCGGTGAACACGAAGGTCACCCAACCGCTCGGGAGCTGGATCCGTGGCGACATGCGTGGAACCTCCGCCCGTGACGTCGGGTTCATGCTGCCTGAGTCCGAACGGTCACGCATCGTGAGAACGGCCGGGCACGTGCCGCCTCAAAGTGCCACTCACACCCGTTCCCGGCAAGGGCGGCCCACCAGTCGGCCGTGAATTGCTCAGTTCAGCAGCCGCAGGCTCCACCGCAGCAGCCGCCCCCGGTGGGGGCGGCGGAGCCGCCGCCCGCACCCCGGCCGGTGACCGCGACCGTGGACAGCAGCTTGACCGTGTCGGCGTGTCCCTGCGGGCAGGTGGCGGGCTCGCCAGCCGCCGCCATTGGACGGTTGACCTCGAAGGTGTCGCCGCAGGCGCGGCAGCGGAACTCGTACCGGGGCATGGCAACCAGGGTACGGGGACCTGACGTCCAACGGGGCATGGGTGATACTCGACGAGTGGTGGACGGCGAGGACCAGACGCGTGTGCAACCGCTGCGACCGGCCGCGCCGCTGGACGGGCCGCTCGAGGGATCGGGCGCGGCGCCGGATCCGGCGCGGCGGGCCGTGCCCCGCCCTCGCCGGCCCTGGCTGAGCGGCCGGGCCACCGACGCGAGCAGTGGACCGGCGGTGCCCTCCACCGGGTCGGACCGGAACGCCGGCCCCGATGCCGGCCCGACCGTCCCCGCCGTCCCCGCCGTTCCCGCGACCGCCGAGCCCGATGCGGCCCCGGCCGCCGCCACCAAGGCCGACGTCCCGACCGGAGAACCGACAGCAGCCACCAAGGCCGAGGTCCCGACCGGAGAACCGACAGCAGCCACCAAGGCCGACGTCCCGGCCGGAGAACCGGCAGCAGCCACAAAGGCCGACGTCCCGGCCGGAGACCCGGCAGCAGCCACCAAGGCCGACGTCCCGGCCGGAGACCCGGCAGCCGGGGGCCAGAAGGCCGGCACCCCCGCTGGCGACCCGACCGCGTCGAGCCCGGCCACCCCCTCGGACGCCGCCGCGACGAGCACTGTGGACGGCGACGCCGCCGCCGCGCCCACATCGGACCCGGGCCGGCGGCGACGGGTGCCGTTCGCGCACGCGGTACGCCTGCCGCCGCCGCGCCAGGTGGCGGTGACCGCGGCCCGGGCGACCCGCGCCTGGGCCCGCCGACCCAGCGGTCGACTGACGCTGCCCGGGATCTTCCTGCTCGCCCTGGTGGCCGCGACCGCCGCGACGGGTGCGCTGCTCGTCCCCGCCGCCATCCGCGCGCCCCGGCAGGTTGCGGTCGACGCCAGCGACGCACCGACCGTGGCCGTTCCGCCCCCGGGGGTGCCGTCCGGTCTGCCCACCGGTCCGCTCCCGACCGGCCCACTGCCGACCGGCCCGCTCCCCACCGGCGGGCTGCCGAACGGGCCGGTGGCCGGTGGTCGCCCCTCCGACGTCCTGGCCGGCTGGGCACAGCAGGTCGGCGCCAAGGTCGGGGTCCCGCCGGCCGCCATGCAGGCGTACGGCTACGCCGAGCTCGTGCTCGCCCAGACCAACCGCAGTTGTGCCCTGAGCTGGACCACGCTGGCCGCGATCGGTCAGGTCGAATCCGGGCACGGCTCGGCCAACGGGGCCCGGTTGGGGCAGGACGGCAAGGCGCTGCCGCAGATCATCGGCCTGCAACTCGACGGGCGGGACGGCCGGATGCGGATCATCGACACCGACCGTGGGGCGCTCGACCAGGACACCTCGTTCGACCGGGCGATCGGGCCGATGCAGTTCATCCCGACCACGTGGCAGGAGATCGGCGCCGACGCGGACAGCGACGGCGTCAAGGACCCGCACGACCTGGACGACGCCGCCCTGGCGGCGGGAAACTACCTGTGCAAGAACAACCGCAACCTGAGCATTCCGGGCGACTGGTGGAACGCCATCCTGTCGTACAACGACGTGCGCCGGTACGCCCAGGACGTCTACGACACCGCAAACCGGTACGGACGGGCCAGCCGCCAGTGAAGTGATCGTCTGCATACATTAGAGGACTGGACACTTCCGCCGGGCAGCTGTTAGCGGCAAGCTAGACGGGTGATGGTGCGCGAGTGGGACCCCAGGACCGCGTCGTCCGCCGAGATCGCGTCGCTGCTGGACACGCTGAACGCGGTCCTGGCCGTCGATCTCCCACAGGACCCGCCGTGGCGGGAGGACTCCCTACGGGAGTACCTCGCCGAGGTGATGCCCGGTGAGCGGCGGATCTCCTGGGTCGCCCAGGCCGAGCCGACCGACCCCGGCGACCCGGGCGCGGTGCTCGGCCAGGTCCACGTGCTGCTCCTCGGTGACATCGGCGTGCTCGAGGTGCTGGTGCACCCGTCCGTGCGGCGCGGCGGCCTCGGTCGTGACCTGGTGTTGCGTGCCGCGCGCCGGGTCTACCAGGAGGGCTTCCGGTCGATCGGGGTCGAGGTGGTCGGCGACACGCCCGCGATCGGGTTCTACGAGTCGCTCGGCTTCACCCGGGAGTACGTGGAGACGCGCAGCGTGCTCGACCTGGCCGCGGTCGACTGGGCCGAGCTGGCCCAGATGGCCACCGGCATCGGGGCGGGTTATCAGCTGGAGTTCTTCCCCGGCGGGCCACCGGACGACCTGATCGAGGCGTACGCGCGGGCCAAGGCCGAGGTGCGCGACGTTGACGACGGTGAGCTGCGCCCCAGCTCCTACGACCCGGAGCGGCTGCGGGACAGCCTGGACACCCTCCACCGGCGGGGCATGAAGCCGTACATCGTGCTCGCCCGGCACGAGCAGAGCGGCGAGGTGGCCGGCCTGACCGAGGTGGTGGTGCCCGCACAGCATCCGACCCGGGCCGACCAGTACGACACGATCGTGGCGCAGGACCACCGGGGCTACGGCATCGATCGCGCGATCAAGGCCCGGATGCTTCTGGAGCTGCGCTCCGCCGAGCCGGAGCTGGCCGAGGTGCAGACGTGGAACGCGCAGGCCAACGAGGCGATGCTCAAGGTCAACGCGGAGCTGGGCTACCGCCCCGACCGGGACTGGTGCGAATACAGCGTCGATGTCGCCGAGCTGGTGCACCGCGTCGATCCGCCACGCTGAGGAATTCACGAAAGTGCCCAATGGGGGATGGACGCTGGACAGTCGGGCACCTTAACGTGCGTTGACTCCCATCCGCCCATCGTGGAGGCCCTATGCGCCCGCGCCGCACATTCGCCGCGCTCGCGACCGCCACCGTCGCCGTGACCGTCACGGCTCTCGGCGTCGCACCCACCGCGGCCAGCGCCGCGCCCACCGACCTGTTCATCTCGGAGTACGTCGAGGGTTCGTCGAACAACAAGGCGATCGAGTTGTTCAACGGCACCGGCGCCGCCGTCGACCTCACCGGCGGCGGCTACCAGCTCCAGCTCTTCTTCAACGGCTCCGCCACGGCCACCACCGTCGCGCTCACCGGAACGGTGGCCGCTGGCGACGCGTTCGTGTTCGCGAGCGCCTCGGCCGGGTCCGCCATCCTCGCGCAGGCCGACCAGACCACCGGGGCGAGTCTGTTCAACGGCGACGACGCGATCGTGCTGCGCCGGGGCGCCACGGTGCTCGACTCGATCGGTCAGGTGGGTGTCGATCCGGGCACCGAGTGGGGCGCCGGCGCCACCAGCACCGCGGACAACACCCTGCGCCGGCTGCCCACCGTGACCGCCGGTGACACCGATCCGTCGGACGCCTTCGACCCGGCGGCGCAGTGGGCCGGCTTCCCGGTCGACACCTTCGACGGGCTCGGCTCGCACACCGTCGACGGCGGCGGCCCGGTCGACGCGCCGGCCACGCTGACCTGCGGCGGCCCGCTCGTCACCGCCGCGGGCACGGCGGCGACCCGCGAGGTCACCGCCACCGACACCGACGACACGATCGTCGACCTCGCGGTGAGCGCGGTCAGCCCGACCCCGGCCACCGGTTCGATCACCCGCGCCGCGCTCACCCCGGCTGACGGGGTGGGTGGCACCGCGCGCGCCACGGTCGGCGCGAGCGCCGATCTCGCCGCCGGGGCGTACACCGTCACGGTCACCGCGACCGACGCGGACGGTGGCACCGCCAGCTGCGCGCTGGTCGTGCAGGTGACCCGGGAGCTGACCGTCGGCGAGGTCCAGGGGCCGACCAGCGACGCCGAGTCCGGCCCGGCCGACCGGTCACCGCTCGCGCCGGCGACCGGCAACGGCACCAGCAGCACGCTGTACGACGTACGGGGCGTGATCACCCAGCTCACCCTGGCCCGTACCTCGGCCGGCGCGGAGCAGCACGGGTTCTTCCTGCAGAGCCGCACCGGCGACACCGACGGCGACCCGACCAGCTCCGACGGCATCTTCGTGTTCATGGGCACCTTCACCTCGCTGATCGGTGGTTACGTGCCGACGGTCGGCGACGAGGTGGTGCTCCGGGCCCGGGTGTCGGAGTACTTCACCTTCACCCAGCTCTCCGGCGCCTCGCTCGTCCGGCGGATCGCGACCGGCCTGGCCGTGGACACCACGGTCGCGGTGACCGACGCGGCGCCGCCGGCCGAGCTGACCGACGCGCAGCGCTTCTGGGAGCGGCACGAGGGCGCCCGCCTGCGCGTCCGCGCCGGCAGCGGTGCGGTGAGCGGCCGGGACGTCTTCTCGTCCACGGCCGACGCCGAGCTGTGGGTGGTCGACCGGGACGACCCGCTGCTGGACCGCGCCGACCCGTACGCCCGACGGGTCTTCCGGGACTCCCACCCGCTCGACAACGACCCGACCCGCCGCTTTGACGACGGCAACGGCCAGCGGGTGCTGCTCGGCAGCATGGGTGTGAAGGCCACCGCCGGGGACAGCACGGCGCTGCTCCCGCCGGCGCACACCTTCGACACGCTGCGCGGCGACGCGGTGGGCGGCGTCTACTACTCGTTCGAGAAGTACGGCGTCCAGGTCGAGCGGGCGGAGTTCGACGCCGGGGCCGACCCGTCGAAGAACAACCCCCCGAAGCCGGCGGACCGGTCGCAGGAGGTGGCGGTCGCCACCTACAACGTGGAGAACCTGTACGACTACCGGGACGACCCGTTCGACGGCTGCGACTTCGCCGGTAACGCCGGCTGCACCGGGGTCAGCCCGCCCTTCGACTACGTGCCGTCCAGCGAGGCGGACTACCGCGAGCACCTGACCTCGCTCGCCGACCAGATCGCCAGGGACCTGCACGCGCCGGACCTGATCCTGGTGCAGGAGGCGGAGGACCAGGACATCTGCACGGTGTCCGGGGCGACGTTGGCCTGCGGCGACACGGACAACGCCGACGGCGCTCCGGACAGCATCCAGGAGCTGGCGCTCGCGGTGGCGGCGGCCGGCGGCCCGGCGTACGCGGCCGCGTACGACCGGACCGGCGCGGACGCCCGCGGCATCACCGCGGCGTTCCTCTACCGCACCGACCGGCTCTCGCTGGCCGCTGCGACGGCCACGGACCCGCTGCTCGGCTCGGCGCCGACCGTCCAGTACCGGGCGCCGGGGCTGCCGGGCAACGCCGACGTACAGAACCCGAAGGCGCTCAACGCGGTGCTGCCGGCGGACGTGGACACGTCCACCGGCAAGGACGGCAACAACGTCTTCACCCGCGCTCCCCAGCTGGGCAGGTTCACCGTGGCAGCGGCGCCCGGCTCGTCCGAGCGGTTCACCCTGTACGCGCTCAGCAACCACTACTCCTCCGGTCCGGACAGCCGGGTCGGGCAGCGGCGGGAGCAGGCGGCGTACGGCGCGGCGATCGTCACCGCGATCGAGGCGGCCGACTCGAACGCCCGGGTGGTCTACGGCGGGGACCTGAACGTCTTCCCCCGCCCGGACGACCCGATCGCCACCGGCAGCCAGCCCACCCCGTCGGACCAGTTGGCCCCGCTCTACGAGGCCGGCCTGCACAACCTGTGGGACAACCTGGTCGCGGACGTGCCGAGCGCCGCCTATTCGTACAGCTTCGAGGGGCAGGCGCAGACGCTCGACCACCTGTTCGTCAACGACGCGCTCTACGGCGACCTGGTGCAGGTGCGGGCGGCGCACATCAATGCCGACTGGCCGGCCGAGTTCAGCGGCGACGGGTCGCGGGGGTCCAGTGACCACGACCCGCAGGTAGCCCGGTTCCGGTCCCGGGCGTCGCTGACCGTCGCTGATGCGAAGGTCGTCGAGGGCGATCAGGGCACCCGGCAGCTCACCGTCACCGCCACCGTGTCCCGGCCGCTGTCCCAGCCGGTGCTGCTCTGCGCCGCCACCGTCGGCCTCACGGCGCAGGCCAACTCGGACTTCGACCCGTACGCCGGCTGCAAGGTGTTGGCCGCCGGGCAGACGTCGGTGGCGTTCCCGGTGACGGTGCGCGGTGACCGCAAGCGGGAGGCGGACGAGAAGCTGACGCTGCTGGTGGCCGGCGTGCCCGGCCTGCGGCTGGCCGATCCACTCGCGACCGGAACGATCACCAACGACGACTGAGGGTTTCCGCTCAGCCGCGCGTGATCGCGCTCGACCCAGGATGTAGTGGCCTCCGCCGACCAGGAGGCCACTACATCCGTGTTTCAGCATGATCTTGCCCGGGACGTAACACCGCGCCGCCGCCGAGCCAATGAAGGGGTGTAAGGACGGCCAACGAGAGGACGGCCTGTGACTATCCCGAGCCCGGGCGGGGATGACCTAGCGGCCCTCGGCGCGGACCCCGAGGCGTTCGAGCGGTTCTACCGGCGGCACGTCGAGACGATCGGCCGGTTCGTCGCTCGTCGCGTCGACGATCCCCACACCGCCGCCGACCTCACCGCCGAGGTGTTCCTCGCGGTGATCGACTCCGCAGCCGGTTACCGGCCGGAGCGGGGCAGCGAGTTGGGCTGGCTCTTCGGCGTGGCCCGCAACGTCATCGCGGCCGAACACCGGCGGGCGACCCGACTCCTGCGGGTCAGCGGTCGTATAGCGGGACGACGACTGCTCGACGCCGACGACATCGCCCGGATCGAGGAACGCATCGACGCCGAGTCGCTGGCCCGCCGCACCTATCAGGCGCTGAGCGGCCTACCGGAGCGCACCCGCGCCCTGTTGGAACTTGTCGCCGTCGACGGCCTGTCCGTGGCGGACGCCGCCGAAGCACTCGGCATCTCCCCGGTCGCCGCCCGGGTCCGTGTGCACCGGGCCCGCCGTGCGGTACGCCTCGCGCTCGCGCAGTCCGAATCCGCACTCGTCTGATCGGAGGGATGATCGCCATGACCCACACCCCACTGGGCAACTTCGAGGAACGACTCCTCGGCGAGCTGCGGGACCACGTCTCCCACCGAACCTCCGACCCGGCGCCGACCGCGCCTCCCGTCCGCGCAGCCCGACGGGGTCCGCGTTGGCGTGCGCCGGGCTGGCGCCTGGCCGGGGTCGGTGGGCTGGTCGCCCTGCTGACCATCGGCGGGTTGGTGGTGCAGACGGTGGACGACGCGCCGCCGACGGCGAGCGCGGCCGAGATCCTGACCGAGGCCGCGGAGACGGCCCGGCAGCAGCCCGACCTCGTGGCGCGCCCCGGCCAGTTCCTCTTCATCGAACTGCGACTCACCTGGCGGGATCGGCCGGATACCGGCCCGTACACCGAGGAGCGGCTCCAGCGCTGGGTGCCGGTCGGCGACGACCCCACCTGGCAGCAGCGGCGACGGCTGGAGAGCCGCCCGGACGAGTGGCGGACCGACGACGTCTCCGACCTGTCCCCGCCGCCCGGCTACTTCCAGGGCCTGCCCACCGAGCCGGAGCAGATGGCGCAGTACCTGCTGGATCACCCGATCCCCCTGGATCTGCCCGCAGGTGCGGACCTGGAGGCCCTCAGGAACGACCCCCAGACGATCTTCGCCGACGGGATGTGGATGCTCGAGGGCTACGTGCCGCCGCAGTCGCTCGGCGCGCTGTTCCAGGCAATGGCCCAGGTGCCCGGGGCCACCCTGTTGCCCGGTGAGATTCGGGACGCGGCCGGCCGGCGGGGGGTGGCACTGCGGACGCCGGGCGTGATCGGCGCCCACATCGACCTGATCTTCGACCGGGAGACCTACGCCTACCTCGGCACCCGCCGTCTTGTGGTGCGGGATGGCAAGGAGTCGCCCTACACAAGCACCGCCGTCACCCAGCTGGCCATCGTCGACCGCCCGGGGCAGCTGCCCTGATCGTCAGGGCGCGGCGATGATCGCGCTCGATCCTGGAAATAGTGGCCTCTCCTGGGGAGGAGGAGGCCACTATTTCCTTGTTTCAGCGCGATCGGGCCGCCGGGGCCCGAGTGCAGGGGACGACTCAGTACCGCTCGCGCAGCAGCCCGGCGGCCTCGACCGCCCAGTAGGTGAGGATGACCTGAGCGCCGGCCCGCTTGATCGAGGTGAGCGTCTCCAGCATCACCCGCTCCCGGTCGATCCAGCCGTTCGCGGCGGCCGCCTCGACCATCGCGTACTCGCCGGAGACCTGGTAGGCGGCGACCGGGACGTCCACCGCGGCCCGTACCGCCGACACCACGTCGAGGTAGGGCAGTGCCGGCTTGACCATCACCATGTCGGCGCCCTCGGCGACGTCCAGCGCCACCTCGCGCAACGACTCACGCAGGTTGGCCGGGTCCTGCTGGTAGGTGCGCCGGTCGCCCTCCAGCGCCGACTCCACGGCCTCCCGGAACGGGCCGTAGAAGGCCGAGGCGTACTTCACGGCGTACGCCAGCACCGTCACGTCGGAGTGCCCGGCCGCGTCGAGCGCCCGGCGTACCACGCCGACCTGGCCGTCCATCATCCCGGACGGCCCGACGATGTGGACCCCGGCGGCGGCCTGGGCCACCGCCATCTCGGCGTACGCCTCCAGGGTGGCGTCGTTGTCGACGTCGCCGCCGGGGGTGAGCAGCCCACAGTGCCCGTGCGAGGTGAACTCGTCCAGGCACAGGTCGCTCATCACCACGGTGGCGTCACCCACCTCGGCCACCACGTCGCGGATGGCGACGTTCAGGATGCCGTCCGGGTCGATGCCGCCGGACCCGGACGGGTCCCGCTGCTCCGGTACCCCGAAGAGCATGATCCCGCCGACACCGGCCTGGACCGCCTCGACCGCCGCCTTGCGCAGCGAGTCCCGGGAGTGCTGGAGCACCCCCGGGAGCGACGCGATGGCCCGGGGCTCGGTCAGCCCCTCCTTGACGAACATCGGCACGACCAGCTCGGCCGGGTCGACCCGGGTCTCGGACACCAGCCGGCGCATCGCCGGCGTGCGGCGCAGCCGGCGGGGCCGGATCTCGGGGTACGACATGGGAGGCCCTCCTCGGACGACTACCGGAAGCGGAGGGCGGTCGGCCCCTGCACCTTCGAGCCGCGACGCTGCTTCGCCGGCATGGCGGCGAGCTTCTCGCGCAGCTCGACGGCGTAGGCGGCGAGCGCCTCCACCAGGTCGGGCACCGAGGCGTGCGGCGGCTGGACGTCGACGCGCAGGCCGAACTCCGTCGCGGTCTCCGCCGTCTTGGGCCCGATGACGGCAACAACGGTACGCGCGTGCGGCTTCCCCGCGATGCCGACCAGGTTCCGCACGGTGGAGGACGAGGTGAAGAGCACCGCGTCGAACCCGCCGGACTTGATCGCGTCCCGGATCTCGGCGGGCGGCGGCGCGGCGCGCACCGTCCGGTACGCGGTCACGTCGTCGACCTCCCAGCCACGCTCGGTGAGCCCGGCGGCGAGCGTCTCGGTCGCGATGTCGGCGCGCGGCAGCAGCACCCGGCCCACCGGGTCGAGGATCTCGTCGTGCGGCGAGAACTCGGCCAGCAGCCCCTCGGAGGACTGCTCCCCGGCGGGGATCAGCTCCGGCTGGATACCGAACGCGCGGACCGCGTCGGCCGTCGCCTCACCGATACAGGCGATCTTGACGCCGCCGAAGTGCCGGGCGTCCAGGCCGTGCTCGGCGAACTTCTCCCACACCGCGCGGACCGCGTTCACCGAGGTGAAGATCACCCAGGCGTACCGGCCGTCGACCAGGCCCTTGACCGCCCGCTCCATCTGGGCCGGGGTACGCGGCGGCTCGACCGCGATGGTCGGCACCTCACAGGGAATCGCCCCGTACGCGCGCAGTCGGGCGCTCATCGCGCCGGCCTGCTCCTTGGTCCGCGGCACCAGCACCTTCCAGCCGTACAGCGGGCGGTTCTCCCACCAGCTCAGCTTGTCGCGCTGGCCCACACCCGCACCGACGGTGAGCACCACGCGGCCGGTGAAGCCGAGCGCGGCGGCCACGAAGCTGTCGACGGTCGACGTGGTCGTGTATTGAGTCTCGCCGGTGCCGTCGCCGGTCACCCCGACGCCGGTGGTGCCGTCGACCCCGGCGGCCAGCAGGCCGTCCCGGACGGCGGCGAGGTCACCGGCGTCCACCGCGAGCGCCAGCGAGCCCCGGCCGACGGCCGCGGCCAGCGCCTCGAAGTCCAGCACGCTGACGTCCTCGACGTCGGCGGCGGTACGCACACCCGGCAGCGGGACACCCGCGTACGTGGCCACGCCCTCGGCCTGGCCGACCCCCGGCACCACCTCGAAGTGGGCGGCGGTGCGGGCCACCGCCTGCACCTCCTTGACCACGGAGTCGTGGCCGAACGGGTCGCCGGCGACCAGGTGCACCGCGTTCAACCCGGAACGGGCGGCGGAGATCAGCACCTTCGCCACGTCCCCCGGCGCGCCTTCGGCCGGCGTGAACTCGGCGTCGTCCCTGGCCTCGGCGCGTACGACGGCGAGCAACGACTCGGGGACTCCCCGGTCGTAGATCACCTGGTCGGCGTCGACCAGGGCGTCGTGCGCCCGGCGGGTCAGCAGGCCCGGGTCGCCGGGGCCGGCCCCGACGAAGGCGATACGGCCGACGGGCTTACGGGTGCGGGTCATTCTGTGCTCCCAAATTGCTGGGTCCCCGAGCCGGTGTGTCCTTCGTGGCCGAGGATCGAGTCGGCGCCGAGGTCGAGGAGTTCGGCGGCGAGTGCCTTACCGATCTCCGCCGCGTCGGCGGGCGTTCCGGTGCGGGACAGCCGGAGGTCACGAGTGCCGTCCGGGCTGATCACCGCCCCGCGCAGGTAGATCTCATCGCCGGTCTCGCCTTCGGCGAGTTCGGCATAGGCGGCGACGGGTGCGCTGCACCCGGCCTCCAGGGTGGCCAGAAACGCGCGTTCCGCGGTGACCGCGGCACGCGACGGTGCGTGGTCGAGCACCGCGAGCAGCTCGACCAGGTCCTGGTCGTCGACCCGGCACTCCACGGCCAGCGCGCCCTGTGCGGGCGCGGGCAGCATCAGCATCGGGTCCAGCGTCTCGGTGATCACGTCGGACCGGCCGAGTCGGGCCAGGCCGGCCCGGGCCAGGACGACGGCGTCGAGGTTGGCCTCGGGGCCGAGCACCCGCGCCAGGCGGGTGTCGACGTTGCCGCGGATCGGGGTGACCTCCAGTTGCAGGCCGAGGGCGTGCAACTGGGCGATCCGGCGCAGCGCGCCGGTGCCCACGGTGGCTCCGGGCGGCAGTTCGGCGAGCGTCCGGCCGTCCCGAGCGATCAGCGCGTCGCGCGGGTCCTGCCGAGCGGGCACCGCCGCGATGTGCAGCCCGCCGGCGGCGGCCGTGGGCAGATCCTTGTAGGAGTGCACCGCGAAGTCGATGGTCCGGGCGGCCAGCGCGTCGCGCAGCGCGGAGACGAACACCCCCACACCGAGCCGGTGCACCGGCGCGTTGGAGCGGTCGCCAGCGGTGATCACCTCGACCAGCTCGACGGGGCGGCCGGTGGCGGCGGTCAAGGCCTCGGCGACCTGACCGGACTGGGCCATCGCCAGGGCGCTGCCCCGGGTGCCGAGGCGTAGCGGGGCGGTCATCGGGCACCTCCGGTGGGCGGGGTCGGGTCGGTGGCGTCCAGGCGGAGCACCGGGTCGGTGCCGGCGAACGCCGCGCCGAGGTCGGGCGCCACCACGTCGGGGACGGTGTCCACCGGTGACGTCTGCGGCACCTGGAGGTCGAACAGCTCGCGCAGCAGGGCGGCGTACTGGTCACCGCCGGGCTCGGCGGCGAGCTGGCGGACCTTGACGGTGGGTTGGTGCAGCAGCCGCTGCACCACGCGGTGCACCGTACGGGCCACCTCGGCCCGCAGGTCGTCGCCGAGGTCGGGGCGGCGCTGGGCCAGCCGGCGCAGCTCGGCGGTGACCACGTCGTCGGCGCGGCCGCGCAGCGCGGCCACGGTGGGCGCCACGTCGGCGCCGCGCAGCCAGGAGAGGAAACTCTCCACCTCGCCGAGCACGATCCGCTCGACGGCGGCGGCGTCCGCGGCGGCGGGACCGTCGGCGAGCAGCGCCGCCATGCGGTCGATGTCGATCACCTCGACGCCGGAGAGGTCGGAGACGCCCTCCTCGACGTCGCGCGGGACGGCCAGGTCGAGCAGGACCAGCGGGCCCCGGGCGGTGTCCCGCTCGGCCAGCGCCGCGCCGACCACGGCCCGGTTGAGGACCGGTTCGGTGGACGCGGTGGCCGCCACTACGATGTCCACTGTGGAAAGCACGTCGGTCAGCTCGGCCATCGGCGCGGCGTTCGCCCCGTACGACTCGGCGAGCCGCAGGGCCCGGTCGGCGCCCCGGTTGGTGACGGTGATCGGCCCGGCGCCCAGCCGGGACAGCGTGGCCACCCCGAGCGAACCCATCGCGCCCGCGCCGACCACCAGGGCCGGACGGCCGGCGAGGTCGCCGTCGAGGTGCCCGGCGGCCAGCTCCAGCGCGGCGGTGACGACACTCTGGCCGGCCCGGTCGATGCCGGTCTCGGCGTGGGCCCGCTTGCCGACCCGCAGCGCCTGCTGCATCAGCTCGTGCAGCAGGCGGCCGGCCGAGTCGGCCCCGGTGGCCCAGTGGTACGCGTCACGCAACTGGCCGAGGATCTGCGCCTCGCCGACCACCATCGAGTCCAGCCCGGTGGCGACCCGGAAGACGTGGTCCACCGCGGCGGCGTCGTAGTGCACGTAGAGGTGGCTGGCGAGCGCCGCCGGCGGGCTGCCGGCCTGCTCGGCCAGGACGGCGCAGATGTCGCCGAGCCCGCCGTGGAAACCGGACACGGCGGCGTAGACCTCCACCCGGTTGCAGGTGGAGACCAGCACCGCCTCGGCGACGTACGGCTGCGCGACCAGGCGGTCGAGGGTGCGTGTGAGGTCGGCGGGAGGCACGGCCAGCTGCTCCAGCGTGGCGACCGGGGCGGTCCGGTAGGACGCGCCGACGACGAGCAGTTTCACGTGCCGATCGCCTCCTGGGTGTCGGTGGCCGCGAGCCCGCCCGGCAGGGCGGTGAGAGCGGACCCGCCGGTGGCGGGCAGCGCGGTCAGCGATGCCTTGCGGTGCTCGTGGAAGGACAGGATCTGCAGCTCGATGGCGAGGTCGACCTTGCGCACGTCGACCCCCTCCGGAACCGAGAGTACGCACGGCGCGAAGTTGAGGATGCTCGTCACGCCGACCGCGACCAGCTGGTCGGCGACCCGCTGGGCGGCGGCGGCGGGTGTGGCGATCACGCCGATCGCGATGGACTCCTCCACGGCGACCGCCGGCAGCTCGTCGACGTGCCGGACCACCAGGCCGTTGATCTCCTCGCCGACCCGGGAGGGATCGGCGTCGAGCAGTGCCGCGATCCGGAAGCCACGGCTGGCGAAGCCGTCGTAGCCGGCCAGGGCGTGACCGAGATTACCCACGCCGACCAGGGCGACCGCCCTGCGCTGGGTGAGCCCGAGCACATACTCGATCTGCTCGATCAGCAGCGCGACGTCGTAGCCGACGCCCCGGGTGCCGTACGAGCCGAGGTGGGAGAGGTCCTTGCGGAGCTTCGCCGAGTTGACCCCGGCTGCCGCCGACAGGCCCTCGCTGGAGACCGTCTCATGGCCGGCGTCGGCGAGGTTGTGCAGCGCACGCAGGTACTCCGGGAGACGCGCGACGGTCGCCTCGGGCAGGTCCGGGAGCGCTGGTACGGCACCGGCGCTGCCGGGCGCGCCTGGGTGACGATGCTGACTCATGAGACTCCGTGCGGTGCGATCCTCGGCCAACTCCGCTGGTCGGCCGCTTATGGACTCCCGCTGGCGACCGAGATTGCCGGCTGTGCTAGCAGGGCGCGTCGGAACTAGAGAGTAGGCGCTTGTGAAGACGTGCACAAATCGCGATCTTGTCGCTCCGCGACGCGACTCCACCCGCACCTCCATTCCGCAAGATCGATCCAGCGGTTCCCCGCGCTGAACCACCCGGGCGATTATTGCTCAATCCCGACTTCTCTGACCAATCCCGCGCCGCCGTCGCCGACGACGACAGGTGGGGTAGGGGCAGCACTACGGGGGAGAGGCAGGACTTCGGGATGGGGTGACGGACGAGCGCTGCCTAGCCTTTTGGCATGACCGCCGTTGCCGCCACCAGCGACCAGCAGACGCTGGCACCGAGCATCCCCCGCCAGCTCTTCGTCGACTCCGGGTACGTGCTGCTCGGCCTACCCCTGGCCGTGGCCAGCTTCATCGTCCTCGTCGTGGGCCTCGCGGTCGGCGTCGGGCTGGTGGTCACGGTGATCGGTCTGCCGATCATCAGCGGCACCCTCTACGCCGCCCGCGGGCTGGCCGACATCGAGCGGTTGCGGCTCCCCGCGGTGCTCCACCAGCCCCGGATCCGGCCGCACTACCGTCTGCCGGAGGCGGGCGCGAACGCCTGGCGGCGGATCTTCGTGCCGATGCGGGACGCCCAGTCCTGGCTCGATCTCGCACACGGCGTGCTGCGCCTGATCGTGGCGGTGATCACCTTTGTCGTGGCGCTGGCCTGGTGGGCCGCCGCGGTCACCGGCTCGCTCTACTGGGCGTACGACTGGGCGCTGCCGCACGGCCAGGACGACAGCGACCTCGCCCAACTGCTCGGCCTGGGCGACTCGACCACCGCCCGGATCGGGCTGACCACCGCGATCGGGGTGTTCTTCCTGATCACCCTGCCGATCGTGGTTCGGGGCTGCGCGCTGCTCCAGGCCAGCTTCGCCCGGGCCATGCTGACCGGTGTGGCCGAGATGCGGGACCGGATCACCGTCCTCGAGGAGCAGAAGCGGGCCGCCGTCTCGGCCGAGGCGTCCGCGCTGCGCCGGCTGGAACGCGACATCCACGACGGCCCCCAGCAGCGCCTGGTCCGGCTGGCGATGGACCTCAGCCGGGCACGTCAGCAGCTCGCCACCGACCCGGAGGCGGCCGGCCGGACCCTCGACGAGGCGGTCACCCAGACCCGGGACACGCTGACGGAGCTGCGGGCGCTGTCCCGGGGCATCGCCCCGCCGATCCTGGTCGACCGGGGGCTGCCCAGCGCCCTGGCCGCGCTCGCCGGCCGCGGGTTGATCCCGATCGAGCTCCAGGTGGACCCGCAGCTCGGGACGCCGGGTGGACGGCTCGACCCGGCGGTGGAGAACACCGCGTACTTCATGGTGGCCGAGGCGCTGACCAACGTCGCCAAGCACAGCCAGGCCACCGAGGCCGTGGTCGCCGTGACCCGGCAGGGCACCCGGCTCCTGGTGCGGGTGGGCGACGACGGGCAGGGCGGCGCGCACCTGGCAAAGGGGCACGGCCTGGTCGGTATCGCCGACCGGGTCCTGGCGGCCGGCGGCGAGCTGGCCGTGGTCAGCCCCGCCGGCGGGCCCACCGAGATACGCGCGGAGCTTCCGCTGTGAGCCGGCGGACGCGGCGCCGCGCAGTCGTGGCGGGCTGGACGTGGTAGACACCACAGCCATGCGCATAGTGATCGCCGACGACGCCGTCCTGCTCCGGGAGGGGTTGGTACGGCTGCTGACCGAAAGTGGCCACCAGGTGGTGGCCGCCGTCGGCGACGGCGACGCGCTGGTCCAGGCAGTGGTGGAGCACCGGCCGGACGTCTCGATCGTCGACGTCCGGATGCCCCCGTCACACACCGACGAGGGGCTGCGGGCGGCGGTGGAGGCCCGTCGGCTGGTGCCGCGTACCCCGATCCTGGTGCTGTCCCAGTACGTCGAGGTCTCGTACGCCGACGACCTGC
The DNA here is from genome assembly GCF_003172955.1 of Micromonospora acroterricola. Classification (GTDB taxonomy): domain Bacteria; phylum Actinomycetota; class Actinomycetes; order Mycobacteriales; family Micromonosporaceae; genus Micromonospora; species Micromonospora acroterricola. The sequence goes on along the minus strand of NZ_QGKR01000197.1, from coordinate 29,506 downwards.
TGGCCACCACCGGCGGCGCCGGCGGTGGGATCGGCTACCTGCTCAAGGACCGGGTCGCCGCGATCGACGAGTTCCTGGACGCGCTGCGCCGGGTGTCGGCCGGCGGCACCGTGCTCGACCCGGAGGTGGTCGGGCAGCTCTTCGCCCGACGCCGCCGCGACGACCCGCTGCGTGAGCTGACCCCGCGTGAACGCGAGGTGCTCGCCCTGATGGCCGAGGGGCGCTCCAACACGGCCATCGCCCGCGCCCTGGTGGTCAGCGACGGTGCGGTGGAGAAGCACGTGCGCAACATCTTCACCAAGCTCACCCTGCCGCCGGACACCGAGCAGCACCGGCGGGTGCTGGCCGTCCTCACCTACCTGCGGAACTGACCTCCCGGGCCAGTTTCACGGCGTCGGTGAGGGTGTCGGCCACCGGGTGACCGGAGGCGCGCAGCCGGGCCGGGTCGGTGAAACCGCCGGTGTAGAGCACCGCCCGGCCACCCACCGCGAGCGCCGCGTCCGCGTCGTCGATCGAGTCGCCGATCAGCACCACCGTGTCGCCGTCCACGCCCAGCTCGGCCAGGTGCCGCTGGAGCGACTCGGCCTTGCGGTCGCCGCCGACCGCGGCCCGCAGCCCGTCGACCCGCGTGAAGTGGCCGGTCAGCCCGTAGGTGTGCACGGTCGGCACCAGCTCCTCGTGGAACCACATGGAGAGCAGGCTCTGGCTGCCCGGCCACGCGGCCATCGCGGTCCGCGCGTCGGCGGCCAGCTCACAGGTGGTCAACCCGCTGCGGTACGCGTCGTGGAAGATCCGGTCCAGCCGGCCGAACTCCTCGTCGTCCACCGCCTGGCCGAGCACCTCGGCGTAGTACTCGGCGATCGGGCGGCGGAACCGCACCCGGTGCTCGTCCGGGGTGACCGCCGGCCCGCCCACGCTGGCGAACGCGACGTTGGTGGCGGCCACCACCAGGCTGAGGTCGTTGAGCAGGGTACCGTTCCAGTCCCACACCAGGTGGGGGTGCGCAGGGCTCATCCGAGCACCATAGGCACAGCTCAGAGCTGCGGTGTGGTCAGGTCCCGCAGCAGCCGCTCCTCCTCGACCCGCCAGTAGCCGTGCTCCTTGCCGTCGAGCATCACCACCGGCAACCGGTCCCCGTACTCCCGCTCCAGCCCCTCGTCGTCGGTGACGTCCCACTCGACCCACTTGTCCCCGGTGACCGCCACCACCCGGTCGAGCGCCGCCTTCGCGTCGTCGCACAGGTGGCAGCCGGGCCGGGTGATCAGAGCGAGTCGGGCGTCAGTGGACATCGGTTACCTCCGTGCGGGTGTCGGCGTTCGCCGGCGGGTCGGTCGGCGCCGCCGACCGGAGCTGGGTCTTGCGTACCTTCCCGATCGCCGAGTGCGGCAGGGCGTCGACGAACTCGACGGCGGTCGGGCACTTGAACCGGGCCAGGTTCCGTGCGCAGTGGGCGAGCAACTCGTCGCCGGTCACCGGCCGCCCGGGCGCCGGCACCACGTACGCCCGCACAGTCTCGCCGGTCCGCGGATGCGGCACACCCAGTACCGCCGACTCGGCCACCCCGGGGTGCCCGGCGAGCACCAGCTCGACCTCGTGCGGATAGACGTTGAACCCGTTGACCAGGATCAGCTCGCCGAGCCGGTCGACGAGGAAGAGGTCGCCGTCCTCGTCGGCGTACGCGACGTCGCCGGTGCCCCACCAGCCGTCGGCGTCCGGGCCGTCCCGGCCGTCCGGCCAGTAGCCGGCGAAGAGGTTGGGGCCGGCCACGACGATCTGCCCCGGGTCGGTGCCCGGCGCCACATCGGAGATGTCCAGCTCATCCGGGTCGTCGTCGGGGATGGCCAGGCCGTCGCGCCACAGGTCCGCGCCGTCCGCGTCGACCAGGCGCAGCCGCACGCCGGGCAGCGGCCGCCCGATCGAGCCGGCCTTGGCCACACCGCCGACCAGGGTCGAGGTGAGCACCGGCGCGGTCTCGGTGAGGCCGTACCCGATGTGCACCGGATGACCGGTGGCCTCGGTGAAGCGCGCCGCGACCGCGGGCTCCAGCGGCGCCGCGCCGCAGACCGCCACCCGCACCGAGGCGGTGGCCGCGCGGACCCCGGCCGCGCCGGCCCAGGTCAGGAACATCGACGGTACGCCGACCAGCACGCTGACCCGGTGCCGGGCGATCTCGTCCAGCCCCGCCGTCGGCCCAGGATCGTCGAGCAGCACGCCGGTCGCGCCATGGTGGACGACCGCGCCGAGCCCGGAGTTGAGCCCGTACGCGTGGAACAGCGGCAGGGCCAGCAGCACGGTGTCCCCCGGGCCGACCACCGGCGGCTCGATCCGGCCGACCTGATCGTGGTTGGCGAGCAGCGCGTGGTGCGAGAGCATCGCGCCCTTGGGCCGCCCCTCGGTGCCGGAGGTGTAGAGCAGTACGGCCAGGTCGTCACCGCCCCGGCCCGGGCGCGGCGGCGGCTCCGGCCCGCCGGCGGCCTGCCGTGGCGGCGCGCTGTACACGGCGGTGAGCGCGGGCAGCTCGGCGGCCACCTCGGCGACCAGGTCCCGGACCCGCTCGGTGCCGATGAGCACCGACGCGCCGGAGTCGGCCAGCACGTGGCGCAGCTCCGGGGCGGTGAAGCCGGGGTTGACGGGGACCGCCACCAGGCCGGCGCGCAGGGCGCCGAGCCAGCCGACGACGAAGTCGGGGGTGTTGGGCAGCGCGATCGCGACGCGTGGCGGCGCAGCGTCCGGGTCGCTGGGCGGCGCGGCGGCGGTCAGTGCCCGCGCGGCGACGTCCGTCGCGGCGTCCAGTTGGGACCAGCTGAGCGTCTGATCGCGCCAGTGCAGCGCGGCCCGGTCGCCGTGGTCGAGAGCCGCCCGGCGGACCCGGTCGGCGAGGTTCGGCGCGGGGTTTGCCGATGCGTCCTGCACGGTGATCGAGTCTGGCACAGCGGGCGTCGACAGACCACGCTGCGACGGTTGGCCGGCGGCCGGAGCGCCGCACCGGAAAAGTCCCACTCACGGGACCATCCACTGTCCACCGGCGATCCGATCAGGTCCTGCCGATGGGACGGGTGACGGTGTCCGGCGGCGGTTCGGCCGGGCCCGCACCGACCACCCGACCCGGCGGGCCGGCCGAACGGTCAACGCACCCCCGACCAGGCGATCCATCCTGGATCACCGCGCCGATCCAAAGTCAACCGCACACGACGGACAACCGGTCCGCCGACGGTGCGACACAGCGGGAAATACTTCCGCCCTGTGTAACGGACTTGCCACGCGCGGGTGACGTTGGCCCTATCATCACTCGGGTCGGCTCACCCCATTTGCCGTGAGTCGACACCCCTCAGCCCGAGGAGGCCCCCGTGCCTGTGAGCGCATTGGACCAGCACCTCAAGGGGAACTGCCGCCCGTCGGCACACCCCGGAACCGTCCTGCCCGACCGGAAGCCCGGTCGGTCCGCACCGACGACCCGCAGACCGGCCCGCCCGGCGACCGACGGGACGGGGGCGGCGCGGTGACCACCTTCGGTTACGCCGAACGCCCGGTCGGTCTGACCGGCCAGCCGGCTCGCGCCCAGGTCAACGAACGGCCGGCGGCCCGCGCCCCGCTCGACGAGCCGCACGGCGCCGCCGCACGGTCCGACGGCACGGCGAAACGGATTCGCAACCGGCCACACCACAACGACCCACCGCCACGACCGGCGGTGCCCGGCGGAAACGCGATGCCGGCCGGTGGCCGGGTCGCCGTACCCGCCCGCCCGACCATGCCGGCCCAGGGCCGACGGGTCGACGACACGCCAGCGCCGACCACCGACCCGTCGGCGGGCGAGACGGCGGTGATCCCGGCGGTGCCGGCCACCACCACCACGCCGACCGGCTTCCCGAGCCGGCCGGACCCGTCCGACCCGGCCACGGAGGTCTGGACGCTGGTCGAGCGGGCCCAGGCCGGCGAGACCGAGGCGTTCGGCCTCATCTACGACCGGTACGTGGACACGGTGTTCCGGTTCGTCTACTTCCGGGTCGGCAACCGGCAGCTCGCCGAGGACCTGACCTCGGACACCTTCCTGCGCGCGCTCAAGCGCATCGGCAGCTTCACCTGGCAGGGCCGCGACCTCGGCGCCTGGCTGGTGACCATCGCCCGCAACCTGGTGGCCGACCACTTCAAGTCCGGCCGGTACCGGCTGGAGGTCACCACCGGCGACGTGCTCGACGCCGACCGGGAGGACCGGGGCCCGGAGGGCAGCCCGGAGGCGGCGGTGGTCGAGCACATCACCAACGTCGCGCTGCTCACCGCCGTGAAGCAACTCAACCCGGAGCAGCAGGAGTGCATCGTGCTCCGCTTCCTCCAGGGCTTCTCGGTCGCCGAGACGGCCCGGGCGATGGGCAAGAACGAGGGGGCCATCAAGGCCCTCCAGTACCGGGCGGTCCGCGCGCTGGCCCGGCTCCTGCCCGACGGTTTCCAGCCGTAGGTTTCTGTCGGCGGGACCGATGGCCGTCTATCGACGTCCGTGCAGCTCAGGGTCGGTCCCGCCTGGTGACGACGATCACTTTCTGTGATTTCCGCCCCGCCGGGCCCGTAACCCGTGCCCGGTCCACGGCGTTTCTCCGGGTGCGACCGGTGGTTGCCCCGGCAGGCCCGGGTCACCGAGGTTCGTCCGGCATGCCGGACGGGGCCTCACCTCCGTGGTGTCACACTGCCGCCCGGTCGCTGGCAACGACGGCGGCCGACCGGCCGTGACCAGCGAGAGGAGGTGCCTGCGGTGGACAGCATCCTCTTCTCCCGCCGGCGCGCGGAGCGCTTCGCGCAGCTTCTCGACGAGGCCAACGGCGGCCGGAGGCACCACGTCCGGTCCCGGGTGGATGGCCAGCTCGCGCCGCTCGTCGCGGTGGGCCAGCGGCTCAGCGTCGATCCCCCGGCAGTCGAGGTGGACCCCGACTTCCGCACCGGACTGCGGGCGATGCTGCTCGCCACCGCCGTGCGGGAAGGACTGGGCACCGCCCCGGTGGCCGGCGAACCGGCAGCGGCACGTCCCGCCGGCACCACCCGCACCTCGCTGCTGCCGGCGGTCACCGCCCGCCGGGCCCGCGCCCGGGGCGCGATCCTGATCGGCATCGCCGCCGGCGCCATCGCCGTCTCCGGCATCTCCGCCGCCAGCGAGAACGCGGTGCCCGGCGACGCGCTGTACGGCATGAAGCGCTCGACCGAGCGGGCCCAGCTCGCCCTGGCCAGTTCGGACATCAGCCGTGGTCAGCTCTTCCTGGACTTCGCCCGGACCCGGCTCGGCGAGGCCGCCGAGCTGCGCGGTGACCGGATCGGGTACAGCGCGGTCCTCGACGACATGGACTCCGACACCCGGCAGGGCGTCCGGCTGCTGACCGCCGCCGCCGTGCAGCGGGCCGAGCCGGCCAGCCTCGACACCGTCAACACCTTCGTCGCCGGTCAGCGGCGGGCGGTGGCCAACCTGCTCGACGGGACCACCCGGGCCGACCGGGAGCGGACCCGGCGTTCGCTGGCGCTGCTGGACAGCATCCGGGAGCGTTCGGACAAGCTGCGCACGGCGATCGCGTGCGGTCTGCCGGCGCCGACGACCAGCGACACCCTCGGCCCCACCCCGTCCGCCTGCCCCGGCACCCGCTGACCCACCGGGGGCAGCTACCCCCGGCCGCTCCCCCATACCGCAGGTCCGACCGGTCGTGGCGCAGTTCGCTCTGTGCCCGACCGGTCGACCACGCCCGCCGGCTACCCTCGCTGCAGGCATCCGTAGCAGCTGGTGAGGAAGGGAGACGCGTGGCGCGCAGCCGCAAGGTGACGGTCAGCACCGACGCCCATGGTCACACCGCCGGCTGGGCGGAGACCGAGCTGACCCCGGCGACCACGCCCGACCCGACCGCCGCGGCGTTCTTCGACGTGGACAACACGATGATGCAGGGCGCGTCGATCTACTGGTTCGCCCGCGGCCTCGCCGCACGGAACTACTTCACCACCGCCGACCTGGCCCGGTTCGCCTGGCAGCAGCTCCGGTTCCGGTTGCTCGCCCGCGAACACGCCGGCGACATGTCCCAGGCCAAGGAGGCCGCGCTGGCCTTCGTCGAGGGCTGGCGGGTCGACGACGTGGAACGCCTCGCGGAGGAGATCTTCGACGAGCTGATGGCTCCCCGGATCTGGACCGGCACCCGCCAGCTCGCCCAGCGCCATCTGGACGACGGGCAGCGGGTCTGGCTGGTCAGCGCCGCCCCCGTGGAGATCGGCCGGGTCATCGCCACCCGGCTGGGCCTGACCGGGGCGATCGGCACGGTGGCCGAGGTGGTGGACGGGGCGTACACCGGGCGGCTGGTGGGCGACCTGATGCACGGGCCGGCGAAGGCGGAGGCGGTCACCCAGCTCGCGGCCGTGGAAGGGCTGGACCTGACCCGCTGCGCGGCCTACAGCGACTCGGCCAACGACCTGCCGCTGCTCTCCGCCGTGGGCCGGGCGGTGGCGGTCAACCCGGACGGCACCCTGCTGCGGCAGGCCCGGCAGCACGGCTGGGAGGTGCGGGACTTCCGGACCGGCCGCCGTGCCGTCAAGATCGCCGTACCGTCGACCGCGGCGGCCGGGTTGGTCGCCGGCGCCGTCACCGCCGGTCTGGCGGTGCAGCGCCGCCGCCGCGCCGGCTGACGGCGGCTCAGGGGCCGAACGGGTCCGGCCGCCGCTCCAGCAGCGTGTGCAGGGTCTGCTGAATGGTCTCCCGCACCTGGTCGGCGAGGTTGAAGACCACCAGCGGGTCGTCCGCCGAGTCGGTCAGGTGCGCGGTCGGGATCGGTGGACAGAACTGGATCAGCCACTTGCTGGGCAGCGGCACCATGCCCAACGGCCCGAGCCACGGGAAGGTCGGCGTGACCGGGAAGTATGGCAGCTTGAGCAGCCGCGCCAGGGGCTTGATGTCGGCGAGCATCGGGTAGATCTCCTCGCCGCCGACGATGGCGACCGGCACGATCGGGGTGCCGGTGCGCAGCGCCGCCGAGACGAAGCCGCCCCGGCCGAACCGTTGCAGCTTGTACCGGTCGGCGTAGAGCTTGCCGATGCCCTTGAAACCCTCGGGGAAGACACCCACCAGATCGCCGCCGCCGAGCAGCCGCTCGGCGTCCGGGTTGCAGGCCACCGTGCCGCCGGTCTTGCGGGCGATCTCCGACACCACCGGCATGCGGAAGACCAGGTCGGCGCCGAGCAGGCGCAGGTAGCGGTGGGCGGGGTGCTTGTCGTGCAGCGCCGCCGAGAGGATCAACGCGTCCAGCGCCACCGTGCCCGAGTGGTTGCCGACCACCAGGGCGGGCCCGTCGACGGGCACGTGTTCCATGCCGCTGACCTCGGTGCGGAACCAGTCCCGGTAGAGGAGCCGCAGCAGCGGGTGGAAGACCGCGTCCGTCAGCTCCGGGTCGAAGCCGAACTCGTCGACCTCGTAGTCGCCGGAGAGCCGCCGGCGCAGGAACGCCAGACCGTTCGCGACCTTCCGGTCCCAGTGGTCACCCGGCCGGTCCGGCACGGCCGGCCCGGTGCCACCGGGCTCGCCGCCGGTCACCGGGTCACCCAGGCCCGCCGGTTCGCCGGTGGCCGGGGCGGCGGTCGTGTCGTCCGGCTCGTCGGTCGCGGCGGTGTCAACCTCGTCGGCCGGGGTCGGCGTCGAGGCGGCCTGGGCCGCCGGTCGATGTCCGTTGCGCCGCGCGGGCTCCGCGTCCGGTGCCGCCGGCGCTCGCGGTACGTCGAAACGCCCGACGCCCGCCGGGTCGCGCCCCTCCCCCGGTCCGGTCACGACCGCTCCCGGATCGCGGAGCGGACCTGCCGGATGCCGTCGAGGACGAGCTGCTCCGCCGCGGCCAACTGGCTACGGGTGACCACCACCCCGCCGTGGTGGGCGCGGATGAAGTCGTCGAACGCCGCCGCCGTGGACCGGGGCGTGAAGCCGTACTCCTGCTCGAGCCGGGTCGTGTCGACCACCCGGCCGTGCACGAAGAGGTCGACCTGGTCCAGGCCATAGCCGCCGAAGCCCAGGCTGCGGGCCAGCGCGGCGGCACCGGACAGGCCCGGCTCCAGCACCGGCACGCCCACCCGACCGGCCCGCCGGATCGCCTGGGACAACGAGAGCACTCCCGGCCCGGCCACGTTGTAGGTGCCCGGGTGATCCTCCACGATCGACCGGTGCAGCACCTCCAACGCGTCGTCGAAGTGCAGGAACTGCAGGCGGGGGTCGCGGCCGAAGACGGTGGGCACCAGCGGCTGCGAGAAGTAGCGGGTCAACGTCGTGTCGGCGGTCGAGCCGATGAACGGGGCGAAGCGCAGCACGGTCGCGGTCACGTCGGGCCGGCGGCGGCGGAAGCCGCGGACGTACCCCTCGACGTCGAGGATGTCGCGGCCGAAACCGCCGCGGGGCACCTCCCGCGGCTCGGTCTCCTCGGTGAACACGGCCGGGTCGCGAAACGACACCCCGTACGCCGCGGTGGACGACCGGACCACGAGCTTGCGCAGCCGGGGCGCCCGTTGGCAGGCGGCGAGCAGCTGCATGGTGCCGATGACGTTCTGGTCCTTCATCGCGGACCGGCCACCGTGCTGCTGGTCGGGGGCGCTGACCAGCGCGAGGTGCACCACCGCGTCGACGTCCAGGTCGGCGAGGATCCCGCCGAGCGAACCGGCGTCGACGCGGATGCGTTCGACCCGGTCCAGCAGGTCGGTGAACTCGGCGCCGGGCTCCGGCGCGTCCACCCCGATGACCCGCTCGATACGCGGGTCGGCGGCCAGCCGGGCCGCCACGTGGGCGCCCAGGTAGCGCCCCACCCCGGTGACGACGATGACCCCCGGAGCACCTGAGGTGCTGCCGGGGGTCATCTGACGCACCTACCCCGGCAGGAGAGATCGAGCCGGGACAACCACGGCCTGATCACCTGAGCCTCCGGAGGTCGACAGGTGGCAAGTGAACGCCGGGCGGTGAGCCCGGCGGCGATCACTTGCCGAGACGGCGACGCTGGACGCGGGTCTTGCGCAGCAGCTTGCGGTGCTTCTTCTTAGCCATGCGCTTGCGGCGCTTCTTGACCACCGAGCCCATACGACAGCCTTTCGATACAACGTGCGGGGCGGACCGGATGACACCACGCAGGTGGCGACGGTGACCGCTTGCGGACAACGGACCGGACCAGTCTGGGCGGCGGGGCGCACCGGTGGGGTCTCGGTCGGGCTCCAGGGTAGCCGGAGAGCGTCAGCAGGACCAACGCGGCCCCGTCGATGCCGCGTAGGTGCCGCTCTTCGTGCCGCTCAGGTGGAACCCGGCGGACGAGGCGGTGGCTCAGGCGGTCTCCTGAAAGGCACCCCGGAGATATTCGTGCACCGCGTGCTCGGGCACCCGGAACGACCTGCCGACCCGGACCGCGGTGAGCTCACCGCTGTGCACCAGGCGATAGACCGTCATCTTCGACACCCGCATGACCGTCGCCACCTCGGCGACGGTGAGGAACTTGACCTCCGACAGCCGTCCGTCGGACTGCGACCCGGCCATGGCTCACCGACCCATCCCATGCCCGGCGCGTGCCAACCCGACGGATGCTCCGGGCCGGGCCGGCGACGCGCGTGTTACCAGTACGGTAGCGGGGCGGCTGTGACCGGCGCGATCCCTTCGTACAACTGATCATGTTTCGCTCGCCGGTTCACCCGATCCGCGCTCCCGGTATCTCCCGGCCTGCGACGGCCGTCCCTTTGCCGCAGGTCGTGGTCACTCGGCGCGCAGCGCGACCACCGGGTCGAGGCGGCCGGCGCGCTGCGCGGGAACCACCCCGAAGATGATGCCGACCGCCGCCGACACACCGAAGGCGAGCGCCAACGACCACCAGGTGATCGCCGCCGGGACCGGTGACAGCGCGTCCACCAGCAGAGCGGTGCCCACGCCGAGCGCCATCCCGGTCAGCCCTCCGATCGTGGTGAGCAGCACCGCCTCCAGCAGGAACTGCACCCCGATGTCGCGGGGGCGGGCGCCGACGGCCTTGCGCAGGCCGATCTCACGGGTCCGTTCCCGGACGCTGACCAGCATGATGTTGGAGACCCCGACCCCGCCGACGAGCAGCGAGATGCCGGCGATCGCCGCCAGCACGCCGGTGAGCACGCCGAGGATGTCCCCGAGCACGCCGAGGATCTGCTGCTGGGTGACCGCACTGAACTCGGTGTCCGGGTGGCGGCGGTTGAGCTCGGCGACGATCCGCTCACCCAGCTCGTCGATGCGCTCCCGGTCGGGCGCCTTCACCGCGATGCCGTCCACCCGCTGGGTGCCCCAGAGCCGCTGCGCGGCGGTCACCGGTACGTGCACCTCGTCGTCCCGGTCGACGCCGAGGCTCTGCCCGAGCGGCGCGAAGACGCCGATCACCCGGAACCGCACGCCGGCCAGCGTCACCTGCTGCCCGAGCGGGTCCCGGTCGGGAAAGAGCGCGCGGGCCACGGAGTCGCCGAGCACCGCGACCCGCCGGCTGGTGTCCACGTCCGTGCCGGTGAGGTAGCGGCCCCGGGCCAGCGACCGGGTGAACACGGCCGGGGTGGTCTCCAGTACGCCCTGCACGGTGGTGAAGTCGGCGCGGGCGCCAGCCCGCGCGGTCGCCCCGGAGGCGATGGTGACCGCCACCCGGTCGGGGTCGCCGACGACCCGGTTGACCGCGTCCACGTCCTTGAGGGTCAGCGGCGAGACCACCGGCGCGGTGCCCACCTCGATCTTGCCGGGGACGACCAGCAGCAGGTTGGAGCCGAGCCCCTCGACCTGCTGCTCCACCTTCTGCTTGGTGCCGGTGCCGATGGCCACCAGCAGCACCACCGAGGCCACCCCGATGATCACTCCGAGCATGGTCAGCGCGCTGCGGAGCCGGTTGGCCCGTAACGCGTCCAGCGCCACCCGCCACGCCTCGGCGACCCTCATGATTCGCTCCCGCCGCCGGCCGCCACGCCGGCGTCGTCGGGCCCTCGGGCGCCGGACGGCGGGTGCGGAAGGCGCCCGGTGGCTCCGGTGGCGCCACCGGAGCCACCGGGCGGGTGCCCCGGGCCGCTTCCGGACGCGGACCGGGGCTCCGCGCTGGGAGCGGGGACCAGTGTCGCAGGTCGACCATGATCAACGGACAGCGGTCGATCATGCAGGTGGGATGCACCGGGGTCGGCGACGCTGATCGCCGTCGGCGGCCCGTCGTCGGTGGCGCTGTCCGCGACCACCACGCCGTCGCGCATGGTGATCCGGCGGCGCGCCCGGGCCGCGACCTCCTGGTCGTGGGTGACCATCACCAGCGCCACCCCGGACTCGGCGTTCAGCCGCTCCAGCAGCTCCAGCACGGCCGCGCCGGTGACACTGTCCAGGTTGCCGGTGGGCTCGTCGGCCAGCAGCACCGTCGGCTCGGTGACCAGCGCGCGGGCGATGGCCACCCGCTGCTGCTCGCCGCCGGACATCTGGTTGGGCCGGTGGTCCAGCCGGTGCCCGAGGCCGACCCGGCCGAGCATCGCCGCCGCCCGCTCCCGGCGCTGTCGGGCCGACACGCCCCGATAGACCAGCGGCAACGCCACGTTCTCCACCGCCGAGGTGCGCGGCAGCAGGTGGAACGCCTGGAAGACGAAGCCGATCGTCTCGTTGCGCAGGGTGGCCATCTCCGGTGGCGACAGGGCGTTGACGTCCCGCCCGCCGATCACCAGCCGGCCGCCGGTGGGCCGGTCGAGCCCGCCCAGCAGGTGCATGAGTGTGGACTTGCCCGAGCCGGACGGCCCCACCAACGCCACGTAGTCACCCGCCTGGACGGTCAACGACACCCCGCGCAGCGCCTCGACCGACACCCCCTCCAGCTGGTACGTCCGGGACACGTCCATCGCCTCGATCGCGGGGACGCTCTCGCCGTCCGGGATCGGCGGCGCGTCGCCCCGGCCCGGCCCGGGGTTCAGCGGATCGCGGTCCCGACCCGGCGCGGCGGGTCCGGTCACCGCACCTCCTGGCCGTCGCGGACCTGGTCGGCGCCGCGCACCACCACCCGGTCGCCGGCCCGCACGCCGTCGAGGATCTGCACCAGATCCGACCCCTGGACGCCGACGGTCACCGGCGCCCGGTCCGCCCTGCCGTCGCGGACGACCCAGACGGCGTCCCGCCCGTCGGTGGAGAACACCGCCGAGGCGGGGACGGTCACCGCGTCGGCAGCCTCACGGACCCGCAGGTGGACGATCGCGTTCATGCCGGGGCGCGGCGTCGGCGCCGGCTCGTCCTCTGCCAGCCTCCCGACGCCGAGCGCGAGGCGTACCCGGTAGGTGACCCCACCCTGCGCGGAGTTGGTGGGCAGCACGTCCACCGAACGGACCGTGGCGTCGTAGCTGGCGCCGGTGACCGCGTCCAGCTCCACGGTGGCGGTGACGCCGGCCTTGACCAGCAGCACGTCGGTCTCGTCCACCTCGGCGAGCAGCCCCAACTGCCCGGTGTCGACGACGGTGAGCACCGGCGTGCCGGCGGTGACCTGACCGCCGACCGCGACCGCGTCGTCGACCCCGGCCGGTGGCCCGCCCTGGCCGGTGGCCAGCGCCGACGGGTCGATGCCGGCCGCCTGGGCGCCACCGGCCTGCTCCAGCAGCCGGGCGAGGCCGTCGGTGGAGCCACCGCCGGCCCGGGTGCCGCCCGGCTGCACCACCCCGCCGATCGGAGCGCGCAGGGTCAACGCGTCGACGGTCGCCTTCGCCAGGTCGTACGCCTGCTGGGCCTGGAGCCGTTGCGCCGCGGAGAGCGCGCCGACGGCGGAGTTCAGCCCCCTGATGCCCTGCTGCACGGCGCGGACGGCCTGGTCGGCGCTGCGCGCGGCGGCGGCGTACTGCCGCTGGGCGGACGTCACCTGGGTCAGCAGCGCGCTCCGTAGCTGCGGGTCGGCGATCTTGTCGGCGGCCTTCCGGGCGGCGTCGAACGCCTCGTCGGCGGCCTTGTCGGTGCCGCGCCGGCTGCCGGTCAGGTCGCCGGTGGAGACGCCACGGCCGGCACGCCTGGCGGCGGCGAGCGCTTCCCGGGCCTGCCGCAGCCGGGCCTGCGCCGACGGGGACGCGACCACGGCGAGCACCTGACCTCGCTTCACCCGCTGTCCAGGCTGGACGCGCAGGCTGGCCAGGGTGCCGTCGGCGGGGGCGGTCAGGGTGGCGGCGGCGCGGGCGGTGACCGTCGCCGGCGCGTCGATCACCTCGGTGACGGGGTTGCGGGCGGCCGAGGCCAGCGCGACGGGCGGCTGGTCGTCGCCGCACGAGGCGGCGGTGGTGGCGGTGAGGACGGCGACGGCGGTCAGGGCGATGAGCAGGCGGGGCCGCGTGGCGCTGGCGGGCCGCGGCGACTGGGTGCGGCGCACCCATCGATGGTACGGCTCACCGCCCAGCTCACCGCGGCGCGGCGTCCGCTCCGCCAACGGGCACCTGCCGCCCGGTGCCCGCCGGCCACTCGCGTCAGGCGGCAGCGCGCACGTAAGCCACGCACTCGTCGTGCAGCGTCGACCACTGCTCGCCGAACGCCTGCTCGGCGGCGGTGTCCAGCTTCTTCCGCTCGTGCACCACGGCCGTGAAGAAGGCCAGCAGCCGCTCCGGGCCGTACCGGTCGACGAGGTGCCGCACGGCGAGGTATCCGACGCCGTAGCTGCCGCTGACCCGCTCGGCGGGCGCGTCGTCGGCGGGCGTGACCCCGTCGAGCCGGCCGTCCCAGCCGCCCTTGACCAGCTGCCGCACCTCGGCCAGTCCCTCGTACCGGTCGACCGGCTGTCCGCCGGCGCCCGCGTACTCGGCCAGGCCCTCCACCAGCCACCAGGTCGTCTTGCCGGGATAGCCGCGCTCGGGCAGCGAGGCGGCGTGGGTCAGCTCGTGCCGGAGCAGGTCGTCGGTGCCGCTGCTGGACAGCCCGTCGGCGTTGAGCACGACCTCGTGGTGGCCACCGCCGACGGTCACCGCGTAGCCGCCGGTCCACCGTGGCCGCCCACCGCCGTACCAGCGTTGCCACTCGGTGCGGCCGGCGTAGAAGACCCGGTAGCGGTCCGGCGGTGACCCGGTCGCCGCGTAGCCGTCGGCGACCGTGGCCGCCGCCTCGGCCTGGGCCAACAGGCCGGGCAGCTTGCCGCGCAGCGCCGGGGTGGTGGCGACGATGGTCCGGGCGCCGGTGGCGACCACGAGCTCGCTGACTTCCCACGGTCGGGTGCCGGTCTCCGCCGACTTCGACTCCTCCATGGCGACGAGCCGGGGCTGGTCGCCGTTCTCCCGCCAGCGGGTGCCGATCAGCACGGGGCTGGGCCGGCAGTCCGGCGCCGCGAAGCAGTACTGGAAGCGGACCGCCATCCGCCACTCGCCCGGCCGGGCGATGACCGGCGCGGGCAGCCCGGTGGGCTCGGCCCGCCAGACGGTGACCTTCAGTGCCCGCAGGGCGGCGAAGCGGCGGCGCAGATCGGCCTGCGCGGCGGTGTCGGCCACGGCCAGGAAGCCGGCCCGGTCCCCGGCGAGCAACGCGGTGGACTGCCGTTGGAGCTGCGCGGTCATCCGGTCGGCCAGCCCTCGGGCGACCGCGGTCGCCGGGTCGCCGGTCGCCGACGTCCCGATCCGGCCGATCGTGGCCCGCCCGTCGGACTCGCGCACCAGACCGACCAGCAGCACCGCGGGCAGGCCACAGCCCAGCAGCAGTACGACCACCACCAGCGTTGTCCACAGTGGCCAGAGCCGGCGCAGTGATGGCTGGTGCACCCCGTCAGTCACGCGCCGAAGGGTACGACCATTCGCCGGCTCCGGCGAGGCCGGCACCACCCCGGCCCGGCTGGTCCGCGCCCGGCCAGCGGCGGAACGACGCGTCCAGGCCGGCGACCATCTGGTGGTACGAGCGGTCCACATCCCGGGGCAGGCCGAAGCCGCCGCCGGCCTCCAACGAGACGAACCCGTGCAGGGCACTGCGCAACGCCCTGGTGGCGTCCACCGCGTCGTCGCCGCTGAGCCCGTACCCGCGCAGCACCGCGAAGATGGCGCCGACCGCCCGCTCGCCCGCCACCACGTGCTCGGGGTCGGCAGGGTCGGGCACCCGCTGGGTGGCCGGGTAGCGGCCGGGGTGCCGGCGGGCGTAGTCGCGGTACGCGTCGGCCATCGCCCGTAGCGCGTCCCCGCCGGCCCGACCGGCGGCGGCGGTGGTCAGCTCGGTGGCCAGCTCGGCGGTGGCCAGCGCGGAGAGCTTCTGGCTCAGCGCGTCCGCACCGCGAACGTGCTTGTACAGGCTGGGCAGCGCGACGCCGAGCCGGCTGGCGAGCGCGGCCAGGGTGAGCTGCCCGTAGCCGACCTCGTCGGCCAGCCGTGCGGCCTCTCGCACAACGGTCTGCTGGTTGAGCCCGGCCCTAGGCACCGGCGCACACCGCCAGGAAGCCCCGCAGTTCCTCGGCGGTCCGCTGTGGCCGGTCGGCGTGCGGGTAGTGCCCGGACTCCTCGATCATCCGGGCCTCGGCGGTGCGGAAGAGCCGGCGGGCGGCCCTCGCCTCGGCGCCCGGGTCAGGGAAGTCCGGATCCTTGGCGCCCATCAGCACCAGCACGGGCTGGCCGACCTCCCGGGCCCGGGTGGTCCAGTGCGGCTCGACCGGCGCGACCACGCCGCGCATCGCGGCCATCCGGCCGGGCTCGCGCAGGTTGGCCACCATCGACCGGCGGTACGCCGCGTCGTCGGCGGGCCGGTGCACCGGGAAGAGCGTCTTGTGGAACATCCCGAACAGTCGGGGGCTGCGCAGCACGGCCGCCAGCGCCATCCGCATCAGCGGGTTGAGCGTCGGCTGACCGACGAACGCGCCGATCTGCACGACGCCGGTGACCAGGTCGGGCGCGTCGGCCGCGGCGAAGACCACCGCCGCCGCGCTGGACGAGCTGCCGACCAGCACGGCCGGGCCGGCGTCGATGTCGCGGACCACGGCCAGCAGGTCGGCGCCTACCTCCGCCGGGGCGTACGTGGGCCAGCCGGCGCTGGACTCCCCGTGGCCCCGGACGTCCACCGCGGCCACCCGGTAGCCGGCCGAGACCAGCAGCGGCACGAGGTGCCGGAAGCTCCGCCGGTTCTCACCCATGCCGTGCGAGAGGACGACCAGCGGCCCCTCCCCGTGCACCTCGTACGCGATGTGTCCGCCGCCCCGCCGCACCTGGCTAGTTGTCATAGCCAGGAAGCTAACCTCATTAGCCAAGCTCGTCAACCCGGACACACGAACGGGCCGGCGGGACCCCTGGGGGTCACCGCCGGCCCGTCGACCGGTGGGGGTTACTTCTTGGAGATCAGGGCGCGGCCGAAGAAGACCAGGTTGGCCGGGCGCTCCGCGAGCCGGCGCATCAGGTAGCCGTACCACTCGTCGCCGTACGGGACGTAGGTGCGCACGGTGTAGCCCTCGCCAGCCAGTCGGGCCTGCTCCTCGGGGCGGATGCCGTAGAGCATCTGGAACTCGAAACGCTCCGGCCCCCGGTCGAACCAGCGGGCCCGGTCCTCGCCGATGGCGATCATCCGGGGGTCGTGGGTGGCCAGCATCGGGTAGCCGTCGCCGGACATCAGGATGTTCATGCAACGGACGTACGACTTGTCCACCTCACGGGCCGACTGGTACGCCACCGACTCCGGCTCCTTGTAGGCGCCCTTGCACAGCCGCACCCGCGACCCGGCCGAGGCCAGCTCCCGGCAGTCCGACTCGGTCCGCCGCAGGTACGCCTGGAGCACCGCGCCGGTCGACGGGAAGTCCTTGCGGAGCCTCTCCAGCACCTCCAGCGTCGAGTCGGTGGTGGTGTGGTCCTCCATGTCCAGGGTGACCGTCGTGCCCGCCGCGTCGGCGGCCGCGCAGATCGCCCGCGCGTTGTCGTACGCCAACTGCTCGTCGAACATCTGGCCGAGCGCGGAGAGCTTCACGCTCACCTCGGCGGCCGGGGTCAACCCGGCGCCGGAGAGCATCTTCAGCAGCTTGAGGTATTCGTCCCGGGTGGCGATGGCCTGCTCGGGAGTGACGGTGTCCTCACCGAGGTGGTCGAGGGTGACCGCCAGACCGTCGTCGACGAGCCCGCGGGTCGCGCGCAACGCGTCGTCGGTGGCGGCGCCGGCGACGAACCGGCGGACGACGTCCCGGGTGTACGGGGCGGTCGCAACGAGCCGCTCGACCTGGGATGACCGGGAGGCGGCGAGGATGACGGAACGGAGCATGAGCCGAGCGTAACGCCCCTGCCAGGACCCCCGCCGAGGGGCGGCCGGCCACCTCGCTGGACGGGTGGGAAGGGCCCCTCGGACAACAGACTCCGGTGACAGAGCAGCCCTCCGTACCGGGGTGGGGCGGCGGCGGTGGCGCCGATCGGCTACAACGATGCCGTGGACCAACGCCCCCGCCGCCGGCTCCGGTCGGCCACCGTGCAGCTCGGCGCGCTCACCGCTCTCGCGCTCGCCCTCTCCGGCTGCAACATGACCTCGGACGACGATGACGACGACGACTGCGCCCTCGGGCCGGGCGGCGGTGGCGACACGGTCGCGCTCGCGATGCGGGTGAGCGACCCGGCCGCCGGCCGCACCGCCCCCGAACCGACGGCCGCGGCCCTGCCCGACCGGGGCGGGTTCGGCACCCACCTCGCCGCCTGCGGAGGCTGAGGTGCGCCGCGAGCGGGTCGCGCCGCGACCCGACTGGGACGCCACCATCCGGGCTCAGGGCCTGGTCTACGTCGACACCGAGCTGCCCGACGGCGGCATCATGTCGTACTGGGACGAGACCGCGGCGTACGCCTTCGACCTGCCCGAGGTGCTGCGGCTGGAGGAGGCCACCGAGGAGCTGCACCGGATGTCGGTGGCGGCCGCCGAGCACGTGGTGGCCCACCGCCGGTACGCCGAGTTCGGCATCCCGGCCTGGGCGGAAGACGCCGTGGCCCGGTCACTGCGGGAGGCGCCACCCACCCTCTACGGGCGCTTCGACCTCGCGTACGACGGGAGCTGGCCGCCCAAGCTGCTGGAGTACAACGCGGACACCCCGACCGCGCTGGTCGAGGCGAGCATCATCCAGTGGTACTGGTTGGAGCAGACCCGGCCGGAGCTGGACCAGTGGAACAGCCTCCACGAGCGACTGGTCGCCGCCTGGGCGAAGATCGGCGCCGGCCTGCACGACCCCCGGGTGCACGTGCTCTGGTCGAACGAGGAGGAGACCGGCGAGGATCACATGACCGCCGGCTACCTGGCCGAGACCGCCCGGCAGGCCGGCCTGACCGTCGAACTGCAGCCGATCCAGGAGATCGGCTGGGACGGCCGGCGCTTCGTCGACACCGCCGACCACCCGGTCACCACCTGCTTCAAGCTCTACCCGTGGGAGTGGATGCTGGCCGAGCCGTACGGGCGGCCCGCGCTCGACCCGGGCACTCCGACCACCTGGATCGAGCCGGCCTGGAAGCTGCTGCTGTCCAACAAGGCGCTGCTGGCGGTCCTCTGGGAGCTGTACCCCGGCCACGAGTACCTGCTGCCGGCGTACCTCGACTCGCCGCGCGGCATGTCGGAGTACGTGGCCAAGCCGCTGCTCGGCCGCGAGGGCGGCTCGGTCCGGATCGTCACCGCCGAGCAGGAGATCACCAACCCGGGCATCTACGGCGACGAGGGCTGGTGTTACCAGGAGTTCCGGGCACTGCCGCAGTTCGACGGCAACCGGATGGTGCTGGGCAGCTGGATCGTCGACGGCGAGTCGGCCGGGGTGGGGGTCCGGGAGAGCGCGAGTCTGATCACCGACGGTTACGCGCGGTTCCTGCCGCACTACATCGACGCGCCGCGCACCCCGTGAGTCGTCTACCGTTGGGGGCGTGAACTTCGACGCGTACGCCCGGACCGGCGTTGACCTGGTCAACGCCCGCCTGGACGACCTCGACGACCTGCGGGCCCTCTTCCCCGACGACAACGCCTGGATGCGCGACGAGGTCGCGGAACGGGACGTGCTGATCTTCCGGCGGGCACAGAAGCGGCTGCGTGACGTCTTCGAGTACGGCACTTCGGGGCGGGACGCCCAGGCGGTGACGGAGCTGAACGCGCTGCTCGAGGCGTTCCCGGTCCAGCCGCGCATCTCCGGGCACGACTCCAGCGACTGGCACATGCACGTCACCAGCCGGGGCGCGTCGGTCAGCGCGGAATACCTGGCCGGCGCGGCCTGGGGGCTGTCGGTCTGGCTCTGCGAGTACGGCAGCGCCCGGTTCGGCGTCTGCGCCGACGAGCGGTGCGGCAACGTCTACCTGGACACGTCGTCCAACTGCTGCCGGCGGTTCTGCTCCGAGCGCTGCGCCACCCGCTCGCACGTGGCGGCGCACCGGGCCCGTAAGCGGGCCGCGGTCGGCGAGCAGGTGACGGTCGCCGCGCAGCCGACGGCGGGCGCCGACTCACTCACCCCGGTCAGCTGACGCCGCTGCGGTCGACGCCCGACCGACCCCGGTGACGGGGGGTCAGGCGTCGATCGGGGACGGCGCGGTCAGGTGCTGGCGGGCGAACTCCAACGCGGCGCGCAGGTCCGCCTCGCGCACCGCGCGGCTCTTCGCGCCCCGGGTGGCCACCTCCACCGCCACCGCTCCGGTGAAGCCCCGCCCGGCCAGGGACGACAGCAGCTCCGCGCAGGGTTGGGTGCCGCGCCCCGGCACCAGGTGCTCGTCGCGACCCTCGCCGGTGCCGTCGCCGAGGTGGACGTGGGCCAGCCCCGACCCCATCCGGTCGGCCATCTCCAGCGGGTCGCTGTGCGAGGCGGCGCAGTGCGACAGATCCAGGGTGTACGACGGGTAGCCGGTGTCGGTCGGGTCCCAGCCGGGCACGTACGGGACGAACTTCCGGCCCGCCATCCGCACCGGGTACATGTTCTCCACCCCGAAGCGCAGCCCGGTGAACCGGTCCTCGACTCTGGCGAGCCCCTCGGCGAAGCCGCGCGCGTAGTCGCGCTGCCAGGTGAACGGCGGGTGCACGACGACGGTCGGCGCCTCCAGCGTCTCGGCCAGCTCGGCGGCCTTGCGCAGCCGCTCCCACGGGTCGGGGCTCCACACCCGCTGGGTCACCAGCAGGCAGGGCGCGTGCACCGAGAGCACCGGCACCCCGTAGTGCGTGGAGAGGCCCCGCAGAGCGCCCGCGTCCTGGCTCACCGCGTCGGTCCAGACCATCACCTCGACGCCGTCGTAGCCGAGCGCCGCGGCCAGCTGGAACGCCGCCGCGGTCGGCTCGGGGAAGACGGACGAGCTGGACAGGAGGACGGGAACGCGGGAAGTCACATCAGCCAGGGTAGCCCGACGGCGGGGGCGCCATCGTGACGAGCACCGGCAAACCGGCCGTAACCACCCAGCGCGTCACATCGGCTCAAGTTGATCGAGCCGACGGAGGATCACCCCTTCCCGCAGTGCCCAGGGGCAGACGTCCAGCGACTCCACATCCAGACGGCGCATCACCGCCTCGGCGACCACCGCCCCGGCCAGCAACTGGTGTGCCCGGCCCGCGCTGACCCCCTCCAGCTCCATCAGCTGGGCCGGCGGGATGTGCCGGATGAAGCCGATGACCTGCCGCAACCCGGCGCGGGTCAGGCTGCGCCGCACCCAGAGCCCGGCCCCGGACGGCGCCGCCCCGGCCAGTCGGGCCAGGGTGCGGAACGTCTTCGAGGTGCCGACCACCCGATCCCAGCCGACCTCGGTCATCTGGTCGACCACCTTGTCGAGCCGGCTGTCCGCGTACTCCCGCAGCTTCTCGACGGCCTCCGCGGACGGCGGCGCCGCGGTGGCCGGGTCGACCCGCAGCCGTTCCCGGGTCAGCCGGCCCGCCCCGAGCGGCAGCGAGACCGCGGCGTCCGGGTCCTCGTCGATCCCGGCGGCGATCTCCAGCGAACCGCCGCCGATGTCCAGCACCAGCAGCCGTCCCGCCGACCAGCCGAACCAGCGCCGCACGGCAAGGAAGGTCATCCGCGCCTCGTCCGCGCCGGAGAGCACCGCCAGGCGTACGCCGGTCTCGTCGCGGACCCGGGCCAGCACGTCGGCCGCGTTGGTGGCGTCGCGCACCGCGGAGGTGGCGAAGGCGATCAGGTCGTCGGCCTCCAGTCCGGTGGCCGCCGCCTTGGCCATGCCGACCGCCTTGACCAGGCTGTCCGCCCCCGCGTCGGTCAGTGCCCCGTCCGGGCCGATCTGCTCGGCCAGCCGGAGCACCACCTTCTCCGAGTGCGCTGGCCACGGGTGCGCGCCGTGATGGGCGTCCACCACCAGCAGGTGCACCGTGTTGGATCCGACGTCGAGGACACCCAGTCGCATGGTGAAGACCCTAGGTGCAACACGTTTGCGCGGCTCGTCGGCCCGCGGACGTCACCGCGCGTAGGCTGGTCCGGGTGACGATGGAGCTTCGCGTGCTGGTGGACGATCCGGGGGACCCACGCAGCCGCGAGGTGCCGCTGGACTTCCCCCGGGAGTGGATCGAGTTCGCCGACCCGGCGGACGAGACCCACCTGATCCGGGCCGACCTGACCTGGTTGCTCTCCCGCTGGACGTGCATCTTCGGCCGGGGCTGCCACGGGATCGTCGCTGGCCGGTCCGCCGACGGCTGCTGCTCGCACGGAGCGTTCTTCACCGACTCGGACGACGAGAAGCGGGTGCGCACCGCCGTCAAACTGCTCACCCCGTCGACCTGGCAGCACTTCCGGCGCGGGTTCAAGAACTGGACCGACAACGACACCATCGACGGCAAGAACCCGGCCCGCAGGACCGCCACCCAGAGCGTCGACGGGCCGTGTGTGTTCCTCAACGACGCGGACTTCGCCGGCGGGGGTGGCTGCGCGCTGCACGCCCAGGCGCTGCGCGACGGGGTGCACCCGCTGGAGTACAAGCCGGACGTGTGCTGGCAGCTGCCGATCCGGCGGGACCAGGAGTGGGTCAAGCGGCCCGACAACACCAAGGTGCTGGTCTCCACGCTGTCGGAGTTCGACCGGCGGGGCTGGGGGGCCGGAGGGCACGACCTGCACTGGTGGTGCACCTCCTCGACGGACGCCCACGTCGGCGCCGAGCCGATGTATCTGTCGTACGGGCCCGAGTTGACCGCGCTGGTCGGCGCGTCCGCGTACGAGCGGTTGGCCGAGCTGTGCGCGGCGCGCATCAAGCAGGGCATGGTGGCCCCGCACCCCGCCGATCAGCTGTGATGCTCCCACCTGACGACCCGGCACAGCGAGACGCAACGGATTTCGGCGGCCGTGCGGACGAGATCCATCGGACGCCACGACGGCTGGGACCAAGGAGCCGGGGGCATCGGGTGGGACGCCTTTGGAGCTGACTCGTTTACGACATCGGCGGATGACTCGTTTGTGACATCAGCTCCAAAGGCGCTCCAGCCGACTCCCATCCCCCGGCGCGCAACGCATGGGTCGCCGTCAGCTCTCGGAGCTGGCTCGCTGAGCAAGCGCGGACAGCCCGAAGGGGGCCTGCGGCGAACGCAGACCCCCTTCGGGTACGCCGATCACGGCTCGAACTTGTACCCCAGGCCCCGGACGGTGACGATGAAGCGCGGCGCGGACGGCTCCGGCTCGATCTTGGAACGCAGCCGCTTGACGTGCACGTCCAGCGTCTTGGTGTCACCGACGTAGTCGGCGCCCCAGACCCGGTCGATGAGCTGACCCCGGGTCAGCACCCGACCGGCGTTGCGGAGCAGCAGCTCCAGGAGCTCGAACTCCTTGAGCGGCAGCTGCACGGCGCCACCCTCGACGGTCACCACGTGGCGCTCGATGTCCATCCGTACCGGGCCGGCGGCGAGCGTCGGGGCGCCCGAGTCGGCCACCTCCGGGCTCTGCCGGCGCAGCACCGCCCGGATCCGGGCCACCAGCTCCCGCGGCGAGTACGGCTTGGTGACGTAGTCGTCGGCGCCGATCTCCAGGCCGACGACCTTGTCGATCTCGCTGTCCCGGGCGGTGACCATGATGATCGGAACGGCGGACCGCTGCCGGAGCTGCCGGCAGACCTCGGTCCCCGACATCTCGGGCAACATCAGGTCGAGCAGCACGATGTCGGCGCCGGTTCGGTCGAACTCGGTGAGGGCGTCGGTGCCGGTCGCGGCGACCGAGACCTCGAAACCCTCCTTACGGAGCATGTACGACAGGGCGTCGGAGAACGACTCCTCGTCCTCGACCACCAGAACGCGGCTCAACGGGGATTTCCTTTCCATTTGCTGTCAGACCTGCCGTAGCTCGGCCGGACTGGCCTCGATCCCAGCCGGCGGCAGTGTCGCCAGCAGGTCGTCCGGTGGACGGGAAGGCAGCCGGAGGGTGAACGTCGATCCACCACCAAGAGTGCTCGACACCTCCACCCGTCCGCCATGGTTGCTCGCGATGTGTTTCACGATGGCCAGCCCGAGCCCGGTGCCGCCGGTGGCACGCGACCGGGCCTGGTCGGCCCGGTAGAACCGCTCGAAGATCCGGTCCACGTCCGTCGGGGCGATGCCGATGCCCTGGTCGGCGACGGCGATCTCGACGTGCTCGTCGTCCCCGCGGGTGATGACCCGGACCGTCGTGTCCTCACCCGAGTAGGTGATGGCGTTCTCCACGAGGTTCGCCACCGCGGTGGCGAGCTGGGTGTCGCTGCCGTACGCGGTGAGGCCGCGTTCGCCGGTCACCGACACCTCGACGCCCCGGGCGGACGCCGTGGTGCGGGTCCGGTCGACCACCTCGGCGATGACCCAGTCCAGGGCGACCGGCTCCGCTGGCGGCTGCGGCTCCGCGCCCTGCAAACGGGTCAGCTCCAGCAACTCCTGCACCAGCCGGCCCAGCCGGGTCGACTCGTGCTGGATCCGTTCGGCGAAGCGGCGGGCGGCGACCAGGTCCTCGGAGAGGTCGGGCGCCGCGGCGTCGGCCGGCTCGGTGGCGTCGAGCAACGCCTCGGCGAGCAGCTGAAGCGCCCCGATCGGGGTCTTCAGCTCGTGGCTCACGTTGGCCACGAAGTCCCGTCGTACCCGGGCCAGCCGGTGCGACTCGGTCACGTCGACCGCCTCCACGGCGATGAAGCCGTTGCCGAGGCCCATCGCCCGCAGGTGCACGCCGAGCGGGTTCTCCCCCGCGCTGTCGCGACCCCGGGGCAGGTCCAGCTCGATCTCGCGTCGCACCCCGGTGCGCCGCACCTGGCCGGCGAGGGTACGGATCAGCGGGTGCGCGGCGATCGAGCCCGGGGTGCTGCCGGTGCGCAGCAGGCCCATCGCGCGGGCGGCCGGGTTGATCAACACGGGCGCGTCGTCGTTGTCCAGCACCACGACACCGGCCCGGAGCGAGTCGATCGTCCGGCGGCCGAGCCCGGCCTGCTGCTCGTCGGCTATCGCGGGCCTCCCCCTGCTCCAGCGGGAGCCTGCGCTCCCCGTCGACGTGGAGCGGCCCGCCCGCGCCGGCAGGAACCGGGGCAGCAGGAAACCGGCGGCCAGACCGGCCACCAACGCCACGGCCACCACGACCGCCACCGCCCACTCCACCCGGCGATCGTAGGGTCATTGTTAACCTGGCTACCACACAGACCGGGACGAACCACCCTCACTTTCGCGAATGTTCACCCTCGCGTCCAGCGTCGTTCACCCGCGTTCATCCGGGGTCCGTCCGCGCCACCTACCGTTGGCGTCGCACCTGCTCAACCCCTGCGCCGACACCCGTCGGCGGCGACCGACCACAGGACGTGATGATGCGCGACGAGTTCCGGGCCGACCTCCAGATCGTCAGCCAACTGCTGGTGGACATGGCGGAGGGCGTCCGCGCCGCCATGCGCCAGGCCACCCGGGCCCTGCTCACCGCCGACCGGCAGGCCGCCGAAACGGTCATCGAGCGGGATGCCGAGATCGACGCCCTCTACCGGCACGTCGAGGAGCGGGTGTGTGACCTGCTCGCCCGGCAGGCGCCGGTCGCCTCCGACCTGCGGGCCATGATCACCGCACTCCACGTGGCCGCCGACCTCGAACGGATGGGCGACCTCGCCGACCACGTGGCGAAGACCGCGCTGCGCCGGCACCCCTCGCCCGCCGTACCGGCCGAGCTGCGGACGATCTTCACCGAGATGGCGGACATCGCCGACCGCATGGCGGTGAAGATCGGCTCGGTGCTGGCGAAGCCCGACGCCGATCTGGCTGGCGAGCTGGACCGCGACGACGACGCGATGGACGAGCTGCACAAGAACCTGTTCGCGGTGCTGCTCGGCGACGACTGGCCGTACGGGGTGGAGACCGCGATCGACGCCACCCTGCTGGGCCGCTTCTACGAGCGCTTCGCCGACCACGCGGTCAACGCCGGCGAGCACGTCGTCTACCTGATCACCGGGGAGACCTCGCCCTCGGCGAGCTGATCCACCTACGACGAAGGCCCCCGGGTTCCCCCGGGGGCCTTCGTCGTCAGCTCAGCGACCCTGGTTCGCCACCGCGGCTGCGGCCGCCTTGGCGGCGGTCGGGTCGAGGTAGGTGCCGCCCATGGTGAGCGGGCGCAGGTGCGGGTCCAGGTCGTAGCGCAGCGGGATGCCGGTCGGGATGTTCAGCTTGGCGATCGCCTCGTCGGAGATCTGGTCGAGGTGCTTGACCAGGGCCCGCAGCGAGTTGCCGTGCGCGGCCACCAGCACCGTCCGGCCGGCCAGGATGTCCGGCACGATCGAGTCGTACCAGTAGGGCAGCATCCGCTCGACGACGTCCTTGAGGCACTCGGTGCGCGGCATCAGCTCGGTCGGCAGCAGCGCGTACCGCGGATCGCCGACCTGCGACCACTCGTCGTCGTCCGCGATCGGCGGCGGCGGGGTGTCGTACGACCGGCGCCAGAGCATGAACTGCTCCTCGCCGTACTCGTCCAGGGTCTGCTTCTTGTTCTTGCCCTGCAGGGCGCCGTAGTGCCGCTCGTTGAGCCGCCACGACCGGCGCACCGCGATCCAGTGCCGGTCGGCGGCGTTCAGCGCCAGCTCGGCGGTGCGGATCGCCCGGCGCATCACGCTGGTGTGCACGACGTCGGGCAGGAGGCTGTGCTCGCGCATCAGCTCGCCGCCGCGCCGCGCCTCACCCTCGCCCTTCTCGGTCAGGTCGACGTCCACCCAGCCGGTGAAGAGGTTCTTGGCGTTCCAGTCGCTCTCGCCGTGCCGCAGCAGGACCAGCGTCCCGACGGTGGGCCCCTCGCTCGCAGTCATGCGGATCATCCTGCCTCAACCGCTGCCGGGACACGCGGGCACCCGTCGTGACGACCACCACGTGAAAAAGCTGGTGACCAGCGGCTCGACGCCCCACTAGTTTGTAAGGCGCTGAGGTCACATCACTCATTACTTGCAAGCGGGGGCGCCACGTGCGGACGATGCGGAGCTGGTTCCGGGACACCACCGGCGGCCTGCCGGCCACCTTCTGGTACCTGTGGACCGGCACGCTGATCAATCGGCTCGGCTCGTTCGTCCTCGTGTTCCTCGCCATCTACCTGACCCAGGAGCGGGGCTTCTCCGCCTCCCAGGCCGGTCTCGTGCTCGGGCTCTGGGGTGTCGGTGGCGCGGTCGGCACCACCGCCGGCGGCACTCTGGCCGACCGGTGGGGCCGGCGGCCCACGCTGCTGACCGCGCACGTCGGCGCGGCGGCCATGATGCTCGCCCTGGGGCTGGCCAAGGAGCTGTGGGCGGTGGCGTTGGGTGCGCTGCTGCTCGGCATGTTCGCCGAGGCGGCCCGGCCCGCGTTCGGGGCCATGATGATCGACGTCGTGCCGGCCAGGGACCGCCTGCGCGCCTTCTCGCTCAACTACTGGGCCATCAACCTGGGCTTCGCCTGCGCCGCCGTCCTCGCCGGCCTCGCCGCGCAGGCCGACTACCTGCTGCTGTTCGTGGTCGACGCGGCCACCATGCTGATCACCGCCCTGATCATCTTCGTGCGGGTGCCGGAGACCCGGCAGAGCGCGCTCGCCGTCACCGCGGTGAAGGCGCCCCGCGGCGCCCTGCGCACGATCCTCAGTGACCGGGTCTACCTCGGCTTCGTGGCCCTGAACCTGTTCGCCGCGCTGGTGTTCCTCCAGCACATCTCGATGCTGCCGATCGCCATGAGCGACGACGGCCTCAGCCCGGCCACCTACGGCTCGGTGATCGCGCTCAACGGCGTCCTGATCGTGGTGGGCCAACTCTTCGTGCCCCGGCTGATCCGGGGCCGCAGCCGCTCGCACGTGCTCGCGCTGGCCGCCGTGGTGATGGGCGTCGGGTTCGGGCTGACCGCCTTCGCCGGCACCGCCTGGTTCTACGGGCTGACCGTGCTGTTCTGGACGGTCGGCGAGATGCTGAACTCCCCGTCCAACTCCACCCTGATCGCCGAACTCTCCCCGTCCGAGCTGCGCGGCCGCTACCAGGGCGTGTTCTCCCTCTCCTGGCAGATCGCCGGCGCCTGCGCGCCGATCCTCGGCGGCCTGGTGCGCGAGCACGCCGGCAACGCCACGCTCTGGTTCGGCTGCGCGGTGATCGGCGGCCTGACCGCGGTGGCGCACCTGGTGTCCGGCCCCGCCCGGGAGCGACGCGCCGCCGCACTGCGCCGCACCGGCGAGGCGCTGACACCGGTCGACGCCACCCCGCCTCCCGCGTCCCGGCCCACGGAGACCGCGACCGCATGACCAGCAGCCGACCACTGTGACGAAGCGCCCATGATCAGGAAATCGACTGGCGGGACCGGGCCCGGGTTCCTACCGTTCACGAGAAACGGTTAAGAGACCAAACTGTCGGGAGGTCGGTGTGCACGCCCTGCGGCGCTGGTGGCACGACACCGCGGGCGGGCTCCCCGCCACCTTCTGGTACCTCTGGGCCGGCCTCCTCATCAACCGGGCCGGCGCGTTCGCCATGCTCTTCCTGTCGCTGTACCTGACCGACTCCCGAGGGGCCAGCGAGGCTCTGGCCGGCACGGTGGTCGGCGCGTACGGGGCCGGCGGGGCGGCCGGCGTTCTGCTGGGCGGGGTGCTGGCCGACCGGTGGGGCCGCCGGGCGACTCTGCTCGCCGCGCACCTGGTCACCGCCGGCCTGATGGTCGCGCTGGCCTTCACCCGACCCCTGGTGATGATCGCGGCGCTCTCCGCGCTGGTCGGCGTGGTGCACTCGATGCCCAGCCCGGCCTTCGTCGCGGCGATCGTCGACGTGGTGCCCGCACAGCGCCGCTCCCGCGCGTTCAACCTCCAGTTCTGGGCGTTCAACCTCGGCATGGCCGTCGCCTCGCTGCTCGCCGGGGTGCTGGCCGAGGCGAGCTTCACGGCGCTGTTCCTGGTGGACGCGGGCGCCACCCTGGCCGCCGCCGCCGTGATCGGCTGGAAGGTGCCGGAGACCCTGCGGCGGGCGGCGCCCACCCCCGACCTCCAACCGGCACCCGGGGCCGTCCGCCCCCGGCGACCAGGACTGCGCACCGCGCTCACCGACCGGACGTTCCTGATCTTCGTCGGGCTCACCTTCGTGCTGGCCGTGCTCACCCTCCAGACCTCGACGATCATGCCGCTGGCCATGCGCGCGGACGGCCTGGGCCCGTCGGCGTACGGGCTGGTGGTGGCGCTCGGCGGAGCGCTGATCGTGCTCGGGCAGCTGTTCGTGCCCCGGCTCATCGACCGGCACCGCAAGGACGTCGTGCTGGCCGCCTCGACCGCCCTGCTCGCGCTCGGCTTCGGCGCACTCGCCGTCGCCGACGAGCTGGCCGTCTACCTGGGCGCCGCCGTGGTCTGGACGGTCGGCTCGATGCTCGCCGCCCCACCCAACGCGCAGATCAACGCCGACCTCGCGCCGCCGCGGCTCCGCGCCCGGTACCAGTCGGTCTTCTACCTGACGTTCCCCGCGGCGTCCTTCGTCGCTCCCACGCTCGGCGGGGTGAGCCTCCAGTACCTCGGCGACCGGCACTGGCTGATCGTGGGCGGGCTGGGCCTGCTGGCCGCGCTCGGGCACCTCTTCGCCGGGCCGCCCCGGGAGCGGCACGTCGCCGCGCTGAGCCGGGCCGCCGGCCGGGAGCCGACGCCGCCCCCGGACCGCGTCCCGGCCGCCTGACCCATCCACCCATCGGGGTACGACAAACGCAAAGCGCCCACCGCGTCCCGAAGGTCGCGGTGGGCGCTCAGCGGCGGGGCCGGCGGCGGCGGGCAGACACTCACCCCCGTAAGCGTCGCCCGCTCACGCCGCCGGTCCAAACAGGTGGCACCGTCCCCCAACGGTTGATCCACCCGTCCCCTCGCGCCTCGCCTGGTGCGCGGACCTGATCGATCCGCCGCTCCCCCGAACGTTTCCAAGCGTGGCGCGGTGCAATAAAGTTAGTTCGCCCGGATTCTGGATTCAACCCAGATCGGCTGTCTCGCCGGTCACAACTCGCGAGTATCCGCTGCTCGGGCCTCGATCTCTGGCAACAGGCGCATACCCCTCGGGCATTCCCGCAAACACCTCAACCGTCCTCCCGATCGGGTGATTCGGTCCGGAAGAAATTGCTCTGCCGGCCGTCGCGCATCTGCTCCTGATAAATCAGGTTCAGCCGGCGCAGGTCGAAGGTGTGGAACCACTCATCCCAGGTGATCTCACGGATCCGGCTGCTCTCGCGGTAACCGGGGATGTTGAAGGT
>NZ_QGKR01000058.1 GCF_003172955.1 Micromonospora acroterricola | reverse complement strand
CACCACTCCCGCCCCCGTCAGGAGTCCCGATGCACCGACGTCGACACGGCTCGGCGGTCCTCGCCCTCGGCCTGGTCGCCAGCCTGCTCGTCCCCACCACCGTGACGGCCCCCCCGGCCGTCGCCGCCCCGTCCGGCGCCAAGAAGGTCATCGTCCAGGTCTTCGAGTGGAACTGGCCCTCGGTGGCCAGCGAGTGCCAGAGCACGCTCGGCCCGAAGGGCTACGGCTACGTCCAGGTGTCACCCCCGCAGGAACACGTGCGGGGCAACCAGTGGTGGCTGGCGTACCAGCCGGTCAGCTACCGGATCGAGTCCCGCAAGGGCACCCGCGCCCAGTTCCAGTCGATGGTGAACACCTGCCACGCCGCCGGGGTCAAGGTGATCGTCGACGCGGTGATCAACCACATGTCCGGACAGGACGCCGGCGGCACCGGCTGGGCCGGCTCGCCCTACTCCCACTACGACTACCCGGGCATCTACCAGACCCAGGACTTCCACCACTGCGGCCGCAACGGCGGCGACGACATCGCCAACTACAACGACCGGTACGAGGTGCAGAACTGCGAGCTGGTCAACCTCTCCGACCTGAAGACCGAGTCGGACCACGTCCGCACGAAGATCGCCTCGTACCTCAACGACCTGCTCTCCCTCGGCGTGGACGGGTTCCGGCTGGACGCCAGCAAGCACATGCCGGCCGCCGACATCGCCGCGATCAGGGGCAAGCTGTCCCGCTCCGCGTACATCGTGCAGGAGGTGATCCACGGCGCCGGCGAGCCGATCCAGCCGACCGAGTACACCGGAAACGGCGACGTGCACGAGTTCCGCTACGGCAAGGACCTGGCCCGGGTGTTCCGCTCGGAGCGGCTGGCGTACCTGCGCAACTTCGGCGAGGGTTGGGGGCATCTGCCCAGCGGACCGTCCTCGGTGTTCGTGGACAACCACGACACCCAGCGCGACGCCGGCGGGGTGCTCACGTACCGGGACCGGGGCATCTACGCCCTGGCGAACGCCTTCATGCTGGCCTGGCCGTACGGCTCGCCGACCGTGATGTCCAGCTACACCTTCAGCAACCGGGACGCCGGCCCGCCCTCGGACGGCGCCAACAAGACGCTCAACACCACCTGCTACTCGGGCTGGGAGTGTGAGCACCGCTGGCCGGTGATCGCCAACATGGTGGGCTTCCGCAACGCCACCGAGGGCGCCGGCGTGGCCAACTGGTACGACAACGGCAACAACCACATCGCGTTCAGCCGCAGCGGCAAGGGTTTCATCACGGTCAACGACGAGGACTCCGCGGTGAACGGCCGCTCGTACTTCACCGGGCTGCCCGCCGGCCGGTACTGCGACGTCATCCACGGCACGTACGCGGGCGGCACGTGCAGCGGGCCGGTGATCACGGTGGACGGTGGCGGTTGGTTCGCCGCCACCGTGCCGGCGCACGACGCCGTGGCCATCCACATCGGCGCACGGGTCTGAGTCGCCGGGGCCCCCGGCCGGTATCGCGGAACCGGGGGCCCCGGACCACCGACGGACGTAGAGTGGTTTGGTGTCGTTTGACCGAATGAACCCGTCTCGCCATCGGGGCGGGTGGGTGGCCGTCGCCGTCGCCGTGGCCGCGCTGCTGATCGCCGCGCTGCTGGTGGGCCAGGCCCTCACCCCCCGCTCGGCGGCCCCCGACCAACCACGTGCGGCGGCGCTCGACCCGACGCCGAGCAGCATCGAGCAGAGCCCGGAGGAGTCGCCGCCGGCGGCCGCGCCCGCCCCGGACGGGCTGCCGGTCGTCGACTACGACCCCGCGCCCAAGGGTTTCCCCGCCGATCCGGCCACCATGGACACCACGCCGATGACCGAGGGTGTGCACCCCACGCGGCGGATCGCCGCGTACGACGCGCCCGGCGGGCGGCCGCTGGCCTTCCTCGAACCGACGCTCGCCGGTGTCGAGCTGACCGTGCCGATCGCCGAGCGGCGGGTCGGCTGGACGGCCGTCCTGCTCCCCTCGGCCAACCGGCGGCTCGCCTGGCTGCCGCCCGGCGGGTTCGACATCGTCGCGCTGCGCGACCAGATCGTGGTGGAGCGCAAGGTGCACCGGCTCACCTGGTACCGGGCTGGCAAGGCCGTGCGCTCCTGGGAGACCAGCCTCGGCCAGCCGGGGCAGGAGACCCCGCTCGGGCGGACCTTCATCCTGGGCCGCACCCCACCACCGCAGGACGTCTACGGCGGCGTGGACATCTACGCCCTCGGCTCGGTGCCCGACGACCCGAAGGCGGTGCCCACGGGGCTGCGCGGCGCGCACATCGGGCTGCACAGCTGGTACAACGACGACGAGCTGGGCCAGAACACCACCAACGGCTGCATCCGGGTCACCCGCAGCGGCCAGCGAGAACTGCTCGCCGAGGTCCGCCCCGGCAGCAGTCTGGTGGTGGTCGACCAACTGCCCACCCCGCCGCCGACGGCCTGAGCGGCGTCGCTCACTCGCCAGCAGCCAGCCGTTCTGCTCGGCGATACGGACCGCTGCGGCCAGCGCGCCACGGACCAGCGCCTGGTCATCGGCGAGCAGCAGCCGGATCGGCGCAAAAGATCCGCGAGCCGAGCCAGGCGGCGAGCCCGGACAGCAGCCAGACGTGCACGGCCCCGCCCGGCTGGAGGAGGAATTCCACGCACGGCAGTGGGTAACCGCCGGCCCGGACGCCGCGACACCGGGAGGACGCGATGGGTGCCACGCCGCAGGGCCGGGTCGACACGGTCGTGCTGATCCACGGGCTCTGGATGACCCCACGCAGCTGGGAGGGGTGGGCGCAGCGGTACGCGGCCCGGGGCGTGCGGGTGCTCGCGCCCGCCTGGCCGGGAATGGACCGGGACGTCGAGCGCCTGCGCGACGACCCGGGGCCGATCGCGGAGCAGAGCATCGCCGGGATCGTCGCGCACTACGACGGGCTCATCCGGGCGCTGCCCGGTCCGCCCATCATCATGGGGCACTCGTTCGGTGGACTGATCACCCAGATCCTGGTCGACCGGGGCCTCGGCGCGGCGGCCGTCGGCGTGGCCCCCGCCCCGGTCAAGGGTGTGCTGAAGCTGCCCCTGAGCACCCTCCGCTCGGGCTTCGCGATCCTGCGCAACCCCGCCAATCGCAACCGGGCCGTGCCGTTCACCCCCGACGACTTCCACTACGCGTTCGGGAACACGATGAGCCGGGCCGACTCCGACCGGGCCTGGCAGCGCTACGCCGTCCCGGGCGCCGGGCGGGTGTTCTTCGAGGGCGCGTTCGCCAATCTCGACCCGACCTCGCCCGCGAGGGTGGACAACGGGCGCAACAACCGCGCGCCGCTGCTGCTGATGGCCGGGGAGCTCGATCACGTGGTGCCTCCGTCCCTGGCGCGCTCCAACGCCGGGCTCTACCAGAAGTCCCGGGCGCTCACCGCGTACCAGGAGTTCCCCGGCCGGTCACACTTCACCGTCGGGCAGGACGGCTGGGAGGAGATCGCCGACTACGCGCTGGACTGGGCGCTGCGCGCGGCGGCCCTGCCCCGGGAGGCCACCATCGCCAGCGAGACCCCACGCCGCTGAGCCTCCACGGTGCCGGTACGCGCTTCCACGGTGCCGGCCCGCCGTCGAGCGCATGGGCGGGCCGACCGGGGGTAACGGGGGAGGATGAGGGCGAGCTTCCGGCTTGGCCGGATCGCGGGCGTACCCGTCGGCGTCAACTGGAGTGTCCTGGTCATCTTCGCGCTGATCGCCTGGGGGCTGGCGGCGAACCAGTTCCCCCGGTCCTACCCCGATCGGTCCCCGGTGGCGTACACCCTCGCCGGGCTGGCGGCGGCGGTGGTCTTCTTCGTCGGCCTGCTGGCCCACGAGGTGTCCCACGCGATCGTCGCCAAACGCAACGGGCTGGATGTCGGGGGCATCACCCTCTGGCTGTTCGGCGGGGTGGCCGAGCTGAAGGGCGAACCCCGCGACCCGGGCGCGGAGCTGCGGATCTCCGGGATCGGGCCGCTGGTCAGCCTGCTGCTCGGGGCCTTCTTCGGCGTCATCGCCGCGCTGCTCGCGCTGGCCGGGCAGGGTGGCCTGCTGCTCGGGGTGCTGGCCTGGCTGGCCGGCATCAACGTGCTGCTGGCGGTCTTCAACGTGCTGCCGGCCGCGCCGCTGGACGGCGGTCGGCTGCTGCGCGCCGCCGTGTGGAGGGCCACCGGTGACCGGACCAGGGCCTCCGTGGTCGCCGCCCGCGCCGGTTGGGTGCTCGGCGCGCTGCTGATCGGTCTCGGGCTGTGGCAGTTCCTGTCCGGGGTCGGGTTCGGCGGGCTCTGGCTGGCGCTGATCGGCTGGTTCCTGATCGGGGCCGCCGGGATGGAGGAGCGGCAGGCCCGCACCGGCAGCGCGCTGCGCGGAATCCGGGTCGGCGACGTGATGACCCCGCAGCCGCAGACCGCCTCGGCGGAGATGACGGTCGCCGACTTCGTCGACCACTACCTGTTCGCGTACCGGCATTCGGCGTTGCCGCTCACCGAGGAGGGCCGGCCCACCGGCCTGGTCACCCTGGACCGGGTGCGGGGCGTACCGGCCGACCGGCGGGCGTCGACCAGGCTGGCC
This sequence comes from Micromonospora acroterricola, assembly GCF_003172955.1. Classification (GTDB taxonomy): domain Bacteria; phylum Actinomycetota; class Actinomycetes; order Mycobacteriales; family Micromonosporaceae; genus Micromonospora; species Micromonospora acroterricola. The sequence continues at coordinate 285 of NZ_QGKR01000058.1, read as the reverse complement.
GAGGTGGCCTGCCGGGCCGACCAGCTGGTCCTCGCCGAGCCGGGTGAGGAGCTCAACGACCTGCTCCCCCGGCTCAGTGAGTGCGCCGACGGCCGGGCCCTGGTGGTGACCGACGGCCGCCTGGTGGGAATCGTCTCACCGAGCGACATCAGCCGCGCCGTCCAGCGCGGCACCCTCCGCACCAACCAACCCGCCCCGGCCGCACCCCGCTGATCAGCCCCAGGCCCTGCCGGGTTGATCATGAAGTTAGCGGCGCGACACGCCGAGATGAGCGCCGCTAACTTC
>NZ_QGKR01000264.1 GCF_003172955.1 Micromonospora acroterricola | reverse complement strand
GCCGCCCACCACCCCGCCGCCGACGACGCCACCGGCCGGCGCCTGCACGGCGACGTACGCGGTCACCGGCCAGTGGGCCGGCGGCTTCCAGGCCGAGGTGCGGGTGACCGCCGGCGGCTCGCCCACCCGAGGCTGGTCGGTGAGCTGGAACTACGCCAACGGCCAGCGGGTCAGCTCGGCGTGGAACGCCACCGTCAGCACCACCGGCACGCTGGTCACGGCACGCAACGTCGCACACAACGGCGCCCTGGCGGCCGGAGCGAGCACCACGTTCGGTTTCCTCGGCTCGTGGAACGGCAGCAACGCGCTTCCGCTGGTCTCCTGCACGACGACCAGTTGATCCCCGTCCGGCGCCGCACCCGGGCGGGGGTGCGGCGCCGGCCGGCGGGAAATCCGGTGGTGCGCTTCGCCGGCCACCGGCATCATCCCGACATGATCGAGATGAGCGTGCTCACCCCCGACGACTGGCCCATCTGGCGGGAGCTGCGGCTCGCGGCCCTCACCGAGGCGCCGGAGGCGTTCGGCGCCCAGCTGGCCGACTGGCAGGGCGACGGCGACACCGAACAGCGCTGGCGCGACCGCCTCGCCATCCCCGGGTCGCACAACCTGGTGGCAAGCCTCGACGGGCGGCCGGTCGCCATGGCCAGCGGCGTTCCCATGCCGACCGAGGGCGAGGTGGCGCTGACCTCCATGTGGGTGCACCCCGACGCGCGCGGCCGGGGCGTCGGGGACCGGCTGGTGGACGAGGTGGCGCGGTGGGCGAAGGAACAGGGGGCGCAGCGGGTGGGCCTCGGCGTCGCTCCGGACAACGCGGCGGCCATCGGCCTCTACCGCCGCACCGGCTTCACCCCCGGCGAGGAACTCGGCCAGATCCTGCCCAACGGCCTACGGGCCCAGGTCCTCTTCCGGTCCCTCTGAGCCGGCTCCGGTTCGGCGCACCGCCCCGGAGCCGACCAGAGTTCAGACCAGGCAGTTGACGATCTCGGCGACCAAGCGGCGGCGACCCGTGTAGAAGGGGACCTCCTCGCGGACGTGCCGGCGGGCGCCAGAGGCGCGCAGGTCACGCATCAGGTCGACGATCCGGTGCAGCTCGTCGGCCTCGAAGGCGAGCATCCACTCGTAGTCGCCCAGGGCGAACGAGGCCACGGTGTTGGCCCGCACGTCCGGGTAGCCACGGGCCATCTTCCCATGCTCGGCCAGCATCTCGCGCCGCTCCGCGTCGGGCAGCAGGTACCACTCGTAGGAGCGGACGAACGGGTAGACGCAGATGTAGGCGCGGGCCTCCTCACCGGCGAGGAACGCCGGGATGTGGCTCTTGTTGAACTCCGCCGGCCGGTGCAGCGCCATCTGCGACCACACCGGGGTCATCGCCCGCCCCAGCGTGGTGCGGCGGAACCGCAGGTACGCATCCTGGAGCGCGTCGCTGGAGGCGGAGTGCCACCAGATCATCACGTCCGCGTCGGCACGCAGCCCGGACACGTCGTACACGCCCCGGATCACCACGTCCTTGCCGGCCAGCTCCTCGAAGAGGGACTCGACCTCACCGGTGACGTTGTCCCGCAGCGACGGCAGCGGGGCGCTGGCCCGGAACACCGACCACATCGTGTAGCGGATGCTGTCGTTCAGCTCCCGCAACCGGGCCGCGTTGGTCTGCTCGGTCATCTCGCCGATCCTCCCAGTGCTGTGATGATCTCGTCGGCCGCCGTCTCGCCGGAGCGGACGCAGACCGGGATACCGACGCCGTCGTAGCCAGCGCCGGCGAGGACCAGGGTGGGGTGCGCGGCCCGCAACGCCGCCCGCGCGGCGGCGACCCGGTCGGCGTGCCCCGGGGTGTACTGGGGCAGCGCCCCGCCCCACCGCTGCACGTGCCCGTCGACCGCGGCGGGCAGCGGTGTGCCGAGCACCCCGGACAACTCCCGGTGCACCGTGGCCGCCAGGTCCGCGTCCGGGCGCTGGAGCTGCGCCTCCTCGCCGTACCGGCCCACCGAGGCGCGCACCAGCGCCAGCCCGTCCGGCCGGCGCAGGTGCCCCCACTTCGTGGTGAAGAAGGTGGCCGCCTTGATCAGCAGACCCTCGGTGCTCGGCACCAGGAAACCGGACAGCTCGGGCAGGCGCGGCTGCGGCAGCGCCAGGGTGACCAGCGCGACGCTGGCGTAGTCCAGCTCACCCACGCCCCCGGCGGCCGCCGGAGCCGGGCCGGCGAGCAGTCGGGCCGCCGGGCGCGCCGGCACCGCCAGCACCACGGCGTCCACGTCGACGAGGTCAGGCGCCCGGGTCGGGCCGACCGTGAGCCGCCAGCCCGTGGTCGTCGCGGTCAGTTCGCGGACCGCCGCGTCCCGCCGTACCGTCGCGCCGCTGGCCGTCACCGCCGCCTCGACCAGCGTGCTCAGCCCGCCGGCCAGGGTGCCGAAGACCGGGACGCCGGGTGCGCGCGGCGCGGCGGCCTGCGCCGCCCGGACCGCGCCGGTCAGGGTGTGCTCCACGCGGGCCGCGCGGGCCAGCGCCGGCATGGTGGTGACCAGGGAGAGGTCGTCGGCGCGGCCCGCGTACACGCCGCCCAGCATCGGGTCGACCAGCCGGTCGACCACCTCGTCGCCGAAGCGGGACCGGACCAGCGCGCCCACCGAGACGTCCTCGTCGGGGGCGACCAGCGGCCGGCCGCCGTCGGTGTCGGCGCCCGCGGCCGGGCGGGCGACCGTGGTCACCCGGTCCAGATCCCCGGGTACGCCCACCAGCGTGCCGCCCGGGATGGGGCGCAGCCCCCCGTCGACCACCAGCGCGGCCTGCCCCACGGTGGGGTGCACGATCCGGTCGGCCAGCCCGAGCCGGCGGATCAGCGCCACCGCCCCGGACTCGGCGCCGGTCGGGTCGCGCATCAGGAACGACTCGGCGCCGAACTCCACCGGCGCACCCGCCAGCTCACCGGTGCGCAGCTTGCCGCCCAGCGCGCCGGACTGCTCGTACACCGTGATCTCGGTGCCGGCCGGAGCACGGTCGCGCAGACGGACCGCGGCCGCCAACCCGGCGATCCCGCCGCCGACCACCGCCACCCGCCAGGGCTGCCGCATCGCGTGTCAGCCCTGGTCGGCCCGGCGACCGGAGAGCTCGTGCACCAGCGCGACCACCCGGGTCAGCACATCGGGGTCGGTCTCCGGCAGCACACCGTGGCCCAGGTTGAACACGTGCCCGGGGGCGGCCCGGCCCTGCTCCAGGATCCGGCGCACCTCGGCCTCCACCACCGGCCAGGGCGCGAGCAGCACGCACGGGTCCAGGTTCCCCTGCACCGCCCGGTCCCGGCCGATCCGGCCGGTGGCCACGTCCAGCGGGGTCCGCCAGTCGACGCCCACGACGTCCGCGCCGGCCTCGCCCATCGCGCCGAGCAGCTCGGCGGTGCCCACCCCGAAGTGGATCCGCGGCACCCCGGCGTCGGCCAACCCGGCCAGCACGGCCGCCGAGTGCGGCAGCACGTAACGGCGGTAGTCGGCCTCGGAGAGCGCCCCGGCCCACGAGTCGAACAGCTGCACGGCCGACACACCGGCCTCGATCTGCACCCGCAGGAAGGCCAGCGTCACCTCGGCCAGCCGGCCGCAGAGCGCGTGCCACAGCTCCGGATCGCCGTACATCAGGGCCTTGGTCTTCGCGTGGGTGCGCGACGGGCCCCCCTCCACCAGGTAGCTGGCCAGGGTGAACGGCGCGCCGGCGAAACCGATCAGCGGCGTGTCCCCCAGCTCGACCACCAGTTGCCGGACCGCCTCGTCCACGTACGAGACGTCGTCGCGGGTGATCGGGCGGATCCGCTCGACGTCGGCGGCGGAGCGGATCGGCTCGGCGACCACCGGGCCGGTGCCCGGCACGATGTCCAGGTCGACCCCCGCCGCGGCGACCGGCACCACGATGTCGCTGAAGAGGATGGCCGCGTCCACCCCGTGCCGGCGAACCGGCTGGAGGGTGATCTCGGTGACCAGGTCCGGGCGACGGCAGGACTCCAGCATCGGCACGCTCGCCCGGATCTCCCGGTACTCCGGAAGCGAGCGACCCGCCTGGCGCATGAACCAGACCGGGGTGTGCGGGCCGGGCCTGCGCCGGCAGGCCCGGATGAAGGGCGAGTCGGCCGGCCCGCCGGGGCGCTGTTCTCCGTCTCGGGCGACAGTGCCCGTGGTGTCCGTGCTCATCGCCGCAATCGTGCCACGACCTCGTCCCCCTCCCCGCCGGGGGTGAAAGGAAGAACACCTTCCCGCACGCCTCCGCTGACGCGAGGCCCCCGCCGACACCCCTGCCGAGAGCCGGGCGCGCTCGGACGGCGGGTACGCGCAGCCGAGCCGTGGTACGGAAACGGCCGCCGTACCGGGCGTCGGCGCGCCGTCGAAGCGGGTGGGCGGGCGGCGGCATAGGCTGCCGGCATGGCCCCCCCGATCGCGCTCCCGGAGACCTTCGCCCGCGCGGTCACCGGGCTGCGGTCGGCGGCGCCCCGGCCGGAGATCACGCTGGAGGAGGTCGGCGCGCCCCAGCGGCTGGCCCCGTACGCGTTCGCGCTCTCCGCGGCGGTGCTGCGGGACGGCGACGAGGTGGCCACCGGCCGGCTGATCCTGCTGCACGACCCGGTCGGGCACGAGGCGTGGCAGGGGACCCTGCGGCTGGTCACCTACGTGACCGCCGAGCTGGAGGTCGACCTGGCCGCCGACCCGCTGCTGCCCGGGGTCGGCTGGACCTGGCTCACCGACGCGCTGGACGCCCACGACGCCCGGCACCGGGCCATCGGCGGGACGGTGACGCAGACCATGTCGACCCGGTTCGGCGACCTGGCCGGCCCACCGACCGCCGGCGACATCGAGATCCGCGCCTCCTGGACCCCGGTCAACGACGACCTGACCCCCCACCTGCTCGGCTGGTGCGCACTACTCGCCTCCACGGCCGGCCTCCCCCCACCCGGGGTGACCGCCCTGTCCGACCGC
>NZ_QGKR01000052.1 GCF_003172955.1 Micromonospora acroterricola | reverse complement strand
GGTTCGGGGTGGGTCTTGTATCGTTGGGAGACGTAAGGCGATGACCCGGCTATCACCGGTGAGCCTCCGGAAGAACAGCCGGGCAACCGGCCCAGTAGAACCGGACGGGTGCGGCCCGTCACAGCCGGCAATGAGCGGGCGGTCGATCCTGACCGCCAAGCGGGGTGGTACCGCGGACCACCCGGGAGCGCCGTTCGAGGCGTACCCCGGACGGTTCGTCCTCGCAGACCCACGTTGAGTGAGCTGCATGAGGAGAGCGACCCCCGATGGTCTATCCGTTGCACGACCCGACCGCCGCCGGTGTTCCGGCGAGCCCGGACCTGCCCGCGGTCGAGCGCCGGGTCCTGGAGCACTGGACGGCCGACAAGACCTTCGAGGCGTCGGTCGAGGCCCGTCCCGCCGGGACGGACGGCAAGAACGAGTACGTCTTCTACGACGGCCCGCCGTTCGCCAACGGCCTGCCGCACTACGGCCACCTCTTCACCGGCTACGTCAAGGACGTGGTGCCGCGCTACCAGACCATGCGCGGCCGGCACGTCGAGCGGCGCTTCGGCTGGGACTGCCACGGCCTGCCCGCCGAGGTGGTGGCCGAAAAGCAGCTCGGCATCACCAGCAAGGCGGAGATCCTCGACCTCGGCGTGGCCCGGTTCAACGAGGCGTGCCGCACCTCGGTGCTGGAGTTCACCCAGGACTGGGAGCGGTACATCAACCGGCAGGCCCGCTGGGTGGACTTCGCCAACGACTACAAGACCCTCGACCTGGACTACATGGAAAGCGTCATGTGGGCCTTCCGGACCCTGCACGACAAGGGTCTGATCTACGAGGGCTTCCGGGTGCTGGCGTACTGCTGGCGCTGCGAGACGCCGCTGTCGAACACCGAGACCCGGATGGACGACGTCTACCGGGACCGGCACGACCCGACGCTGACCGTGTGGTTCGAGCTGATCGGCGACGAGAGCGCGCCGGAGCTGGTGCGCGGGCCGGTCCGGCTCGGCGTCTGGACCACCACGCCGTGGACCCTGCCGTCCAACCTGGCGCTCGCCGTCGGCCCCGACATCGAGTACGCGGTGCTGGAACGCGACGGCCAGCGTTACGTCGTCGGCGCGGCGCGGCTGGCCGCGTACGCCAAGGAGCTGGACGGGTACGAGCAGGTCGGCACGGTGTACGGCCGTGACCTGGTCGGCCGCCGCTACACCCCGCTGTACGACTTCCTCGTCGAGCGGGCCGGCGACAACGCCTACCAGGTGCTCGGCGCGGAGTTCGTCACCACCGAGGACGGCACCGGGGTCGTGCACCTGGCCCCCGCCTTCGGTGAGGACGACCAGAACGTCTGCAACGCCGCCGGCATCCCCACCATCGTCACGGTGGACGACCACACCCGGTTCACCGCGCTCGTCCCGCCGTATCAGGGCGAGCAGGTCTTCGACGTCAACAAGCCGGTGATCCGGGAGCTCAAGGAGCGGGGGGTGGTGCTCCGGCAGGACACCTACACCCACTCGTACCCGCACTGCTGGCGCTGCGACACGCCGCTGGTCTACAAGGCGGTGTCGTCGTGGTTCGTGGCGGTGACGAAGTTCCGGGACCGGATGGTCGAGCTGAACCAGGAGATCAACTGGACCCCGGGGCACATCAAGGACGGCTCGTTCGGCAAGTGGCTGGCCAACGCCCGGGACTGGTCGATCAGCCGGAACCGGTTCTGGGGCTCGCCTATCCCGGTGTGGAAGTCCGACGACCCGAACTACCCGCGCCTCGACGTCTACGGCTCGCTGGCCGACATCGAGCGGGACTTCGGCGTACGCCTGACCGACCTGCACCGGCCGGCGGTGGACGACCTGGTCCGGCCGAACCCGGACGACCCGACCGGCCAGTCGATGATGCGCCGGGTGCCGGAGGTGCTGGACTGCTGGTTCGAGTCCGGCTCGATGCCGTTCGCCCAGGTGCACTACCCGTTCGAGAACGCGGACTGGTTCGACCACCACTACCCGGGCGACTTCATCGTCGAGTACATCGGGCAGACCCGCGGCTGGTTCTACACCATGCACGTGCTGGCCACCGCGCTGTTCGACCGGCCGGCGTTCCGCAACTGCCTCAGCCACGGCATCCTGCTCGGCTCGGACGGGCGCAAGATGTCCAAGAGCCTGCGCAACTACCCGGACGTCTACCACGTCTTCGACGCGTACGGCTCGGACGCGATGCGCTGGATGCTGATGTCCTCGCCGGTGCTGCGCGGCGGTGACATGGCGGTCACCGAGGCGGGCATCCGGGACGCCGTCCGGCAGGTGCTGCTGCCGCTGTGGAACGTCTGGTACTTCTTCTCGCTCTACGCCAACGCCGACGGATACTCCGCGCGGCGCCGCACGGACTCCACCGACCTGCTCGACCGGTACGTGCTGGCGAAGACGAACGAGTTGGTGGCGACGGTCGGCGCGCAGATGGAGGCGTACGACATCTCCGGCGCCTGCGCCACCGTCCGGTCCTACCTGGACGCGCTGACCAACTGGTACGTGCGTCGTTCCCGGGACCGGTTCTGGTCGGGTGACGTGAACGCCTTCGACACCCTGTGGACGGTGCTGGAGACGCTCTGCCGGGTGGTGGCGCCGCTGGCGCCGCTGACCGCGGAGGAGATCTGGCGGGGGCTGACCGGGGAGCGTTCGGTGCACCTGACCGACTGGCCGGAGGCGACCGAGTTCCCGGCCGACCACGAGCTGGTCGCCGCGATGGACGCCACCCGGGCGGTCGCGTCGGCGGCGCTGTCGCTGCGCAAGGCCAAGGGGCTGCGGGTACGGCTGCCGCTGTCGAAGCTGACCGTGGCCTCGCCGGCGGCGGAGCAGCTGCGCCCGTTCGCCGACCTGGTCGCCGACGAGGTCAACGTGAAGGCGGTGGAGTTCAGCGCGGAGCTGTCCGAATACTGCCAGCAGGTGCTGACCGTGGTGCCGCGGGCGCTCGGCCCGCGGGTCGGCAAGCAGGTCCAGCAGGTGATCAAGGCGGTGAAGGCGGGCGACTGGGAACTGGTCGACGGCGCCCCGGTGGCCGCCGGCGTCACCCTCGCCGAGGGCGAGTACGAGCTGCGCCTGGTCGCCGCCGACGCCGAGCACTCCGCGCCGCTGCCGGGCGGTGAGGGCGTGGTGGTGCTCGACACCGAGGTGACCCCGGAGCTGGCCGCCGAGGGGCTGGCCCGCGACGTGGTCCGGGTGGTGCAGCAGGCCCGCCGCGACGCCGACCTGGACGTCTCGGACCGGATCGTGGTGTCGGTGTCGGCCTCGGAGGAGGTGCGCGCGGCGGTGGCCGCGTACATGGGCTTCGTGACCGGTGAGGTGCTGGCCGACTCCATCGACTTCGCCGAGGGCCTCGACGGCTTCGACGGCGAGGTCGGCGAGGGCGAGCGGGTGACGGTCACCGTCCGCCGGGTATAACCGTCCATGTAAGGAAGGGACCCTTCTTGACGCCTCAGGCATCGGAAGGGTCCCTTCCTGACGGACGATTGTCACGCTCCGGGTCGCCCGCCCACCCGCTCCGGGCGACGTGCGGGCGTCGGCTAACGTGACACCGCCCGCGCAACACACGACCGCCGGAGGACCAGTGCCCCTGCTCTACACCATCGGCAAGCTCACCGTGGCGCCCACGCTGCGGTTGGCGTTCCGCCCGACCGTGGAGGGGCTGGAGCACGTGCCGGAGACCGGCGGCGCGGTCTTCGCCGGCAACCATCTCTCGGTGGCCGACGAGCTGTTCCTCGGCACGGTGGTGCCCCGGCACCTGGCGTTCTGGGCGAAGTCGGAGTACTTCAAGGGCTCCGGCGTGAAGGGCGCGATCTCCAAGTTCGTCCTCACCGGCCTGGGCGCGATCCCGGTCGAGCGGGCCGGAGGGCGGGCGGCGCTGTCCGCGTTCGACGCCGCCATCCCGGCGCTCAGGGGCGGCGACCTGGTCGTGGTCTACCCGGAGGGCACCCGCTCACCGGACGGCAAGCTCTACCGTGGGCGGACGGGAGCGGCCCGGCTGGCGCTCTCCGCCGGTGTGCCGGTCATCCCGGTCGGCATGATCGGCACGGACAAGGCACAGCCGATCGGCGCCCGGGTGCCCCGCCCCGGCACCGCCAAGATCACGGTCCGGTTCGGCAAGCCACTGGACTTCACCGGCCGGCCGGCCGACCGCACCTCGCTGCGGCAGATGACCGACGAGCTAATGAGCGAGATCCAGAAGCTCACCGGCCAGGAGTACGTGCCCCGCTACGCCCCGCCGCGCGCCCACCCGGACCCGACCCGCGACGCCTGACGGACCCCGGCCGGCGACCGCCGGACGGGCCTGGCCTCAGCGCTGCTCGGGCTGGACGATCTGGCCGCGCAGCGTGTCCAGCAGAGCCGCGCTGTCGGAGACGGAGAGCCGGGTGAACACCCCGGTGGCGATGCTGCCGTGGTCGACCGAGGTGCACACCACCACCTCGTTGCCGGCGGACCGGCCGACCGCGCAGCGTTCGTGACGACCCCGTACGCCGGTCTTCACCGTCTCGGGGGCGTTCAACGCGTAGCGCTCGCTGAGCCGGGTGATCTCCGCGTCCGCGTCCGCCTCCGGGGTCAGCCGGAATCCGGTGCCGCCGAAGACGGTCACCCGCTTGCCGTCCGAGGTGGCGTAGATGCCGGCGAACGTGTCCTCGGCGAGCCAGTGGTCCTGGCGTACCTCGCTCTCCAACTGCTGGGCGGCCTCCGCGCTGCCGTCGTCCTGGCGCAGGCTCAGGTCCGCCACCTGCTCGGGCAGCGCCGCGCGGGCCGGGTACTGGGCCGCGATCGGGAACCCGTAGTAGGCCGGGCAGCCGCAGCAGCAGGCCAGGGTGAGCAGCAGCAGCCACGGCCAGCGGCGTCGCCGGCGGACCGGCACCGGCACGTACCCCTTGGGCGCCTGCCACCCCGGCGGCGGCGCGGCGGAGCGGCGGCCCCGGCGCTGCTTCGGCACCGCGGGCGGCGACACCGGCAGGGTCGGCGTGGCCGGTCGGGTCGGCG
>NZ_QGKR01000187.1 GCF_003172955.1 Micromonospora acroterricola | reverse complement strand
CTTCATGATCGACCGGGTCAAGGCGGGACCGTGAGGGCCGGCGACGTGGGTCAGGAGGGGGTTGGGGTGGAGAGGCTGGCGCTGGCGGCGTCGCGGGCGGTTTCGCGGGGCATCAGGCGCCCGGAGCGGTAGCCGATCCCGATGCCCGCGATCAGCACGAAGATCGCGCCGAACGTCTGCAGCGAGCCGATCAGGGCGCCTCCCAGGCCGAGCAGCGGCGCGGCGATGATCAGCATGACCCCGTCGCCAAGGCTGAACGAGCCCGAACGGGCCACCGCCCACCCGGTGAGGAACCAGCCCGCGCTGTAGAAGGTGGCGCCGACCAGCACCAGCGACCGCGCGGTGGTGCCGAAGACCGGTGTCTGTTCGGCGAGCCCGGCGAAGGGCAGCATCAGCACGGTGCCGGCGATGCTGACCAGCAGCCCGGCGGCGGCCACCCGACGACTGCGGGTAGCGGCGAGCAGGCCGGTGAGGGCCAACAGCGCGAGCAGGCCGAGCCAGACCGCGGCCACCCAACCGATGAGGTACGCCGCCCGGCCGTCGGCCGGATACGGGTCGTTGCCCACCCCGCCGTCACTGGCCATCGCCACCGCGCCGTAGAGGATGGCGTACGCGGGCAGCAGCCACACCGCCGCGCGCGCGAACCGGCGTATCGACCAGGCCCAACTGGCGTTCGTTGCCGGCCCGGCCGGGGTCGGTTCGCCGACGAACGGCAGTACGCCGAACCCGCCGCCGCTCCGTCGGGAGCCCAGCGGGCCGGCCGGGTCGTGCGCGCCGGGCACCGGGGCCGAGGACCACATCCGATTCGCCGGATCCTTCATGCGTCACCTCGCTCGCCGACGAGCGGTGCGGGACGCGCCGGGGCGCCCCGATTGCCTGGTCACCACCCGTCCTAGGACCGATCGTGGCAGGCGTCGGAGCGCCCCATGAGTCTTTCTCGCATTTAGCCGGCCGGGTGGCCGGCGTACGGGATCAGCCGCGCTCGCGCTGGTCGGCCGGGTCCTCGACGAGGCTGGTCGGGGACACCGGCTCCGGCGCCGGCAGCCCCTGCGGTCCCTTGCCGCCGGTGGCCTGCGCCTCGGCGACGCGTACCTCATCGTGGATCTGCTGAGCGGCGTCCGCCGCGGCCTGCGCCGCCTCCGCGGCCTCGCGCTCGACCTGGCTCGCGTGCTCCGCGGCCTCCGGTGCGGGCAGGTCCCCGACCATCTGGCTCAGCCCGCCGAGCGCGCCACCCATCCCCTCCAGCGCCTTGGTCAGCTCGGCCGGGATGATCCAGACCTTGTTGGCGCTGCCCTGGGCGATCTGCGGCAGGGCCTGCAGGTACTGGTAGGCGAGCACCTTCTGGCTCGGATTCGCCTGGTGGATCGCGTCGAAGACCGTCCGGATCGCCTTCGCCTGGCCCTCGGCCTGCAGGATCCGGGCCTGCCGGTCACCGTCGGCCCGCAGCACCGCCGACTGCTTGTCACCCTCGGCGGTGAGGATCACCGACTGCTTGTGCCCCTCGGCGGTGAGGATCGCCGCGCGGCGGTCCCGCTCGGCGCGCATCTGCTTCTCCATCGAGTCCCGGATGCTGGCCGGCGGCTCGATCGCCTTGATCTCCACCCGGGTCACCTTGATGCCCCAGCGGCCGGTGGTCTCGTCCAGCACGCCGGAGAGGTGCCGGTTGATCTCGTCCCGGCTGGTCAGCGCCCGCTCCAGGTCCAGCGAGCCGATCACGTTACGCAGCGTGGTGACGGTGAGCTGCTCGATGGCCTGGAGGAAGCTAGAGATCTCGTAGGTCGCCCGGACCGAGTCGACCACCTTGAAGTAGAGAACGGTGTCGATCGAGACCACCAGGTTGTCCGAGGTGATCACCGGCTGCGGCGGGAAGCTGACCACCTGCTCCCGCATGTCGACCTTGGTGCGTACCGCGTCGACGAAGGGCACCAGCAGGTTGAGGCCGGGGCTGAGCGTGCGCTTGTACTTTCCGAGCCGTTCCACCACGTCCTGGCGTTGCTGCGGCACGATCCGCACGGCCTTCGCCAGCGTCACCACCGCGATCAACGCCACTGCGATCAGCAGTACGCCTATGACCGTCATCCCGTTCACCCTCTCGCTTCCGGCAGCTCGCCGGCGGAAGAAACATCGTCCTGCCAGACCAGGGCGGTCGCGCCCCGGACCTTTATCACCCGCACCCGTGCGCCAGGCTCGTAGGACTGCGTCGTGTCGTACGACCGGGCGCTCCACAGCTCTCCGTCGATCTTGACGAGGCCGTGCTCGGCGTCCACCCGTTCCAACACCAACGCTGTGGAACCCTCGATCGCTTCCACGCCGAACGGCTGCTCGCCGCTGTCCAGCGCCGACCGCTGGTGCCGCCGGATGACCGGTCGGACCACCACCAGGCTCAACGCCGACACCACCGCGAACACCAGCGCCTGCACCGCCACCGGCGCGCCCAGCGCTGCCGCGCCCGCCGCGGCGAACGCGCCGACCCCGAACATGATCAGAAAAAGCGTCGTCGTGAAGACCTCGGCGACAACCAGCAGCACACCCACAACGATCCATACCACGGCGTCCACACCACGATCGTGACACGCGAATGCACGAGCAGCCGACCCGTGATGATCAGTAGGCTCGGCGAAACCCCCCTGGCCCGCCGAAACGCCCCATGACGGCGGCCCGCACCAGCCGACGAGCGAGGAGATCACGTTGACCCTGCTGCCCGAGACCGCCCGACAGTTCGACGCCCAGGTGGCCCAGGCGCAGGTCGACGGCCGCGCCCCGTCGCTGGTGCTCGGCGTGGTCCGCGACGGCACGCTGGCACACCTGGCCGCCGCCGGCGAGCACCCCCGCCCGGGCGTCGACCTGCAGTACCGGCTGGGCTCGATCAGCAAGACGATGACCGCCACCCTGATCATGCAGTTGCGCGACGCCGGCCGGCTGACCGTGGACGACCCGCTCGAACGGCACCTGCCGGGCACCGGCGTCGGTACCCTCACCCTGCGCCAGTTGCTCGGGCACGCCAGCGGCATCCAGCGCGAACCCGAGGGCGACTGGTGGGAGCGGACCGCCGGCGCCGACCTCGCCACCCTGCTCGCCGGGCTGACCGCCGACAAGATCGCCTACCCGCCGCACGCCACGTACCACTACTCCAACCTGGCGTACGGCCTGCTGGGCGGAGTGCTCGAACGGCTCACCGGCATGCCCTGGGCGGACCTGCTCGACGAGCGGATCCTCGCCCCGCTGGGGATGCGCCGCACCACGTACGCGGCCACCGAACCGTTCGCCCGCGGCTACGTTGTCCACCCGTGGCACGACACGCTGCGCGAGGAGCCCCGTACCGACACCGGGGCGATGGCCCCCGCCGGGCAGCTGTGGTCGACGATCGAGGACCTGGGCCGCTGGGCCGCGTTCCTGGCCGACCCCGACCCGTCGGTGCTGGCCGCCGGGACGCTGACCGAGATGTGCTCCCCCGTGGTGATCGGCGACCTGGACTCCTGGACCCACGGGCACGGCCTCGGTCTGGAGCTCTTCCGGGAGGGCGACCGGGTGTACGTCGGCCACGGGGGCTCGATGCCCGGCTACATCGCCTCGCTGGCCGTGCACCGACCCACCCGCACCGCCGTGGTGGGCTTCGCCAACTCGTACGGGCTGCGCACCGGGCACCTCGGCGCCCTCGGCCGGCGGCTGCTCACCCTGGTGCTGGACGCCGAACCCGCGCCGGTCACCCCGTGGCGGCCGGCCGCCGCCCCTCCCCCCGCCGAGCTCGCCGAGCTGACCGGCCGCTGGTGGTGGATGGGCACCGAGATCGAGGTGTACGCGGACGTCGCCGGCGAGCTGCACGCCGGCCGGGTCGGCGCTCCCGACCTGCGTTTCGTCCCCGAGGGACCGGACCGCTGGCGGGGCCGCGCCGGTGGACAGGACGGCGAGATCCTCACCGTCCTGCGCGACGAGCAGGGTCGCGCGGTCGCCCTGGACATCGCCACCTTCGTCCACACCCGCACCCCCGACCAGGAACCCTGACCGGTCGCGTGCGTTCGCCGCCGCTCCGGCACCCCAAGATCCGCACAACATCGTGGACGTAGTGGCCTCCGAGGGCCTTCATGGCCACTACATCCCCGAAGTTGCGCGATCTTGCGTATGCGGCAGGCGCGGGGCGACGGCGCGGCCGGGCGGGGCGGCGAGGCGGCGGGTCAGGCCGGTTCGGTGACGAAGTCGATGAGGCGTTCCATGGCGTTGATCAGGGGGGTCTCCACGTCGGCGAAGCTGTTCACCCGGGACAGGATGTGCCGCCACATGTCGGCCGGCTCGGCCACGCCGAGGGCAGCGCAGACCCCCTCCTTCCACGGCTGCCCCGGTGGCACCACCGGCCACGCCGCGATGCCCAGCGCCGCCGGTTTGACCGCCTGCCAGACGTCCACGTAGGGATGCCCGGTCACCAGCACGTACGGCGAGTTGACCCGGGCCACGATGCGGCTCTCCTTGCTGCCCGGCACGAGGTGGTCGACGAGGACGCCGAGTCGCCGGGTCGGGCCGGGGGCGAAGTCGCGTACCTCGGCGTCGAGGGCGTCGATGCCGTCCAGCGGCTCCACGACCACGCCCTCGATCCGCAGGTCGTCGCCCCAGATCCGCTCGACCAGCGCGGCGTCGTGGATGCCCTCCACCCAGATCCGGCTGGCCTTGGCCACCTGGGCGCGCACGTTGTCCACGGCCACCGACCCGGACGCGGTACGCCGACGCGCCGCCGGCACCGGGGCGCGGGTCGGGCGACGCAGTGTCACCGGCCGACCGTCGAGCAGGAACGCCGCCGGCAGCAGCGGGAAGTTGCGCCGCCGGCCGTGCCGGTCCTCCAGCACCACCGCACCGGACTCGAAGCCGACGACCGCGCCGCAGAATCCGGAGTCGGCGTCCTCCACCACGAGATCCGGTTCGGCGTCCACCTCGGGGGTGACCTTCCGCCGCCGCCAGTCCCCCGCCAACACGTCCTCGCCGTATCGCCCCGCCATGTCGATCACGCTAACCCCGGCTCCCCCACCGATCACCCCGACACAC
>NZ_QGKR01000053.1 GCF_003172955.1 Micromonospora acroterricola | reverse complement strand
GTCCGGGGTGCCGCCGAGCCTAGGCCCGTTGCGGAGAACGGGCAACCCGTTGCGCTCAGCGCAACGACGGGTCAGGGCAGCGTCAGCCCGTACGCGGCGAGCACCTCCCCGATGGGCTGGTAGTAGGTGGTGCCGCCGGACGTGCAGTTGCCGCTGCCACCGGAGAGGATGCCGATGATGGTGCCGGTGGACGCCACGTAGAGCGGTCCGCCGCTGTCCCCCGGCTCGGCGCAGATGTTGGTGCGGATCAGGCCGTAGATCACGTTGCCGCCGGCGTAGTTGACGGTCTGGTTGAGGCCGGTGACGCTGCCGCACCGCACCCCGGTGGTGGCGCCGCTGCGGCACACGGCCTGACCGACGTACGCGCTGCCGGCCCCGTAGATCGTCAGCAGGCCGGGGTGGGTGTAGACCGCGCTGGGGTGGGCGATCCGCCCGGTGTAGCGGATCAGGCCGTAGTCGTTGGTCGGGTAGCTGGTGGCGGTGCGGGTGCCGAGGACGGTGGTCTGCGCGCTGTCGGCGTACCAGGTGCTGGCGACGGTGGTGCAGTGCCCGGCGGTGACGACGTAGTAGGTGCTGCCGCTGCGCACGTTCGCGCCGAGCGAGCAGCGGCCGCCGCCTCCGTAGATGCCCTGCCCGCCGGCGATCAGGGTGCGCAGCGTTCCGGGTTCCCGGCGCAGCAGCGCGCCGGCCCGGTCGGCCATCGACCGCAGCGCCGCCAGCTCGGCGGGTGCCACAGTGTCGTCGACGGTGACGGTCATCCGGCCGGTGGTCGGGTCGAGGCCCCAGGCGGTACCCGGCGTGCGTACCCCGGCAAGCGCGGCCTGGTCGGCGACGGGCGCGGCGGGGGCGGTCCGGTCGGGGACGGCGGCCTGTGCCGCGCCGGGCGCGACGAGCAGGAGGGCGGTCAGGACGAGGGCGACGAGCGGGGAGCGGCGCATCCGAACCTCCGAAGAGATCGAGATATATGGATGCGGTCAAGCATCACCCGACGGTTGACGCCGTGGCAACCTCGGACCGGACGCGCGGGTGACCGGCCCGGGGCGGGTCGGCGGGAATCCCGGATCCGGGGACGGGCCGCGCCGGTGCCGCCGATAATTCTCCGAGACGCGGCGGGAGGCCGGGCATGACCACCGGAGGCACTGCGGCGCTGGTACGCCGCCCGGAGGGGTCGGCCCGGGCCACGCTGCTGGAACTCCTCTTCGACGTGGTCTTCGTGGCCGCCCTCGCCATGGTCTCGAAACTGATCGCCGAACGCGGCTCCTGGGCCGGCACCGCGCCGGTGCTGCTGACGCTGGCTGCGATCTGGTGGACCTGGTCGGTCACCTCCACCACGACCGAGTTCTACGACCCGGAGCAGCGCCCGATCCAGGCCATCCTGATGGTCGCCATGGTGGGGTCGGTGGGCATGGCGGCGGCGCTGCCGATGCTGTCCGCCGGGCACGCGATGGTCTTCGCGATCGCGTACGTCACCACGCACGTGGTGCGCGGCGTCGTCCTGGTCACCACGTTGCACCGACAGCGGCACCGGGCGGCCATGGAGCGCGCCACACGGTTCCTGTTCTGGTTCGTGGTGTCCGGCGTCTTCTGGATCAGCGGAGCACTGGTCGGCGCGCCCCACTGGGGGCTCTGGACCGTCGCGATAGCGATCGACCTGGTCTCCGCGGCGGTCCGGTACCCGATGCCCTGGCTGGGCCGGGTGCCCCTTCAGCAGTACGACCGGACCACCGAGCACCTGGGCGAGCGGTACCAGCAATTCGTCATCCTGGCCCTCGGCGACATCATCCTGGTGCCCACCCTGGAGGTCAGCCGGACGCATTTCGACCGCTTCCGGCTCACCGCCCTGCTCTGCGCCTTCGCCACCATGCTGCTGCTCTGGCAGATCTACGTCTTCCGGGCCGGCCGTTTGCTGAAGGCCGGGGCCGACACGAGCAGGGCGGCCCGGCTGGCCCCGTACACCCATCTGGTGATGCTGGCCGGCGTTGTCGGCACGGCGGCCTCCTTCGACCTGGTCGCCGCCCGGCCGACCGGGACGACGCCGGTGCGGTGGCTCATGCTGATCATCGGCGGCCCGGTGCTGTTCGTGCTCGGGCGCCTTCTGTTCACCTGGCTGGTGGCCGCCGTCGTGCCGTGGCGACGGTTGGTCTGGCTGCTGCTGCCGCTGCTGGTGCTCCCCTGGGCCGGCGGCTGGCCGCCGCTGCTGGCCGCCGTGATCGTGGCGCTCGCGCTGGCCGGCGCCGCCCTGGTTCCCGCCAGCAACCGCCGGGCGACCATTCCACGGCTGCGGATGCGGCGGCCGGAAGACTGAGCCGCCGGATCAACCGAGGTGTCGACCGGCCCACTCGGCGAGGTCCCGGGCGCAGGCGTCGACCGACTCCCGCCAGGTCCGGGCCGCACCCTCTCCCGCCTCGTCGCTGACCTGCTTGACCAGCCGGCACGGTACGCCGGCCTGGCTGGCGGCCCAGGCGATCGCGTACCCCTCCATGTCGACCAGGTCGGCGCGTTGCGCCAACCGGTCGCGCGCCGCGTCGTCGGCCACGAACGTGTCGCCGGTGGCCAGCACCGCGCCCTGGGCGGCCAGCGGGAGCGGCGCCCCGTAGGTCTGGCCGGTGAGCGTGCGCAGCAGGGCGGTGTCCAGGTCATGCTGGAGCACGGTGGCTACCTCGTGGATGCCGGTCCAGCCGGGGCGCAGTGCCCCGGCCGTGCCCAGGTTCAGCACCAGGGCGGGGCGCGGCCCGGCAGCCAGCACCGCCGCCAGCGCGGTGGCGGCGTTCACCTTGCCCATCCCGGTGAGCAGCACCGGCAGCTCCGGCGGCAGGTAGCGGGCCTCCTCCTCGACGGCGAGGACCACCAGCGGACGATCGGCGCGGACCGTACCCCGAAGATTCACCGGAGCATCGTACGAGCCGGCCCGGCGGCCGGCGAGCCGGTGTCGACGGACGTGCGTCCAGCCACCATTCAGCCGGGTCGCATCGCGCCCTCAGGTGGGTGGGGCAGGCTGGCCCGGCGAGTCACCGGACCCGTCCGCGCGCCACCGCCGACCACCGGTGACGGCGCCCGGACGACGGCGGTCCGGTCCGCCGACGGAGAGGT
Organism: Micromonospora acroterricola; assembly: GCF_003172955.1. Lineage (GTDB taxonomy): Bacteria > Actinomycetota > Actinomycetes > Mycobacteriales > Micromonosporaceae > Micromonospora > Micromonospora acroterricola. The sequence goes on along the minus strand of NZ_QGKR01000053.1, from coordinate 1,949 downwards.
GACGACGGTGTACGACGGACAGGAGTTCCTCCGCGACAACCGCTGGTGCCTGAGCCGGCGGGCGCTGCTGACCGGGGCCGGCGCGGCCGGCGCGGCCGGACTGCTGAGCGCCTGCGGCGCCGGGGACACCCAGGCCGGCGGGGCGACCGCCACGGCCGGCACCGTGCTGGCCCGTACCAGCGACGTGCCGGTGGGCGGTGGCACGGTCGTCGACGGCGTGCTCGTCGTCCAGCCCCGGGCCGGCACCTTCGCCGCCTACGACGCGACCTGCCCGCACCAGGGCGTACGGGTCGCCGCGCCGCGCGACGGCGTGATCACCTGCCCCGCGCACAACTCGACGTTCTCGGCCAGCGACGGCGCCCGCCTCGGCGGCCCCGCCACCCGAGGCCTCACGGAGATCCCGGTCCGGATGGAGGGCACGAACATCATCCGCGCCTGACCGCACCCCTGCGCGATCGTGCACGCCGGTTGCCGGATGGTCAGTCCTTGGCGAGGCGGTACAGGACGAAGTCCTTCTCCGCGCCGCAGGCGATGACGTGGGTGTTCCAGGAGCAGGAGTCGCTGCCGACGTCCTGGAGTTCGCCCAGCTCGTCGAGCTCACCGGACTCGGCCCACACGCCGGCGACACTGCGGTTGTCCGCCACCGTGCTGGGCGCCTTGGCGAAGACCAGCAGGTTGCCCCCGTCCAGCCGGACCGCCACGCCGCGGCGGTCGCGCAGCACGGTCTTGCCCGCGCCGTCGAAGAGGGTGACCGTCGACTCCGGGACCTGCCGCCGGGCGATCAACTGGTCACCGAGCGGGACCAGCTCCGTCGCGCCGGGCGCCGGCCAGCGGATCGCGGGCTCGCCCTCGGTCGCCGCCACGACCTCGGTGCGCTCGGCCTCGTTGTCCGGCACCTCCAGCAGGCACGCCCGGTGCTCGCCGCAGGCCACCAGCTCCTTCGGCCGGTGCTGGTCGTTCCCGGCCCGGTAGAGAACCACCGGTTCCGCGTCGGAGTTCAGGTCGTACGCGAGCAGTTGGTACCCGCCGTCGTTGGCGGCCACGTACAGCCGGTCCTCGTGGGCCACGACCAGGTCGTCGAGGTCGGCGACGCTCCCCCACTCGCGCACCACCGAGCCGGAGGACATGTCGAGCAGCCGCACCGACCGGTCCGCCCCGACCTGCACCAGCCGCCGTCCCTTGCCCGTCCACGGGTCGCGGGGCGTGCCGTCGAGGAAGGCGGGACCACCGGCCGCCTCGTCGCTGCCCACCGGCCGGACGACGGTGCGGCCGCCACCGTACTGGTCCCGGGGGTTCGGTCGGGTCCACTTCTCACGGCCGTCGCTGAGCCGTAGGCCGACCAGGTGGCCGGCGGTCCGGTCGACCAGCACCGCGCCATCGTCGGCGAAGTACACGTCGTCGTCGCCGTGGATCGCGCGGTGCCAGCGCTGCGCGCCGGAGAGACCGTCGAGGACGGCCAGTTCGCGGGGGGTGCTGTCGCCCGGGGCGTCGGCGAGGACCGCGACCGCTCCCGGGACGGCGACCAGCCCCGTCCAGTCGTCGGCGGTGACGTCGGTCGCCTTGCGCCACAGCTCCGCGCCGGTTGCGGCGTCGACGGCGACCACCTCCAGCCGGTCGTCCGGCAGCGGGTAGCCGAGGTAGGCCCGGTCGTCGAGCACGGCCGTCCACATGCCGACGGGCCGCTCGGCGCCAGCGTGCGGACGGGACAGCTCGCGCAGCGGCGCGAACTCCAGGTCCGGATAGCGGTCGCGGGTGAGGTAGAGCGTCGTCGCGGTGGCCACCCCGGCCAGGGCGAGCACGGCGCCGAGCACCACCCAGCGGGCCCGCCGCCAGGGCGTCCGGCCGGTCGGGGCGGGCGTCGGCGGCGGGGTGGCACCGGAACCGCCAGCCAGCGTGGCCGGTACGCCCGCCGGCCCCCCTGCCGTCGCAGCCCGGGCCCGGGGCCGGCA
>NZ_QGKR01000110.1 GCF_003172955.1 Micromonospora acroterricola | reverse complement strand
GCACCCGCCGTCCCCGCGTCCGGCTGGCCCAGCACCGGCACGCCCAGCGCCGGCTGGCCGTCGGCGCCGGTGACCGGTGCGCCCGCTACCGGCGCCCCGGCCGGCTATCCGGGCACGCCGCCGACCCCGGCCGGATACCGGGCCCCGTTCGCGCCGCACGGGCCGTACGCCTCGCCGGCCGCGTACCCCCCGCCGAAGGCGCCCAAGCCGCCGAAGCCACCGAAGCGGCCCAAGGAGCGGTCGCCGCTCGGCGCGGTGACCTTCTCGCTGATCTTCCTGGCTCTCGGCGTGGTCGCACTGCTCGACCTGCTGGACGTCTTCGACGTCGGCGCGTCGGCGTACTTCGCTGCCGCGTTGGCCACGATCGGGCTGGGGCTGTTGGTGGGCACCTGGTTCGGCCGGGCCCGCTGGCTGATCGCGCTGGGCCTGGTGACCGCCGCCGCGCTGGGGACGGCGACCGTGGCCGAGTCCTACGACCGCATCCGTGGGGTCGACGGCGCGGTCACCTGGGCGCCCACCGACTACCGCGACCTCGCCGACCGGTACGAGAACAGCTTCGGTGACGCGGTGCTCGACCTGCGCGGGATCGACTTCTCCAAGCGGGACAGCCAGGTCACCGTGGCGATCAACTTCGGCCAGGCGACCGTGGTGGTGCCACCGAACGTGGACGTGACCACCGTGGCCGACGTCAACGCGGGCGACGCGACCATCTTCGGCAACCGGTCCGGCGGGCTGGACGGCCGCCTGCGGGAATCCACCGACCTCGGCGCGGACGGGGCCGGGGGCGGCACGCTACGCCTCTACATCCACGTCAATGCCGGCAACCTGGAGGTGACCCGGTGAAGGCTCACCGTACGGACCTGGTGTCGTTCGCCTTCGGGTTGGTGTTCCTGGGGCTGTCCGCCTGGTGGCTGCTCGCGCAGCTGCTCGGGCTCGCGCTGCCGCCGGTCGGCTGGTTCCTGGCCGGCGCACTGATCCTGATCGGAGTCTTCGGGCTGGTCGGCGCGCTGCGCTCCGGCCGACCGGCCCAACCGGAACCGGCCGCTCAGGACGCCGTCACCACCGAGCCCACCGCACCGGTTTCCGGTGCGTCCGCTCCGACCTCCGGCGCGGGCCTGCCGTCCTGGGACGCCGAACGCTCCACCTGGGACGCTCCGGCGCCGGAAGCGGCGCCGGAGACGCCGACCGCGGAGCTGCGGACGCCGGAAGCGCCGACCGCGGAGCTGCGGGCGCCGGAGACGCCGACCGCGGAGGTGCGGACACCGGAAGCTCCGACCGCGGAGGTGATCCACCCGGCCTGGCTGGCTCACCCGCCGTCGGAGCCGGAGACCGCTCCGGCGTCCGGGCAGCCCGCCGACGCGGGCGACGAGCCCACCACCGGGGTCCTCGACCGGCCGGCCGGCACGGAGGCCGACGGGCCGACCCGGGTCGACCAACCGACGGACGAGCGGGAGGGTCAACGGCGGCAGCCCTGACGGGGCGCCTGCCCGCGCCGGCCTTCTCCACCGCTACGGCGGTGCGGCCGGCGCGGGCAGGCGCATATGCTGGCCGGTGGAGATTTCGCCTCCGCCGGCCGGCCCGTCCCGCCGTGGCGGCCCCGCCGCGATTCCCGTCTCTACCCCGTCAGGAGCCCGTCCGACATGACCCAGTCCCCCGCCGTGCGTACCACCGGTCGGTCCGGTCCGGTCCGCATCGGCGAGCGAGCCGCCCGTACGCTCGTCACCGAGCTGGCCCGGATCAACGATCCGAAGGCCGCTCTCCTGGTCGGCGCGAGCCCGGAGTCCGCGGTGCTGGCCTCGGCGATCGAGGCGCTGCTCCCCGGCGACCGGCTCACCCTGGTGCCGGCCGATCCGTCCGCCGTCACCGTGCTCCGCGAGCACGTCACCGCGCAGGGCCGGTGGGTGGCCGACCGGGTCCGGGTCGTCGACTCGCTGGCCGAGGCCGAGCCCGCCGGGGTGGTCGTCGCCGGCGAGGCGTTCACCGGCACCGCCGAGGAGACGCGCGGCGCCATCGAGGGTCTGGCCAAGTACCTCAGCGACGGCGCCGTGCTGAGCGTCGCCACCCCCGCGACGCCCGGCCGGACCACCGGCGCGGCCACCGAGCTGGCCCGGCAGGACGCCCTCTACGGCGTCGGCGCCGACCTGGTGCTGCGCAACTCGCCGCCGGTGCGGGTCTACCGGCTGCGGTTCACCCCGGCCAGCCCGGCCGCCGCCGACCGGTTGGCCCCGGCGCACCGGCCGTCGAGCGTGCCGCTGACCCGTGCAATGCACATCGACTCCAACGGCGTGGCCGCGGCGGGCATCACGCTGGGCCTCGCGGCGCTGGCCCGGGTGGCGCGTCCCTCGTCGAAGCTCTGGCTGCTGCCGGCGCTGGCCGCCGGGCCGGTCGCCGCGTTCTTCCGCGACCCGCAGCGCGATGTGCCGGAGGACCCGACGGCAGTGGTGGCCAGCGCGGACGGGCAGGTCCTGTCGGTGCAGCGGCTGCACGACGAGCGTTTCGGCGACGGCGAGTGGCTGCGGATCGCGGTCTTCCTGTCGGTGCTGGACGTGCACGTCAACCGGGCGCCGGTCGCCGGCAAGGTGGTCGACTACTTCGTCGCCGACGGTGGCTTCGTCAACGCGATGAAGCCGGACGCCGAGCACAACGTGGCCGCGTACACCGTGCTGGACACCAGCCGGGGCACGGTGGTGGTCGCGCAGCGGACCGGGCTGATCGCCCGTCGGATCGTGCAGCGCGCGCCGATCGGCGCGCTGCTGGCGAAGGGCGAGCGCTTCGGGCTGATCCGGTTCGGCTCACGGACCGACGTGTACCTGCCGGCCGAGGCCGCCGATCCGCTGGTCGGGCCGGGCGACAAGGTGGTCGGGGGCTCGACGGTCATCGCCCGCTGGCGCTGACTCATCGAACGAAAAGAACGGGGCGCCGCGGTCCGCGGCGCCCCGTTCTTCGTGTGTGGATCAGGCGGTACGACGCTGCCGCAGCCAGAGCACCGGCCCGCTGACCAGGTAACCGACCACGATCAGGGCGAAGGTGAGCCGGATGTCGATCAGCGCGCCGATCACCGGGGCGAGCCACAGCCACGGCGGCAGCTTGACCAGCCGGGCGAGCTTGGCGTACGGGAAGCTGGAGACCATCGCGAAGGCGAGCAGCGCCACCCCGGCGACCAGCACGAGGCCGGGCACGGGCAGGCCGATCGCGACGGTGACCGCGAGCACCGCGGCCGCCATGGTGGTGGGGACGCCGCAGAAGAAGCGGCCGTCCTTCGGCGAGACGTTGAAGCGGGCCAGCCGGATCGCGGCACACGCCGCCACCAGGGCGCAGGCCACCGCCGCCGCGGCGGTCGAGACGGAGCCGGCGAGCGAGGCGTAGACCACCACCGGTGCGGCGAGGCCGAACGAGCACATGTCGGCCAGCGAGTCCATCTGCGCACCGAACGGGCTGGCCACGCCGAGGCGCCGGGCCAGCGCGCCGTCCAGGCCGTCGAAGGCGACGCAGGCGATCAGGCAGAGCGCGGCGATGCGCACCTCACCCTGCATGGCCTGGAAGATGGCCAGCATGCCGAGCATCAGGCTGGCCAGTGTGCATGCGTTGACCAGGCCGAACTTCATCCGACGGGCGACGGTGCGCTCGCCGGGGAGCAGCGGGATGGACCCGGCCGACGCCTCGTCGGCGTGCGCGACCGGCGGCAGCGCCGGGCTGACCGGCATGATCGCCTCGATCTCCGCCCGAGAGAACGACGAGCGGCCGAGCCGGTCCAGGCCGTAGCGGCGGCGCTGCCGGTCGGCGTAGCGGTGCTCGGGCAGTGTCACGTCGGTGGTCCGCAGGTCGCCGTCGCGGCGACCCACTCGGACCAGCAGCACCTGACGCGCGAACGTGCTGCTGCGGCGCAACCGGCCCGCCCAGCGACGCCCTGCGGGGCGCGGACTGTCAGTCGTACGACGCCGGCGCCATGGGGCTCTCGGCACGTTTCCTCCATCACCGGATCGGCTGCCCGCCGTGGCGGGTGTCCGGCTGTCTCGTGCCGGACCGTGCATGGCCCGGCAGCCGTTTTGCGGAGTACACCATCGCATAAGGGAACAGGACTTGGCGATAGCTGCCGGCGGTACTTATATCTGCCTAAACCGCGCGAACCACTCTCTTATTCCCATGCCGGGCCTCAGTGCCCGTTTCCTCCACCATTCCCTGCTTTGACTGTACCGGAGGGTCACCAGGTCGGCTCAACGAGCGCGGGCTATCGACCCTGCTGTCCGATTGCCGAGGCAGCGATCCCGGTCAACGGCAGGTCGGCGGCCTGAGCCGGGGTGAACCAGCCGGCACGGGCGGTCGAGCCGCCGGCCGACTCGGTGACCACCGCGTCGGTGGGTGCGTCCACCAGCACCCGGTAGATCACCCGGACCCCGTGCCAGTCCAGTGGGCGGCCCTCCGGGCCGAGGGCGGCGGGGTTGTGCAGGTTGTCCACGCCCAGCAGCTCCACGACCCGGCCCAGCTGGCCGCCCTCCTCGACCAGCTCGCGGAGCAGCCCGGTGGTCGGTTGCTCGCCGTGGTCGGTGCCGCCGCCGGGCAGGTGCCACCTACCGGCCCCCGGGTAGCCCTCCGCGATCTGGGTGAGCAGGATCCGCCCGGCCGGGTCGGTGACCAGCCCGTACGCCCCGAATCGCAGCCGACGGTCCGGGTGTGCCGGCGGGAACGGCTCGGCGGGCCGGCGTACCCCGGTCGGGAGCGGGGTGACCGGCAGGCCGAGCAGCTCGGCACTGAACGGCGCCAGGGGCAGCCCGGACGCCTCAGCCGGGGTGACCCAGCGGGCCTCGTCGGTCGGGCCGTCCACGGAGTCGCGCAGCGTGCCCCCACGCGCGCTCACCTCGAAGGCCAACCGGTCGGTGTGCAGGGCGACGTCGTCCTCCGGGTACGTGGTGACGTCGGCGACGACCGCCCGCAGCCGGTCGACGGTCACGGTCAGCCCGGTCTGTCGGCCGACCTCGCGGACCACCGCGTGCTCCGGATGCTCGGCGTGCGCCACCGCACCCCCCTGTCTCTTATCCACATCTGACGCTGCCGACGATAAGGC
>NZ_QGKR01000054.1 GCF_003172955.1 Micromonospora acroterricola | reverse complement strand
GAGTTACGGCGGTCATGGCGGAGGGGAAACGCCCGGTCACATTCCGAACCCGGAAGCTAAGCCCTCCAGCGCCGATGGTACTGCACTCGTGAGGGTGTGGGAGAGTAGGACGCCGCCGGACAATCTTCCAGTCGAGGGCCGCCCCATCCGGGTCGGCCCTCGACTGCGTAGCGCCGTTGGTGGCGCAATGAGGAAGGATGTACCTGTGAGTTCAGGACCGCAGGGCGGAGACCGTCCCCGTCGTTACGAAGACCGTACTGACGGCCCGGGCGGACGCGACCGCGGCCCGCGCCGCGACGACCGACCCCCGTACCGGGGCGACCGGGACAACGCTGGCGGCGCGCGAGGCGGATACGCCGGCGGCCGCGACGGCGGTTCCCGTGGTGGTGACCGGGACGGTTCGCGCTCTGGCGCGCCGCGTGAGGGTGGCTACCGTGGCGGCGACCGGGACGGTTCGCGCTCGGGCGCTCCCCGCGAGGGTGGCTACCGTGGCGGCGACCGTCGTGAGGGTGGTTTCCGTGGTGGTGACCGGGACGGTTCGCGCTCCGGTGCGCCGCGTGAGGGTGGCTACCGGGGTGGCGACCGGGACGGTTCGCGCTCGGGCGCTCCCCGCGAGGGCGGCTACCGAGGTGGCGACCGCGATGGTTCCCGTTCTGGCGCTCCCCGTGAGGGTGGCTTCCGGGGCGGTGACCGCGATGGTTCCCGTTCTGGTGCTCCCCGTGAGGGTGGCTTCCGGGGCGGTGACCGCGATGGTTCCCGTTCTGGTGCTCCCCGTGAGGGTGGCTTCCGGGGCGGTGACCGCGATGGCTCGCGCTCCGGCGCTCCGCGTGAGGGTGGCTTCCGCGGCGGCGACCGTCGTGAAGGCGGTTTCCGTGGCGGCGACCGCGATGGCTCGCGTTCTGGCGCTCCCCGTGAGGGTGGCTTCCGCGGGGGTGACCGTCGTGAAGGCGGTTTCCGTGGCGGCGACCGTGATGGTTCGCGCTCGGGTGCGCCGCGTGAGGGCGGCTACCGTGGCGGCGACCGCGAGGGTGGCGGCTTCCGTGGTGGTGACCGTCGTGAGGGCGGTTACCAGGGTGGCGACCGCGGCCGCTCCGGTCCGTCCCGTGAGGGTGGTTTCCGTGGCGGTGACCGCGATGGTTCGCGCTCCGGTGCTCCCCGTGAGGGTGGCTACCGTGGCGGCGACCGTGACGGTGGTTTCCGTGGCGGCGACCGTCGTGAGGGCGGCGCTCCCCGCGAGGGTGGTTTCCGCGGCGGTGATCGGGACGGTTCGCGCTCCGGTGCTCCGCGTGAGGGTGGCTACCGTGGCGGCGACCGCGAGGGCGGTTTCCGTGGCGGCGACCGTCGTGAGGGTGGCTTCCGGTCTGGCGCTCCGCGCGAGGGCGGCTTCCGTGGTGGTGACCGTGACGGTGGTTTCCGTGGCGGCGACCGTCGTGAGGGCGGTCCCCGCGAGGGTGGTTTCCGCGGCGGTGACCGGGACGCTTCGCGCTCCGGTGCTTCCCGTGAGGGTGGCTACCGTGGTGGTGACCGCGAGGGCGGCTTCCGCGGCGGCGACCGCCGTGAGGGTGGCTTCCGTGGTGGTGACCGCGAAGGCGGTTTCCGCGGGGGTGACCGTCGTGAGGGTGGCTTCCGTGGGGGCGACCGCGACGGTTCCCGGCCGAGCGGGCCGCGTGAGGGCGGCTTCCGCGGCGGTGACCGCGAGGGCGGTTTCCGTGGCGGCGAACGCCGTGAGGGCGGCTTCCGTGGGGGCGACCGCGACGGTTCCCGGCCGAGCGGGCCGCGTGAGGGCGGCTTCCGCGGCGGTGACCGCGATGGTGGCGGCTTCCGTGGTGGCGACCGTCGGGAAGGTGGCTCCCGTGAGGGCGGCTACCGGGGCGGTGACCGCGATGGTGGCTTCCGGGGCGGTGAGCGGCCGCGTCGCGAGGGTGAGTTCCGCCGCGACGACCGTGCGGGCGCCGAGTCGTCCGAAGGCGGGCGCATCCAGGCCCCGGCATTGCCGGACGACATCCAGGCGACCGACCTGGACAAGGACGTTCGCGCCGAGCTGCTCTCGCTGAACAAGCCGGTCGCCGAGACGGTGGCCCGGCACCTGGTCGCCACCGGTCAGCTGATCGACGAGGATCCGGCTGAGGCGCTGGCGCACGCGCTGGCCGCCCGGCGGCTCGCGTCGCGCATCTCCGCCGTCCGTGAGGCGGTCGGCCTGGCCGCGTACCACGCGGGGGAGTGGCAGACGGCGATCGCCGAGCTGCGCACGTACCACCGGATGAGCGGCCAGCAGAGTCACCTGGCCGTGTTGGCCGACTGCGAGCGCGCCCTGGGGCGGCCGGAGCGGGCCATCGACCTGTTCCGCGGCGCCGACCGGGACAAGCTGGACCAGGCCGTGGCGATCGAGCTGCTGATCGTCGCCGCCGGTGCCCGGGGCGACCTCGGGCAGAAGGACGCCGCGGTGGCGATGCTCCAGGTCCCGGATCTCACCAGCGAGGCCACCGTGCCGTGGACGGCCCGGCTGCGCTACGCGTACGCCGACGCGCTGCTGGCGGTGGGCCGGCGTGAGGAGGCCCGCGAGTGGTTCTCCCGCGCCGCCGACGTCGACACCGAGGGCGAGACCGATGCCGCGGAGCGGCTGCTGGAACTCGACGGTGTGGTCATCGAGGGCGACGAGGAGGACGAGGCGGCCGAGGAGATCGCGGCTGGCCCCGGTACTCCCGGCGCGGTGCCGGCTCGACCGGACACCGAGCTGGCCGCCGGTGACGACGAGGACGACGACCGCGACGACGACTTCGACGACGACGAGGACGAGGACGACGACCGCGACGAGGACGACGACCGCGACGAGGACGACGACCGCGACGAGGACGACGACCAGGACGACGACCAGGACGACGACGGCGACCAGGACGAGGACGACGACGAGGACTTCGACGACGACGAGGACGGCGCTGCCGGCTCCGGAGACGACGAGGACTTCGACGGCGAGGACGAGGACCGGCACCCGGACGAGAGCGGGCGCGCCGAGGCGGACACCACTGCCGACCGGCCCGTCGCGACCGGTGACGGCGACGCGGTGAACACCGACGGGACCGGTCCGGCCCGGGACGACGAGGCCCGGGACGACGAGGCCCGGGACGACGAGTCGGGGTCGACGCAGCGGTGAGCGCGGACGCCGGGGAACGGCTGATCGACGGGTACACCCTGGTCGTCTTCGACCTGGACGGGGTGATCTACCTGATCGACCGGCCGATCCCCGGCGCCGTCGAGGCGGTGGCCCGTCTGCACGCGGAGGGGCGGGCGGTGGCGTACGCCACCAACAACGCCTCCCGCCGGTCCAGCGACGTCGCCGACCTGCTGACCGGGATGGGCGTACCGGCCCGGCCGGAGGAGGTGCTCACCTCCGCCGCGGCCTCGGCCGAGCTGCTGCGCGACCGGCTGCCCGCCGGCGCGCCGGTGCTGGTGGTCGGCGCGGAGGCGCTGCGCGCCGAGCTGCGGGCGGTCGGGCTGACCCCGGTCTCCCACGCCGACGACAAGCCGGCCGCGGTGGTGCAGGGCTACGGCCCGCAGGTGGGCTGGGCGGAACTGGCCGAGGCGTCGGTCGCGGTGCGGGCCGGCGCGATCTGGATCGCCACCAACACGGACCGGACCCTGCCCAGTAGTCGCGGCCCGCTGCCCGGCAACGGGGCGCTGGTCGCCGTGCTGCGTACCGCGCTGGAGCGGGACCCCGACGTGGTGGTCGGCAAGCCGGAGTCGGCGCTGTTCGAGACGGCCGCCCGACGTAGCGACGGTGGCCGGACGCTGGTCGTCGGCGACCGGCTGGACACCGACATCGAGGGCGCATGCCGGGCCGGGCTGGACAGCCTGCTCGTGCTCACCGGTGTCAGCGACGTACCCGATCTGCTCGCGGCCGAGCCGCGGCGCCGGCCCACGTACGTCGCGCGGGACCTGGCGGGGCTCTTCGACCCGGCGGCCGCGGTGCGGGTCCCCGGTCCGGCGGACGCCGGAGGCTGGTCGGTGAAGGACCGTGGCGACGCGCTGGAGCTGGACGGGTCGGGCCGACCGCTGGACGCGTTGGCCGCGCTCTGCGCGGCGGCCTGGTCGGCCCCGGCGTTGCCGAGGATCCGCCCGGCGGGCTCGGACGCGGCCCGCGTGCTGGAGAGCTTCGGCCTGCCCACGGGCGGATGACCCGGCTCGTCGACCGAGCTGGTCGGGCCGGCTCGTCGACCGAGCTGGTCGGGCGCGCGTCAGAGCAGCTTGCGCAGCTTCAACAGGTCGAACGGGTTGGCCTTGATCGACACCCGGCGAGAGGCGACCGCGCCGGTGACGTCCAGGTCGCCGCGCACCAGGGCGAGCAGGTCGTTGCTGGACGTGCTCAGCGCGATCTTGGCGTTGGGGTCGTCGCCGTCGGCCAGCTCGATCAGCCGACCGCCGGTGATCCGCCCGTGGAAGGCGGTGTCCAGGTCGGTGATCCGGCAGGCCAGGGTCCGGTCCAGGTCGATCCGTTCGCGCACCGTCTCGGCGTTGCGATCCAGTCGCGCGGCCAGCTCCTGCAATGCCTGCCGGCACTCGTCCACGCTGGCCACGTCTCCCCCTCGCTGATCGCCACGCCGTCCCCGGCACCGTACCGCACGGGACCGTGCGGGGCGCCCGGTAGCGTGACACCTGCACACCCCGCCCCGCGGAAGGACTCAGGCATGCAGGACGCGTGGCGCGCCTACCTCGAACTGGCCATGGGCCTGGCGGAGGCGCCCCGGAAGAAGGCCCAGGACGTGGTCCGCCGGGTCGTCGGCTCCGGCGGCGCGACCGCCGCCCAACTCCAGGCCCTCGGCGAGGAGCTTCTCACCACCGGCGCCGAGAACCGCGAGGCGTTGACCAAGCTGGTCCGTTTCGAGGTCGACCGGGCCCTCGGCGCGGTTGGCCTGGCGACCGCCGACGAGGTCGCCGAGCTGACCCGGCGGGTGCGCGACCTGGAACGGCAGTTGCGCGAGGCGCGCGCCGCCGAGCCGGGCGGCGCGCCGTCCGCGGTGTCCGCCCCGCAGCCCGACCAGCCCCACGCCGCGCAGCCCGACGCCGGTCTCGTACCGTCGGACGGGCCGGCGGGCGCCCCGGGAT
>NZ_QGKR01000055.1 GCF_003172955.1 Micromonospora acroterricola | reverse complement strand
GTGCGGGGTTGTCGGCGCGGGGCGGAGGGCGTCAGTAGCGGACCGCGATGCGCCGGGCCTCCGCGTCGACCAGCACCTCTCCGCCGTACGGGATGATCAGCTGCGGGTCGGTGTGGCCGACGTCGATGTCGAAGACCAGCACCGCGTCGGGGGCGTACTCGGCGCAGGCCCGGGTCACCGCCGCCCGTTGCGTCTCCGCGTACGTCCGGCGTTCGTCGAGGGTGTGCGGCCGGTCGAAGTCCCACGCCTTGGCCCGGCCGACCAGCACCGCCGGGAAGCCGGCGAGCAGGCCGCGCTCGCCGATGGTGCGCAGGATCCGGTACACCTCGGTGGCCGAGGGCAGTTCCTGCGAGGTCTCGATCAGCAGCACCGAGCCGGCCAGCGACGCCGTCGGGGCGACCCGGTCGGCGGCGAGCAGCCAGTTGAGCACCTCCAGGTTGCCACCCCAGGTGCGTCCGCGCACCACCCGCGCCGGCCCCTGCCAGTGCCAGCCCTCCCCCGGCAGCATCGCCGGCTCCTCGGTGAGCGTCGCCGGGTCACGCCAGTCGCGCGGCTCGTCGCCCCACTCGGTGGCCGGGGTGAGGTCGTACCAGTCGGTGGTGAAGAGCGCCGCGCGCAGCGAGTCGAACGTCAGCGGGTGCGGCGCGCCCGGCCGGCCGAGGTGCACCAGCACCGACCCGCCGTGGTACGCCACGATCCCGAGCCGGTGCAGGTGGTTGAGCACGTTGGTGTTGTCGGAGTAGCCGAAGTAGGGCTTCGGGTTGGCCCGCAGCACGTCGTCGTCCAGGTGCGGGGTGACCGTGATGAGGTCGTCGCCGCCGACCGTGGCGAGCACCGCCGTGATGCTCGGGTCGGCGAAGGCGGCGGTCAGGTCGCGCGGGTCGGCCCCCATCACCCGGGTGGTCGGGTACTCCACCGGCTCCAGGCCGAACTCCTCGCGCAGCCGACGCAGCCCCAGCTCGTACACGTGGGGGAAGAGCCCCGGCAGACCGGCGGAGGGTGACACGACGGCGACCCGGTCGCCCGGCTTCGGTTTGATGGGATATCGCGGCGCATCCATGATCGAACGGTAGCGGTCGGGGCCAGCGGATTTCCGCCCGGAGAAACGCCACAACCAGGGCAAAAGCCGCCCTAGGCTGGCCTGGTGGACGAGGCGCCGGAGGTCCGGGTACGCGACTCGCTGCCCCGTACCGTCGGCCTGCTGCTCGGCACCCTGGTGCTGGCCGCCGCGTTCATCGCCGCCTACGTCGGCGCGCTGCACCAGCCCAACGCCCGCGACGTGCCCGTCGGCGTGGCGATGGGCGACCAGCCCGCGCGCACCGTCCTGGCCGCCGTCCGCGAGCGCACCCACAAGATCAAACCCATCGAGTACGACGACTCGGGCGCCGCCGACGACGGCCTGACCAGCCGCGAGGTGTACGCGGTGCTCGGCTCCGCGCCCGACGGCGGGCTGGTCCTGACCACCGCCAGTGCCGGCGCCCCGGCCGCCACCGAGCTGGTCGTCCAGGTGCTCACCAGCGCCGCCCAGCAGGCCCGGCTGCCGCTGCGGGTGACCGACGAGGTGCCGGTGGCCGGCAGCGACCCGCGCGGGCTGGTGCCGTTCTACCTGGCCGTCGGGTACGTCCTCGGCGGTTATCTGGCGTCGACCGCGCTCGGCATCGCCGTCGGCACCGCCCCGCGCACCCTGCGCCGCGCCGGCCTGCGGATCGGCGCCCTCGCGGTGCACAGCGTGGCGCTCGGCATCGTCGGCGCGGTGATCGTCGGGCCGGTGCTGGACGTCTGGGACCACGACGTGCCGGCCGTCGCCGGCGCCGGCATGCTGGCCGCCTTCGCCGCCGCGATGGTCGCCGCCGCGGTCCAGGGCTGGCTGGGCGTGCTCGGCACGGGGCTGGTCATCCTGCTGCTGGTGGTGCTCGGCAACCCGGGGTCCGGCGGCATCTACGCCCCCGAGTTCCTGCCCACCTGGCTGCGCGGCATGCACCGGTGGAACGTGCCCGGGTTGGCCACCGACCTGATCAAGTCGGCGGTGTACTTCGACCGGCGCTCGATCGGCTGGCCGGTGACCGGGCTCGCGCTCTGGGCGGTCCTCGGGCTGGTGGCGTTGCTCGGCGCGACCCTGGTCCGGGGCCGCCGTGCGCCCGCCCGCCGGGCGACCTGAGCTGATCACCGAGGTGTTCCGCGTCACGGCGCACCATCCGGAGAGCCCCTCCTGCCATCCGGCCCCGCGCGGATACCATCCAGGGAGTCGGACAGCGCTGTCCTTCGTACTCACGTAAGGAGCGCATCGTGACCGACCAGCACGACCACGACGGCCCGGACGCCGCGCTGCGCGCCGACATCCGCCGACTCGGCACCCTGCTCGGCCAGACGCTGGCCCGCCAGGAGGGCCGCCCGCTGCTCGACCTCGTCGAGGAGATCCGCGCCCAGGTCCGCACCGACGCCCCGGCGGCCGCGCAGCGGCTCGGCGGGCTGGACGTGACCACCGGCACCAAGCTGGCCCGCGCGTTCTCCACCTACTTCCACCTGGCCAACATCACCGAGCAGGTGCACCGCGCCCGGGACCTGCGCCGCCGCCGCGCCGTGCAGGGCGGCTGGCTGGACCAGGCGGCCAAGATGATCGCCGAGCGCGGGGTGCCGGCCGAGGAGATCGCCGCCGCGGCCCGCCGGCTGGCGGTCCGGCCGGTCTTCACCGCGCACCCGACCGAGGCGGCCCGCCGCTCGATCCTGTCCAAGCTGCGGGCCATCGCCGACGAGCTGGACACGGAGACCGCCAACGCGATCCTCTACGGCGCCAGCGACGAGGGCCCGGCGAACCGCCGGCTGGCCGAGCTGCTGGACCTGATGTGGCAGACCGACGAGCTGCGGCTGGACCGGCCCGACCCGACCGACGAGGCCCGCAACGCCATCTACTACCTGCGCGACCTGTACGCCGAGGCCGCCCCCCAGGTGCTCGACGACCTGGCCGACACGCTGCGCACGCTCGGCGTGGAGACCTCGCCGACGGCCCGCCCGCTGAGCTTCGGCACCTGGATCGGCGGCGACCGGGACGGCAACCCATTCGTCACCCCGGCGGTGACCCGCGACGTGCTGGCCATCCAACACGAGCACGGCATCGCCGCCACCGAGAAGGCGATGGACCACCTGATCAACGAGGTCTCGGTCTCGCGTCGGCTACGCGGTGTGTCGCTGGATCTCTCCGCCAGCCTCGCCGCCGACCTGGACGCGCTGCCCGAGGTCGCGCCCCGGTTCCGCCGGGTCAACGCCGAGGAGCCGTACCGGCTCAAGGCCCGCTGCGTGAAGGCGAAGCTGGCCAACACCCGGCAGCGGTTGCGGCAGGGCACGGCGCACGTGCCGGGCCGGGACTACCGGGGCTCCGCCGAGCTGATCGCCGACCTGGAGCTGCTGCGCGCCTCGCTGGCCCGCAACTCCGGGCAGCTCACCGCCGTCGGCCGGCTGGCCTCCACGATCCGGACGGTCTCCGCGTTCGGCCTGCACCTGGCCACCATGGACGTCCGGGAGCACGCCGAGGCCCACCACGCCGTGCTCGCCCAGCTCTACGGTGCCGTTGGCGAGATCTCCGACTACCCGGCGCTGACCCGGCTGGAGCGCACCAAGCTGCTCGCCGACGAGCTGACCGGCCGCCGGCCGCTGTCCACCGTCGACACGCCGCTCTCCGAGCCGGCCCGCAAGACGTTCGACGTGTTCGGCACCATCCGCGAGGCGCAGGACCGGTTCGGCGCCGAGGTGATCGAGTCGTACATCATCTCGATGACCCTGGGCGTGGACGACGTGCTCGCCGCGGTGGTGCTGGCCCGCGAGGCCGGGCTGGTGGACGTGCACAGCGGGCGTGCCCGGGTCGGGTTCGTGCCGCTGCTGGAGACCCCGGCCGAGCTGAACGCCGGCGGCGAGCTCCTCGACGAGTTGCTGTCGCTGCCCGCGTACCGGGCGCTCGTGGCGGCCCGGGGCGACGTGCAGGAGGTGATGCTCGGCTACTCGGACTCGAACAAGGAGGCCGGGATCACCACCAGCCAGTGGTCGATCCACCGGGCGCAGCGGGCGCTGCGTGACGTGGCCGCCCGGCACGGGGTGCACCTGCGGCTGTTCCACGGCCGGGGCGGCACCGTGGGGCGCGGCGGCGGGCCGACGCACGAGGCGATCCTGGCGCAGCCGTACGGCACGCTGGACGGCGCGATCAAGGTGACCGAGCAGGGCGAGGTGATCTCCGACAAGTACACCCTGCCCTCGCTGGCCCGGGAGAACCTGGAGCTGACCCTGGCCGCGGTGCTCCAGGCGACGCTGCTGCACACCGGCCCGCGGCAGCCGGCGGAGATGCTCGAACGCTGGGACGCCGCCATGGACGTGGTCTCCGAGTCGGCGTTCCGGTCGTACCGGTCGTTGGTCGAGGACCCGGACCTGCCGGCGTACTTCTGGGCGTCCACCCCCACCGAGCTGCTCGGCGCGCTCAACATCGGCTCCCGGCCGGCGAAGCGCCCGAACACCGGCGCGGGGCTGTCCGGGCTGCGGGCCATCCCGTGGGTGTTCGGCTGGACGCAGACCCGGCAGATCGTGCCGGGCTGGTTCGGCGTCGGCTCCGGGCTGGCCGCCGCCCGGGAGGCCGGCCTGGCGGACGTACTGGCCGAGATGAACCGCAACTGGCACTTCTTCCGCACGTTCCTGTCGAACGTCGAGATGATGCTGACCAAGACCGACCTGAGCATCGCCCGCCGGTACGTCGAGACGCTGGTGCCGAAGAAGCTGCACCCGATCTTCGAGCAGATCGAGCAGGAGTACGAGCTGACCAAGCGGGAGGTGCTGGCGGTGACCGCCTCGCCCGCGCTGCTGGAGAACTCGCCGGTGCTCCAGCGCACCCTGGCCGTGCGGGACACCTACCTGGAGCCGCTGCACCACCTCCAGGTGGCGCTGCTGCGGCAGTACCGGGAGTCCGGCGCCGCCGGGCGGGCGGTGGCCACCGCGCCGGGCGGCCGGCGTGCCCCGAGCGACGGTACGGCCCTGGAGCGGGCGCTGCTCACCACGGTGAACGGCATCGCCGCCGGGATGCGCAACACCGGCTGAGCGAGGGCACAACGAGACAGGCCCCGGTCTTCGCGACCGGGGCCTGTTCGCGTGTCACTCAGCGGCGCTCACCAGTCGCCGCCACCGAAGTCCCCACCACCGAAGTC
>NZ_QGKR01000205.1 GCF_003172955.1 Micromonospora acroterricola | reverse complement strand
CTCACGGACCTGACCCATCCCACCCCCGCCCGCGATCCTGCGCGGTCTGCCCGGTCATAGCGGGCGGGCCGCCGTGGGGCAGACCGGAGCGGCCAGGTCGCGTGGGGTTCGGGGTTGGTTCTAAGGAGAGATTGCTGATGCCTCAGGGGAAGCCGAGCACGGTGCCGGCCGACGGGTTGACCACCCGGCAGCGTCGTCACCGGCCGCTGCTGATCGTCCACACCGGACAGATGAAGGGAAAGTCCACCGCCGCCTTCGGGCTGGCGCTGCGGGCGTGGACGGCCGGCCTGCCGGTCGGGGTGTTCCAGTTCGTCAAGAGCGCCAAGTGGCGGGTGGGGGAGGAGAACGCCTTCCGGGCCCTCGGCGAGGTGCACGAGCGCACCGGCCAGGGCGCCCCGGTGGCGTGGCACAAGATGGGCGAGGGCTGGTCCTGGATCCAGCGCGGCGCCGACGCCGACCACGCCGCCGACGCCCTGGAGGGCTGGCGGCAGATCCAGCGCGACCTGGCCGCCGAGCGCTACGGGCTGTACGTGCTGGACGAGTTCACCTACCCGATGAAGTGGGGCTGGGTGGACGTCGACGAGGTGGTGGCCACCCTGGCCGACCGTCCCGGCTTCCAGCACGTGGTCATCACCGGCCGGGACGCCGACCCGCGGCTGGTCGCCGCCGCCGACCTGGTGGCCGAGCTGACCAAGGTCAAGCACCCGATGGACGCCGGCCAGAAGGGCCAGAAGGGCATCGAGTGGTGACCATCGCCGCCGAGCCCTGGCCGCTGCCCCGGGTGGTGATCGCCGCCCCGGCCAGCGGCCACGGCAAGACCACCGTCGCCACCGGGATGCTCGCCGCGCTGCGCGACCGGGGCCTGACGGTCAGCCCGCACAAGGTCGGCCCGGACTACATCGACCCCGGCTACCACGCCCTCGCGGCCGGCCGGCCGGGGCGCAACCTCGACCCGTTCCTGGTCGGCGCGGAGCGGATCGCCCCGCTGCTGCGCCACGGCGCGAGCGTCCCGACGCCCGCCGACGTGGCCGTGGTGGAGGGCGTGATGGGCCTGCACGACGGCGCGGTCGGCCGCCGCGACTACGCCTCCACCGCGCACGTCGCCCGGCTGATCGAGGCGCCCGTGCTGCTGGTGCTGGACACCACCGCGCAGGGCCGCTCGGCCGCCGCGCTGGCGCTGGGCATGGCCGCGTTCGACCCGGCCGTGCGGATCGGCGGGGTGATCCTCAACCGGGTCGGCTCGCCCCGCCACGAGACGCTGCTGCGCGACGCCCTCGCGGAGGTGGGCGTGCCGGTGCTCGGTGCGGTCGCCCGGGCCGCCGAGGTGGCCGCCCCGGCCCGGCACCTGGGGCTGATCCCGGTCGCCGAGCGGGCACCCGAGTCCCTCGCCATCGTCACCGCCCTGGCCGAGCTGGTCGAGGCCACCGTGGACCTCGACGCGGTGCTCGACCTGGCCCGGTCCGCCCCACCGCTGACCGCCCCGGCCTGGGACCCGGTCGCCGCCGTCGGTGGTCCGGCCGGCGCGCAGCGACCGCTGGTCGCGCTCGCCGGTGGCCCGGCCTTCACCTTCTCCTACGCGGAGACCGCCGAGCTACTCGCCGCCGCCGGCGCGGACGTCGTCACCGTCGACCCGCTGCACGATCCCGCGCTGCCCGCCGGCACCCGCGCGGTGGTGATCGGCGGAGGCTTCCCCGAGGCGTACGCGGAGGCGCTGGCCGGCAACACGGCGCTCCGCGCCGAGCTGGCCGCCTTCGACGGGCCGGTCGTGGCCGAGTGCGCCGGGCTGCTCTACCTCGGACGGTCCCTGGACGGCGCGCCGATGTGCGGCCGGCTGGACCTGACCGCCCGGATGACCGGCCGCCTCACCCTCGGCTACCGGGAGGCCGTGGCGGTCACCGACTCCCCGGTGGCCCGGGCCGGCGAGCCGGTACGCGGGCACGAGTTCCACCGCACCAGCACCGACCCGGGGCACGGCGACCGGCCGGCGTGGCGCTGGGACGGCGCGGAGCACGGCTTCGTCGCCGGCCGGGTGCACGCCTCCTACCTGCACACCCACTGGGCCGGTCACCCCGGTGCCGCCCGCCGTCTCGTGGAGGCGTGCCGATGAGCGCCGACGGCGGCGTCGGCGCCCGGACGGTGGCCACGCTGACCGGGGTGGGCGTCGGGCCGGGCGACCCGGAGCTGCTCACCGTCAAGGCGGTGCGGGTGCTGGGCGAGGCCGACCTGGTCTTCGTACCCGTCATGGCGGAGCAGGCCCAGCAGACCGGGACCACCGGTCCACCGCCGGCGGGCGCGGACGCCGGGCGCGCCGAGCAGACCGTGCGGGCGCACGTCGCGGCCGACCGGCTGCGCCGGCTGCCGTTCGCCCTGGACGACCGGGGCGGGGTGACGGCCCGCCGGGCGGCGGCCTGGGACGCCGCCGCGCGGGTCGTGGTCGAGGCGATCGACTCGGGCGCCCGGTCGCTGGCCTTCGCCACCATCGGCGACCCGAACGTCTACTCCACGTTCGGCTACCTGGCGCAGAGCGTCCGGGCGCTGCGCCCGGACGTGCGCGTGGCGACCGTGCCCGGCGTCACCGCCATGCAGGAGCTGGCCGCGCGCAGCGGCACCCCGCTGTGTGAGGGCCGTGAACCGCTGACCCTGCTGCCGGCCACCGCCGGGCTGGCGCTCTTCGCCGACGCGCTGGCCGGCCCGGGCACCGTGGTCGCCTACAAGGGCTGGCGGCGGCACCCGGAGCTGCTCGCCGAGCTGCGCCGCCAGGGCCGTCTCGCCGACGCCGTGCTCGGCCGCAGCCTGGGCCTGCCCGGCGAACGCGTCGGCCCGGTCGACGACACCGCGCACGACCTGCCGTACCTGTCGACGCTGCTGGTCCCGGCCCGCCGCGACCACCGAGGAGGAAAACTGTGACCAGCGACGGCAAGGTGTGGTTCGTCGGCGCCGGACCCGGGGCGGCGGACCTGCTGACCCTGCGGGCAGCCCGGGTCATCGCCGAGGCCGACATCGTCATCTGGGCGGCCAGCCTGGTGCACGCCGACGTGCTCGCACACGCCCGGGCCGGCGCGGAGATCGTCGACTCGTCGCAGCTGCCCATCGAGGGGGTGCTCCCGCTCTACCAGCGGGCCGCCGAACAGGGGCTGACCGTGGCCCGGATCCACTCCGGCGACCCGGGGCTCTGGGGCGCGGTGCAGGAGCAACTGGACCTGTGCCGGGCGCTCGGCATGGCCGTCGAGATCATCCCCGGGGTCTCGTCGTTCACCGCCGTCGCGGCGATCGTCGGACGGGAGCTGACCGTCCCCGAGGTCGCGCAGTCGGTGATCCTCACCCGGCTGGAGGGCGGCAAGACCCCGATGCCGCCCGGGGAGCGGGTCCGCGACTTCGCCCGGCACGGCACCACCATGGCGCTGTTCCTCTCCGCGGCCCGCTCCGGGCAGGTGCAGGCCGAGTTGCTGGCCGGCGGCTACCCGGAGGACACCCCGGCCGTCGTGGCGTACCAGGCGACCTGGCCGGACGAGCTGGTGGTGCGCTGCACGGTCGGCACCCTGGAGGCGACGGTCAAGCAGCACCGGCTGTGGAAGCACACCCTCTTCCTCGTCGGGCCGGCGCTGGCCGCCGAGGGCACCCGCTCGCACCTGTACCACCCCGGGCACTTCCACACCTTCCGCCGGGCCGAGCCGACCGCCCGTGCCGAGCTGCGCCGCCGCGCCGGCGCCCGCACCGGCGGGGCCGTCCAGGACGGCGGCGAGCCGGCCACACCGGATCACGGGCCCACCCCGTGACGTACGCCGAGCCGCCGCTGCGCGAGCCGGACCTGCCGCGTACCGCGAAGGTCCGGCCCACGGCGCTGCGTACCGGCTGGACCACGGGCGCCTGCGCGACGGCGGCGGCCAAGGCCGCGGTCACCGCGCTGGTCACCGGCGCGGCCCCGCCGGAGGTGGAGATCGGGTTGCCCGCCGGGCGGCGGGTGCGGTTCCCGGTGGCCCGGTGCGAGCTGGCCGGGACCCCGCCGACCCGGGCCGAGGCGGTGGTGGTCAAGGACGCCGGTGACGACCCGGACGTCACCCACGGCGCGGAGCTGACCGCCACCGTCGACTGGACCGACGCCCCCGGGCTGCGACTGGACGGCGGTCCCGGCGTCGGCACGGTCACCAAACCGGGTCTCGGACTCGCGGTCGGCGGCCCGGCGATCAACGACACCCCCCGCCGGATGATCAGTGAGGCGGTGGCCGAGGTCGTGGACCTCAGCGAGGTCGGTGTCCGGGTGGTGATCAGCGTTCCCCGGGGCGAGATCATGGCCCGCAAGACCACCAACCGGCGGCTCGGCATCCTCGGCGGCATCTCGATCCTCGGCACCACCGGCATCGTCCGGCCCTTCTCCACGGCCTCCTGGCGGGCCAGCGTGGTGCAGGCCGTGCACGTGATGGCCGCCCAGGGCGAGCGGACCGTGGTGCTCTGCACCGGCGGGCGCACCGAACGGGCCGCCCGCGCGCTGCTGCCCGAGCTGCCCGAGGTCTGCTTCGTCGAGGTCGGCGACTTCACCGGCGCCGCGGTCACCGCCGCCGTGGGCGACGCGATGACCGGGGTGGTCTTCGTCGGCATGGCCGGCAAGCTGGCCAAACTCGCCGCCGGGGTGCTCATGACCCACTACACCCGCTCCGCGGTGGACCTCTCCCTGCTCGGCGCCGTGACCGCCGAGGCCGGTGGTGACCCGGCGCTGGTCGCCGCGGTGACAGAGGCGAACACCGGCCGGCACGCGTACGAGCTGTGGGAGGGCGCCGGCCTGCTCGGCCCGGCCGGGGACCTGCTGTGCCAGCGGGTCCGCCAGGTGCTCCTGCGGTTCGCCGAGCGGGCGGTCACCGTGGACGTGGCCATGGTGGACTTCGCCGGCGCCCGGGTGGTCGCCTCCTCCGGCCGGTGGCCCCGGTGACCCCGGTGACCCCGGTGACCGTGGTCGGTCTCGACGCCGCCGGCGCGCCGCCGCACCCCGCCCTCGCGCCGGTGCTGGCCACCGCCGGGCTGGTGGTCGGGGCCGCCCGGCACCTGGCCGCGGTGCCCGTGCCGCCCGGCGCGGCCACCATCACTCTCGGCCCGCTCGCCCCCGCCGTGCACCGGCTGGCCGCGGCCGTCGCCGACGGGGTGCCGGCCGTGGTGCTGGCCAGCGGCGATCCCGGCCTGTTCGGCATCGTCCGCCGGCTGCGCGCCACCGGGCTGCCGCTGCGGGTGGTGCCGGCCGTGTCCAGCGTGGCCGCCGCGTTCGCC
>NZ_QGKR01000192.1 GCF_003172955.1 Micromonospora acroterricola | reverse complement strand
AGATGGGTATAAGAGACAGGTGCGGGTGGGACGGTGGGCGCACGCGGTGCCCGGTGGGTGACGCAGTGTTGCGCCGGAGACGACGCAACGCGGGCCCGGCGTCGGGACGCCGGGCCCGCGCGACCGGTGGGCTCAGTCCTGGTCGCCCTCGTAGGTGTGGAAGTCGTCGACGAACTTGCGGCGCAGCCGGGGTACGCGGCTGGTCACGCCGAAGTAGCCGCGCGCGCCGAGCAGCGCGAGCCGACCCACCACCGGTCGGTACATCCGGTCGTCCCCGTTGGTGCCGCTGCGGTTCAGTGATTCGGTGACGCGCGCGAAACCGTACGGCACCATCGCCGCCTCGTAGTCGGCCACCGCCTGCAGCAGCGTCTTGTCGCCGGCGACCGCGTGGGTGAGCTGCTGGCAGAGCAGGCGGGCGTCGCGTAACGCGGTGTTCGCGCCCACGCCGCGACCGGGTGTCATGGTGTGGATGGCGTCGCCGAGCAGCGTGACCGTGCTGCTCTTCCAGGGCGGCACCGGCTCGGACGTGGTGACCTTGATCGGCAGGGCGCTGTCCGGGTCGCCGCGGGTCAGCAGTTCCCGCAGGTGCGGGTGCCAGTTCGGGGTGAGGTCCAGGGCGACGCGCACCAGGTCCTCGCCGCGGCGTTGCATCACGTCGGCGGGGAACCGACGGGCGGTGCTCCAGATGATGAGGTTGATGTTGTCGGTGGTGGTGTCGTGGGCGAGGCCCGGCCAGTCCCGCAGCAGCGCCGCGTCGGCGTCGCTGACGCCGGGCTTGATGGCCCGTTCGGCGTCCCACCTGAACTCCATCACGTGCAGGACACCCATGGTCCCGCCAGCTCCGAAGATCAGCGAGATGCCCTGGCGGACCCGCTCGGGCACGAGGTCGCGGGTGCGCGCGGTCAGCGGGACGCGGGTGGCGATGTTGATGGTGCCGGCGTCCCGGGTGACGGCGTGCGGCAGGTACTGGCGGCGTACCGCCGAGTGCGTGCCGTCCGCCGCCACCAGGAGGTCGCCGGTGGCGCTCGTGCCGTCGGCGAAGTACGCGGTGACCGTTCCGTCGTCGCGCTGCTCGTACCGGACGAAGGTCCTGTCGAAGTGCACCACGTCGGTCAGGCCGGTCAGCAGCACCTGGCGCAGCACCATCCGGGCCACCGAGTGCTCGGTGTGCTCCGGGTCGGCGTCCGGCCGCAGCTCGAACGAGGCGGTCTGGCGCAGCCCCTGGGTGACCACGTTGAAGTAGCGCGGCGGGCGGGCGCAGGTGGCGAGGAAGGTGGCGAACAGTTCCGGCGGCAGGCACTCCCGCAGCGCCCGGCTACCGGTCGGGCCGATGCCCACCCGGTAGCCGAGCAACCCCTCGGCGCGGTGGCGGTGCCGCTCGTAGACGGCGACGCTGATCCCGGCGCGACGCAGCCCGTGCGCCAGGCACAGCCCACCGGTGCCGGCGCCGATGATGAGGACGTGCGGTGGCGGGGCGGACACGTCGGCCGTCCGTTCAGCCGGCCGGGTGCGCCGCGGGCGCCTCGGCCGCGTCCCACCGGTAGAAGCAGCCGGCGATCGCGTCCCGGGGGGAGCGCCAGGTCGGCAGGTACGGCGAGGTGTGGGCGGAGAGCCGCTCGTTGACCTGCCGGAACAGCGGGTGGTTGCGGGCGGCCGCGAGCGCGTCGGAGTCGACGTCCGAGGTCTCCATCAGGTGCACGTACAGGTCGTGCAGGCAGTACAGGGACCGGTGCGTGACGCCGGTCAGGCCGGGCAGTTCGGTGGCGTCGGACTCGGCGAAGATCTGCGCGACCCGCCCCTCCGCGCCCGGGATGATCCGGCTGACGATCAGTAGACGACTCATGGGACCCCTTCCACCGGTGGCTTCCGCGACCCTCCGGTCGACGGCCACGTGCTCCTGCCCGCCACCGTGCCGCAGCGCCTGTCACGTCACCGTCACGTGCGCCGGCCGACCGGTGACGGGCGGACGGCGGCCTCCCGGCTGGCCTCGCGGATCGGGGCGAGCGTGTCGTCGAGCAGGGCGCTCATCGCCGGGCTGGGTTCCAGGCGCAGCTCCCGGCGCAGCAGGTCCCGGTAGACGTAGAAGGCGTGCACGGCCTCGAAGGCGTTGCCCTCGGCGAGGTGGATGCGGACCACCAGGCGGTGGGGCGTCTCGCGCAACGGCTCGGCGGCCATGGCCTCCAGCGCGGCCTCCAGCGCCTCCCCGTGCCGTCCCGCGACGAGGTGCTGCCCGGCGACCCGCTCCAGCATGTGCAGGCGGAGTTGGCGCAGTCGTTCCCGGTCCAGCAGCACCCAGTCGTCGTACCAGCCGGGCAGCAGGTCGTGCCGCCCGGCGGCGAGCGCCCCGGCGGCGGTACGGGGGTCGTCGCCGTCGCGGACCCGGGCCGCGGTGCCGACCAGTTCGTCCACGTCGAGTCGGACCGTGGGGGCGAGCCGCACGGTGTCGCCGGTCGCGGTCATGGGGCAGCACGGGTCCTGCCGCAGCCGCCACAGAGCGGTGCGCAGCGACGACAGCGCGCGCTCCTCCGAGGCGTCGGGCCAGAGCAGCCCGGCCAGTTGGCTGCGGGTGGCGCCGGGGCGCAGCCCGATCAGCGCGATCACCCGTTGCAGCCCGCGCGGCACCACGATCGGCGCCGCGCCGCGGAGCAGCCGGAAACCGCCGAGCAGGTGCAGCGAAACGCCGGCCTCGAAAGGATCTCCGGCGGTTGGCACGGACGGATCAGCGGCCACGGCGGCACCCCCTGCGGAACGCTCGTCCCGACTGTCTGCTGTGTCCCGGATCGGCTACCCGTGACGCCACTGTCGAGCCCACCGGCGGGGCACGGCCACGGTTGTCCGGGCGCGGCCCCGCCCGCCGGAGCCGCCGGGCTGACCACGGTGAAGATTATCAATAGCGGTCACGGTGCGTCAACGGCACCGTGACCCTTCTATCGGTGACGGTCAACCGTGAGATCGCTTCTGAACTGGCCAAACCTACGCTCGGCCTCCTCGCTGCAGGGCTCGTGGGCACATAGCTGATACACAGGTTGCGTCAACGCAGCGTCACCGCCATGCGTCGCTGGCCGACCCGTCACGGTGACGCCGCCGTGACGAGGACTGCCGCATCGTGTCGGCAGTCGTCCAGTGCGTCCGGGGTCCACCCGCCGCCGGCCCGGACGCCGTGGGGGGAGGCCCAGCCATGGACCGATCGCTGATCGTCGCGAAGGTGGTCCCTACCGCCGAGGAGCGCGTCGCCGAGATCTTCGCCGAGTCGGACGCGACGGAGCTGCCGGGACTGGTCGGGGTCCGGCACCGCTCGCTGTACCGACTGCACGACCTGTACGTGCACCTGCTCGAGACCGATCGACCGGCGCAGGGCGCGGTGGAGGCGGCCCGGGGCCATCCCGAGTTCGTCCGGGTCAGCGACCGGCTGCGGCCGTACGTCTCGCCGTACCTGCCGACCTGGCGCTCACCACGCGACGCCATGGCGCACTGCTTCTACCGGTTCGACGCCGCGGACGCGGGGCGGCGGTCGTGACCGCCACCGCGCCACGGGAGGAGCAGCTCTGGTCCCGCTGCGCCGGCTGCGCCAGCCTGCTCTACCGCAAACGGTTGCGGCGCAACCTGGACGTCTGCCCGGAGTGCGGCCAGCACGCCCGACTCGGCGCCCCGGACCGGCTGCGCCAGCTCGTCGACCCGGGATCGTTTCACCCGCTGCCCGACGGGCTGTCCGCGACGGACCCGATCGACTTCGTCGACGTGCTGCCGTACCCGCACCGGCTCACCGCCGCCCGGGCCAGCACGGGCCTGACCGAGGCGGTCGTGTGCGGCACCGCCACCATCGGCGGGCATCCCGCGGCGCTGGCGGTGATGGACTTCCGCTTCCTGGGCGGCAGCCTCGGCTGCGCGGTGGGTGAGCTGATCACCCGGGCCGCCGAACGGGCGCTGGACGACCGGATCCCGCTCGTCCTGGTCACCGCCTCCGGCGGGGCACGGATGCAGGAGGGCGCGCTGTCGCTCATGCAGATGGCCACGGTCAGCCAGGCCATCGCCGCGCTGCGCGAGGTGGGTCTGCTCACCGTCAGCGTGCTCACCGACCCGACGTACGGCGGGGTGGCGGCGTCGTTCGCCACGAACACCGACCTGGTGCTGGCCGAGAGCGGCGCCCGGATGGGCTTCGCCGGCCCCCGGGTGATCCGTCAGGTCACGGGCCGGGCGTTGCCGGAGGGCTTCCAGACCGCTGACTTCCTGCTCCGGCACGGTCAGGTGGACATGGTGGTGCAGCGTCGGTCGCTGCGGGGACGACTGACCGCGCTGCTCGCCGCGACCCACGCCCGACGGTCGGCCCGCCCGCCCGTACCCCGGCAGGAGCCGGCGTCGCGCCGCGAACGCCTCGCCGGTGGAGGCCCGGAGGCGGTGCGGCCGACGCTCCCGCCGACCGTCGACGGCCCGGACGCGTCGGCCGAGCCGACGGTTGGCCACGACGCCGGCCCGGCCGGGCGCGACCCGTGGGACACCGTGCGGGTGGCCCGCCACCCCGGTCGTCCGACCACGCTGGACTATCTCGACTCCGTCTTCGACGGGTTCGTGGAGCTGCACGGTGACCGGCTCGGCGCGGACTGCCCGGCCGTCGTCGGCGGCCTCGCCCGGCTGGACGGCCGGCACGTGATGGTGATCGGTCACCAGAAGGGGCACACCACCGCCGAGCTGGTCGCGCGGAACTTCGGCATGGCGAGCCCGGCCGGGCACCGCAAGGCGCTGCGGCTGATGCGCCTCGCCGCCCGGCTCGGCCTGCCGGTGGTCACCCTCGTCGACACCCCCGGCGCCGACCCCGGCGTGGGCGCCGAGGAGCAGGGCCAGGCAGCGGCGATCGCGGAGAACATCCTCACGCTGACCATGCTGCCCACCCCGGTGCTCGCGGTGATCACCGGTGAGGGCGGCAGCGGCGGCGCGTTGGCGCTGGCGGTCGCCGACCGGGTGCTGATGCTCCAGCACGCCGTCTACTCGGTGATCAGCCCGGAGGGCTGCGCGGCCATCCTCTGGCCGGACCGGTCCGCGGCGCCGCAGGCGGCCCGCGCGCTGCGGCTGACCGCGCCCGACCTGTGCCGTCTCGGGGTGGTCGACGAGATCGTGCCGGAGCCGGCGGTGGCAGCGCACGACGACCCGGCGGAGGCCGCCCGCCGGCTGCGCGCCGCGCTGCTGGCCAACCTGCTGCCGCTGCTGGACGTGCCGCCGGCGATGCTGGTCCGCCTTCGCCGGCAACGGTTCCGACGGTTCGGCGCGGCACGCGCCGGTGCCCGGGCGGGTGCCCGGTGACCGCCCGGGC
>NZ_QGKR01000177.1 GCF_003172955.1 Micromonospora acroterricola | reverse complement strand
GATTCTCGTCGTGGTGGGGGCTGGGGCGTTCGGTGTGGTGGCGTGGCGTGATCGGGGGCGGTTGAGCTCCGCTGACGACGACGCCGCCGCTCGTGCCGCCCGGGCCACCCAGCAGCGGTACGAGGCCGAGCGGCACGCCGAGCAGGGCGACACGTGGCAGCGTGGCCGGGACAGCACGGGCTGACGGTTCACTGGCCGTAGGAACGCCGCAGACGGCCGTTGATCAGGTAGTTGAGCCGGTGTCGCAGGTATCCGAGCGTGCTCTCGCTCGGCAACTCCCCGTCGGTGGTGAGTGTCCAGCGCAACGCGCATTCCTGGCTCGCCGGCAGGGCGGCCAGGTCGAAGCGGATCCGGTCGAGCGGCCGGTGCGGCCACAGCGACGACCAGACCAGCAGCACCGGCGCATAGCCCGCCACCACCCGGGGCGGCGCCTCGTCGTCGCTCAGCTCCAGCCAGGGCCGGCTGCCCGCCTCGTACGGGTCGCGCAGCGAGCGCCACACGATGTGCGGCGGGGCCGGCTGGCTGCGCCGGCGGCTGCCCAGCACGTGCACCAGACCCTCCTCACCGGACGGTCCACCCGCCCCGGCCCATTGTGGCCGCACGGTGGCCGCCCGCAAGACCCGCCCGATGCGGCGGACCCACCCCGTGAACCGCGAGGCCCCCGCGCACCTGAACGCCCACGTCGTGAACCGCGAGGCCCCCGCGCACCTGAACGCCCACGCCGTGCACCGCGAGGCCCCCGCGCACCTCAATGCCCACGCCGTGCACCGCGAGGCCCCCGCGCCTGAACGCCCACGCCCTGAACCGCGAGGCGCCCACGGACGTGAATGAGGTGGCGGGCATGGCGACCGTACCGCGGGGTACAGGGGCAGCAGCACCGACGCCAGGGGAGGCACAGTGGTGGCACGGTCAGGACGCGATGTCCGAGGTCCGCTGGTGGGCCTGCTGATCGCCGCGCTGGTGTCGGCCGCCTGCGCCGTCGGCGGGGTGGCCGAGCCGGAGGGTGAGCGGCAGGCGCCGGACCCGTCTGCGGCCTCGCCGGGGCCGAGCACCACGCGGGCGGACAGCACCACCAGCGTCGCCGAGTTCCAGCAGGACGTGGGCGACGCCGAGGTGATCGCCCAGCGGTACTGGGCGGCCCAGTTCAAGGCGTCCGGGCAGCGTTTCCAGCCGATCCGGCGGATCACGCCGTACCAGCGGGCGGGCGAGGTGTCGTGCGGCGGCCAGCCGCTGCCGCGCAACAACGCGGTCTACTGTTCGCAGGGCGACTTCATCGCGTACGACGTCGCCTGGTCGGTGGCGGCGTTCCGCCAGGTCGGTGACGCGTTCGTGTTCTATCTGCTCGGCCACGAGTACGCCCACGGCATCCAGGTGCGGCTCGGCATCCGCTACAACTTCACCATCCAGCAGGAGTTGCAGGCCGACTGCATGGCCGGGGCGTATCTCGGCGACTCGGTGCGCTCCGGCGCGCTGACCCTGGCGGAGGGTGACCTGGACGAGTTCCGGGAGGGGCTGGCGGCGGTCGGCGACGACCCGGACCAGCCGTGGTTCGCGGAGGGCTCGCACGGCACCGCCGAGCAGCGCACGGAGTCGTTCTTCGGCGGGTACGAGCGCTCCCTGGACGCGTGCGACCTGGGCTGAGCGGGTTGTCCGCGTCACCCCGGCGGCCGCCGTTGCCACCGGCGGGGGCCGGCCCTGGCAGGATCGCCGGTGTCGGCCACGACCCTGGAGGATCCGCTGAGCAGCCATCACCCCGCCGCCGTGCTCTTCGACATGGACGGCACGCTGGTCGACAGCGAGAAGCTGTGGGACGTCGCACTGCAGGAACTCGCCCGGGAGTACGGCGGCGAGCTGTCCATCGCCGCCCGCCGGGCGATCATCGGCACCAGCATGGCCGAGTCGATGCGCATCCTGCACGACGACCTGGGGCAGCCCGAGCGGGACCCGGAGGCCAGCGCGGCGTGGATCAACGCCCGGATCCTGGAGCTGTTCCGCACCGGGCTGCGCTGGCGGCCGGGCGCGCTCGCCCTGCTGCGGGCGGTGCGGGAGGCGGGCATCCCCACCGCGCTCGTCACCTCCAGTGGCCGGCCGCTGGTCGAGATCGCCCTGGATACCCTGGGTCGGGACAGCTTCGACGCGGTGGTCTGCGGTGACGAGGTGGTCGCGGCCAAGCCGCACCCGGAGCCATATCTGACGGCGGCCCGGCTGCTGGGCGTGCCGATCGGGCGTTGCGTGGCGATCGAGGACTCGCCGACCGGGGTGGCCAGCGCGTTGGCTGCCGGCGCGGCGGTGCTGGCCGTACCCGCCGAGGCGCCGCTGCCGACCATCGCCGGCGTACACCAGGTGGAGAGCCTGACCGGCGCGGACCTGGAGCTGCTCGCGGCGCTGGTGGTGGACCGGGCCGGCGCGGCCGGCTGACCGGGGTCAGGGGCGTTCGGCGAAGACGGCCGTGGCCACCTGGTACCCGTCGAACGCCCGGGCGGCGCCCGCGTACGCGGCCAGGTGGATGAACAGCTCGACGATCTCCTCCTTGGTCACCCCGGAGTGCAGGGCGATGCGCAGCTGGCCGCGCAGCGGCTCGTGGGTGCCGAGGCTGGCGGCGATCGCCACCGAGACCAGGCAGCGGCTGCGCAGGTCCAACCCCTCCCGGGGCCATGCCTCGCCGAAGGTCTGCACGGTGGCGAGGCGGCGGAAGTCGTGCCCGACCGGTGGTTCGCCGCTGGCGAGCGGCAGCACGAGCGGCTGACCGAGCAGCCGCTCGGCGTTGTCCAGTGCCCGCTGGTAGGCATCCTGCTCCGTCATGTCGCCCCTCCCGGCCTTTCGCCCCCGCACGGCCATCCTGGCAGCTCGGGTGGGCGCCAGAGGACGATTCGCCGGGCCGACGGCACGAGACCCCGGCGCCGCTCGCGGCGCCGGGGTCTCGTGGTGAGCGGGTCAGTCGTGGGCGATCGCGCCCAGGACGTTGATCCGGGCCGCCCGGACCGCCGGGAGCACCGCGGCCACCACCCCGATGATCGCGGCGAGACCGAGGAAGACGCCCATCTGACCCCAGGGCAGGACCAGGTCGGTGATCCCCTCGTCCTTGAGCGCCTCGACCACCGCGGCGCCCAGGCCGGTGCCGACCACCACGCCGAGCAGCGCGCCGAACACGGAGATCACCACCGCCTCCACGGTGATCATGCCCATGGTCTGCCCGCGGCGCAGGCCGATCGCCCGCAGCAGACCCAGCTCCCGGGTCCGCTCCAGCACCGACAGCGCCAGGGTGTTGATGATGCCGAGCACGGCGATCACGATGGCCAGCGCCAGCAGGATCTGGATCATCGTGAGCAGTCCGTCGAGCTGACTGGTCTGCTGGTTGATGAACGCCTCCCGGTCGGCCACCGACACCTCGGGGCTGTCCGCGAGCAGCGTCTCCACCTGCGGCTGCACGTCGGCGACCCGGGTGCCAGGGGCCAGCTGGATGAAGCCCTGGATGGGCTGCGGTATGGCGAAGTCCTTCGCCGCCGCCGCCGGCAGCGTCACCGGGTTCGTCAGCTGGGACGACTCGTAGATGCCGCTGACCGTGTACGTGCGTGCCTCGCCGCGGGTCAGCTGCACGTTCACCGTCGAGCCCACCGACCAGCCACGGGAGGTGGCGGTGTCCGAGCTGGCCAGCATCTCGGTCGGCGAGAGCCGGTCGATGTCGCCGGCCGTCGGCTTCGCGCCGAAGATCTGCCGCAGCGACGCGATGTCACTGCTCGCCGCGACCCAGGTGCTCTCGCCGTCGAGCTTCGCCATGTCGCCGTACTCGCCGTCGACCATCTGCACGCCGGGCAGGGCCTTGGCCCGGTCCAGCACCGACGGGTCGAAGCTCGGCGGCCGTGGACCGCCCTGCACGCCGGAGATCACCAGCTCGGCCTTGATGGTGTCCTCGGCGAGGGCGCTGATGCTGCCCTTGGCCGAGTCGAGGATCACCGTGACGCCGGTGACCAGCGCGATGCCGACCATCAGCGCCGCCGCGGTGATCGCGGTGCGGCGCGGGTTGCGCCCGGAGTTCAGGCGGCCCAGCTTGCCCGGCACCGACCAGGAGAAGATCGCGCCGAGCAGGCTCACCACCGGCCGGCTGATCAGCGGGGTCAGCAGCGCCACCCCGATGAAGGCGAACAGCACCCCACCCAGGATGGTGGGCAGGGTCTGCCCACTGGCGTTGCCGCTGAGCCCGAGGAAGAGCAGCACGACGCCGATGCCGGTGACCAGCGACCCGGCCACGGTGATCTTGGTCAGCGGCCGGTCCGGGGTGGCCACGTCCTGCATGGCCGCGATCGGCGGGATCCGGGACGCCCGCAGCGCTGGCAGCAGCGCCGCCACCACGGTGATCAACAGACCGACCGCGAACGAACCGATCACCGCCGCCGCCGGCACGCCCACGCCGGCCAGGGTCAGCCCACCCGCCAGCTTGCCGAACAGGAACGCCAGCAGCGCGCCGATCCCGATGCCGGCCGCCAGGCCGAGCACCGAGGCGATCAGCCCGACCGCGATCGCCTCCAGCACCACCGAACCGATGATCTGCCGACCGCTGGCCCCGATGGCCCGCATCAGGGCCAGCTCCCGGGTGCGCTGCGCCACGATGATCGAGAACGTGTTGAGGATCAGGAACGTGCCCACCAGCAGCGCCACCGCGGCGAAGCCGAGCAGGATCTTGTTGAAGAAGGACAGGCCCTCCTTCAGGCTCGCCGACGCGTCCGCGGCCACCTGCTCGCCGGTCTTCACCTCGTACCCCGCGCCCAGGGTGCGGGCCACGTCGTCGCGCAGCGTCTCGTCGGGGACGCCGTCGGCGGCGCGCACGGTGATGCTGCTGAACGAGTCCGGAGCGCCGAGCATCAGCCGCTGCGCCACCGGCGTGGTGAAGAAGACCTCGTTGAGGCCGCCGATCGAGTCCCGGTCACCGCTGTAACCGAGGATGCCGACCAGGGTGAAGTCCCGCTTCTTCGACTCGAACGCGGTGAGCACGCCGACCTTCTGACCGACCTGCACCTTCGCGGCCGTGGCCAGCGACTTGTTGATGACGATCTCGTCGTCGGCCTGCGGCCCGCGCCCCTCGCGCAGCTGCAGCAGCTCGCTCTCGCCGGTCCAGTTCTCGCCCAACTGCGGCGGACCGAACGACGTGACGACCTTGCCGTTGCTGCCGATCACGCGGGCGCCGTCGGCGTTGACGATGCCGGTCGCCGAGGCGACCCCCGGCACCTGCTTCACCCGGTCCACCACGGCGGCGGGCAGCGGGGTGGCGGTCTGCTCGCCCTCGACCTCGCTGACCTCCACCTTCGGCTTCGCCGCGACGTTCACGTCGATCTCGGAGAAGCCGTCGGCGAAGACCGAGTCGAAGGAGCGGCCGAGCGTGTCGGTGAGCACGAACGCGCCGGAGACGAACATCACTCCGAGCACCACCGCCAGGCCGGACAGGATCAGCCGGACCTTGCGGGCCAGCAGACTCTTCAGTGTCGCCCGGAACATCAGTTGCCCACCTCGGCCGGAGTGTCCAGCTTCTTCATGGTGTCCAGCACCGTCTCGGCGGTCGGCTCGATCAGCTCCGAGACGATCTCCCCGTCGGCCAGGAAGACCACCCGGTCGGCGTACGCGGCGGCGGTCGGGTCGTGGGTCACCATCACGATGGTCTGGCCGTGCTCGCGGACCGAGTTGCGCAGGAAGTTGAGCACCTCCGCGCCGGAGCGGGAGTCGAGGTTGCCCGTCGGCTCGTCGGCGAAGATCACCTCGGGGCGGGAGACCAGCGCCCGCGCGCACGCCACCCGCTGCTGCTGACCGCCGGACAGCTGCGCCGGCCGGTGGTCCAGCCGGTCCCGCAGGCCGACCGTGTCGATCACCGTGTCGTACCAGGCCGGGTCGGGCTTGCGCCCGGCGATCGACAGCGGCAGCAGGATGTTCTCCTTGGCCGTCAGCGTCGGCAGCAGGTTGAACTGCTGGAAGATGAAGCCCACCTTGTCCCGGCGCAGCTTCGTCAACCCGGAGTCGCCCAGCCGGGTGACCGTCGTCTCACCGATCGCCACCGTCCCCCGGGTCACCGAGTCCAGGCCGGCGAGGCAGTGCATCAGCGTCGACTTGCCGGAACCCGACGGGCCCATGATCGCGGTGAACCGGCCGCGTTCGAACTCCGCGCTTACCCCCCGTAGCGCGATGACCTGCGCCTCGCCGCTGCCGTACACCTTCCACACGTCGTTCGCCCGGGCCGCGGCCTGCGCCTGCTGGCCTACCGTCGCGGTCACGTCATCTACCTCTTCCGTCTCTGCCAATACGCGCCGCCCCCGCTGGTCCGGCGCGACTGTTCCATCATCGGCGCTGCTCGCGCCCACCCCGTCCGCCCACGGGGGGACCCGGCGCGGATTTCACGCTGCGGGTGCACCCCCATGCCGGCTCAGGGTTGCCCCTGACCCGACGGCCGATCCACCGTGTTTCCCGGCCCGCGGAACGCCTGCGGAGCCCGACGCTAGAAGCTGACCCCACGAGAGGGTCAACCGCGCCGAGCCGTCTGCGGTCACGGTAGGTGAGCGCGGCAACCGGGCCGTCCCCCCACGGAGGGATCTGTGGGTACGCCGGAGGGGGTAGCCGGTGGGGACGTGCTACGCCCGGGGACGCACCAGCCCCGACTCGTACGCCAGCACCACCGCCTGCACCCGGTCGCGCAGCCGCAGCTTCGTCAGCACGTGCCCGACGTGGGTCTTGATGGTGGTCTCGCTGACCGACAGCACCGCCGCGATCTCGGCGTTGGACAACCCTCGGGCCACCTGCACCAGCACCTCGCGCTCCCGGTCGGTGAGCGTGCTGAGCGCGGCCGACGGCGTCGCGGCCGGGTCGGGCAGCAGGTCGGCGAAGCGGTCCAGCAGTCGCCGCAGGATCCGGGGCGCCACCACCGCGTCGCCGCCGGCCACCGTGCGGATCGCCGCGATCAGCTCCTCGGCCGGGACGTCCTTGGCCAGGAACCCGCTCGCGCCGGCGCGCAGCGCGCCCACCACGTACTCGTCGAGGTCGAACGTCGTCAGCACCAGCACCCGCACCGGCAGCCGGGCGTCGACGATCGCCCGGGTCGCGGCCACCCCGTCCATCCGTGGCATCCGGATGTCCATCAGCACCACGTCGGGCAGCAGCCGGCGCGACAGGTCCACCGCCTCCAGGCCGTCGCCGGCCTCCGCCACCACGTCCAGGTCGTTCTCGGCGCCCAGCACCATCCGGAAGCCGGTGCGCAGCAGCGGTTGGTCGTCGGCGAGCAGGATCCGCACCGGCCGCGCCGAGGCCACCCGATCCGTCATCTCGCCTCCCTGTCCCGCGCCGACGCCGTGCTGCCGCACCGGCCATCCTCGCGTACGCGGGCCGCCGCGTCGCGGACCACCGTAGAGGTCGGCCCGCCGCCGCGTCCCGCCCGGCGCGGCGCCGCAACGGTCGGATTCCCGGCCTTCGGGGGTGGGGAAGCGGCAGCGAAAGCGGTCAGGTCGCGCGGTGACCGGCCCGACACGGCGTGCCCGGCCGGCCGCCCGGAGTGGTCGCCTGGACCGGAGTCAGTCGTCGACGCCCGGCGCCACCGGCGTGGACCGGGCGTCGCGCAGGGGATCGGCGCCGGCCAGCCCGACCGGGAACGGCGGCGGGGTGCCGCCGAAGCTGGGGCACAGCGCCTGGTGGCTGCACCAGTCGCAGAGCCGGCTGGGCCGGGGCCGGAAATCCTGCCGGGCGGTCGCCTGCTCGATCGCCCGCCACAGCGCCACCACCGTGCGCTCGAAGCGGACCAGCTCGTCGGCGTCGGGCGTGTAGTCCAACACCTCGGCGTCGCGCAGGTAGAGCAGCCGCAGCACCCTGGGCACCACGCCCCGGGTGCGCCACAGCACCAACGCGTAGAACTTCAGCTGGAACAGCGCCCGCGCCTCGAACGCCTCCCGCGGCGCGCCGCCGGTCTTGTAGTCGACCACCCGCAGCGCGCCGTCCGGGGCCACGTCGAGGCGGTCGAGGTAGCCCCGGATCAGCAGCTCGTCGTCGACGACCGCGGAGATCAGGCTCTCGCGCTCGGCCGGCTCCAGCCGGGTCGGATCCTCCACCGCGAAGTAGCCCTCCAGCAGCCCGGCGGCGGACCGCAGGAACTCCACCGGGCCGGCCGGCTCCGCGTCGACGAAGATCGCGGCCAGATCCGGCTGCTCGGTGACCAGCCGGTCCCACTGGGGTGCCACCAGGTCGCCGGCCGCGGCCGGCGTGCGGCCCTGCGCGGGCAGGTCGAAGAGCCGCTCGAGCACCGCGTGCACCAGGGTGCCCCGGGCCTGCTCGATGGTGGTCCGCTCGGGCAGCCGGTCGATGCTGCGGAAGCGGTAGAGCAGCGGGCAGGTCTTGAAATCCGCCGCCCGCGACGGGGACAGCGAGGCCCGCACCGTCGGCGGTGTCTGCGCCGGGGAGGGGGAGTGGTGGGTGGTGACCGGTTCCGCCGTCATGTCCGCAAAGGTTAGGGCACCGGTGTGACACCGCCCGCCGGCCGCCCCGGGCGCCGGCGGTCCGTAGCATCGTCCCGATGGAGCAGACATCCCGGCCGCCCCGCCCACCCGACCGGCGCGCCGGCCTCAGCGTGGGCCGGGTGTTCGGGGTGCCGCTGCACCTCAACGGCTCGATGCTCCTGCTCGCTCTGCTGGTGGCGGTGCTGTACGCCGAGTTCGCCCGCCGGCAACTGGAGCTGCCGCAGGTCAGCGGCTATCTGATCGGCTTCGGGTTCGTGGTGTCGCTGCTCGGTTCGGTGCTGCTGCACGAGCTGGGTCACGCGCTCACCGCCCGTCGGTACGGCATCGGTGTGCGCGGGATCACCCTGGAACTGCTCGGCGGCTACACCGAGATGGACCGCGACGCCCCGTCACCCCGGATCGACCTGCTGGTCTCGCTGGCCGGCCCGGCGGTCTCCGCGGTGCTCGGCGTCCTCGCGGTGGCCGCCACGCTGGCCCTGCCCGAGGGGACCGTGGCCCACCAGCTCGCCTTCCAGCTCGCGGTGAGCAACGTCATCGTCGCGCTGTTCAACATCCTGCCCGGCCTGCCGCTGGACGGCGGCCGGGCGCTGCGCGCCGCAGTGTGGGGGCTGACCCGCGACCGGCACCGCGGCACCGAGGTCGCCGGCTGGGCGGGGCGCGTGGTCGCCGTCGGCACGGCCGCCCTGGTCCTGCTGCTCACCCTGACCGACTACCTGGCGCCGCTGGCGCTGCCGCTGATGCTGCTGGTCGCCGTCACCCTCTGGCGCGGGGCCGGGCAGTCGATCCGGGCCGCCCGGGTCAGCCGCCGGTTCCCGCTGATCGACCTGTCCCGGCTGGCCCGGCCGGTCTGGCCGGTGACCACCGGCACGCCGCTGTCCGAGGCCCAACGCCGGCGCGCCGAGGCGGGGCAGCCCGCCGCCGCGCTGCTGGTCACCGACTCCACCGGCCGGCCGGTCGCGCTGGTCGACCCGACCGCCGCCGAGGCGGTGCCCGCCGAGCGCCGTCCGTGGCTGGCGGTGGACGCCGTCGCCCGGTCGCTGGGCACGCTCCCCGCGCTGCCGGTCGGGCTGGACGGGGAGCGGGTGATGGAGGCCGTGCAGACCCACCCGGGCGCGCAGTACGTGGTGACGGCAGGCGAAGATGTCGTCGGCATTCTGCACATCGCGGACCTCGCCCAGCTCCTCGAACCCGACCGGAAGATGACATCGTGACCGCAACTCCCTCCACCGTCCCGGCCGACGCCGCCACCCCGGCACTGACACCCGTGCACCGCGGCCCGTTCCGGCCCGGCGACCGGGTGCAGCTGACCGACCCCAAGGGGCGGATGCACACCGTGACGCTGGAGCACGGCAAGGAGTTCCACACCCACCGCGGCATCCTGGCGCACGACGCGCTGATCGGGCTGCCCGACGGCAGCGTGGTGACCACCTCCGGCGGCGGTACGGCGTTCCTCGCGCTACGGCCGCTGCTGTCGGACTACGTGCTGTCCATGCCGCGTGGCGCGCAGGTCATCTACCCGAAGGACTCGGCGCAGATCGTCGCGATGGGCGACATCTTCCCCGGCGCGAAGGTCCTCGAGGCCGGCGCCGGCTCCGGCGCGCTCAGCTGCTCGCTGCTGCGCGCGGTCGGCACCGAGGGGGAGCTGCACTCGTTCGAGCTGCGCGACGACTTCGCCCAGATCGCCCGGCGCAACGTCGAGGCGTTCTTCAACGGGCCGCACCCGGCCTGGAACCTGCACGTCGGCGACGTCGCCCAGTGCCAGGAGACCGGCTTCGACCGGATCATCCTGGACATGCTCACCCCCTGGGAGACCCTCGACATGGTCGAGCGGGCGCTGGTGCCCGGTGGCGTCTTCATCGGCTACGTGGCCACCACGCCCCAGCTCTCCGAGCTGGTGGAGGCGCTGCGCGAGCGCGGCGGCTGGACCGAGCCGCGCGCCTGGGAGTCGCTGGTGCGCGACTGGCACGCCGAGGGCCTCGCCGTCCGACCGGACCACCGGATGATCGCGCACACGGCGTTCCTGGTCTCCGCGCGCAAGCTGGCCCCCGGCGTCACCGCGCCGCCCCGCCGGCGCAAGCCCAGCAAGGGCACCGAGGCGTACGCGCAGCGCCGGCAGGACCTGCGGGAGGCGGAGGCGGCCCGGCAGGCGGCCGCCGCCCAGGCCGCGGGTGTGGAGCCCGACACGACGGGGGAGATGGACAGGCCGTGACCATCGAGCTGGGCGCCGGCGTCGCCGAGCGGGGGGAGGCGGCGGCATGAGCCGACCGGGCTATGGCGGCGGTGACCTTCCCGCGGTGTTTCCCGACTGGTCGCCCTACCAGGACCTGGAGTCGGCGGCGCGCGCCTACCTGCGCGACCCGGACGTGGCCCTGGAGGCGCTCGGCGGGGTGCTGCGCGGCGCGTCGGTGCTCGGCTTCACTCTCGAACGCTTCGTCAACGAGGTCAACGGCGTCTGGCAGGAGGTCGTGGTCTGCGACGGCAGCCGCCTGATCCTCTGGCACGGCGAGGACGTGCCGCCGCAGGAGGGCCCACCGGGGTCGATGACCTCGTCGCTGCGGGTGGTGCCGGTCTCCACCGTCACCGAGGTCGGCTGCCGGCGGCGGCTCAACCGCACCGACAGCGGCGAGATCAAGGTCGACAGCATCGACGTGTATCTGCTGCTCACGTCGCTGGACGAGGCCCCGCCGAGCGAGGAGTTGGCGGGCACGCCCCGGCACGACGCGCTGCGCTTCGGCAAGACCCTCGACGACGGCGGGGCCGGGCAGATCGCCCGGTTGGAGGAGTTCGCCCGGCTGGTCGCCTCGGTGGTCGGCCGCCCGATGCTCTGACAGCCGTACCCCGTGGGGGCCGGTGGCGCGCTGCTCGCGCGGACGCCGGCCCCGACGGGGCGGCTCAGTCCTCCGCGTCCGGGCCGGCGACCTCGACGCCGTCGCCGCGCACCACGTGGATGCAGTCGCCCGGGCACTCCTTCGCGGAGTCGATCACTTCGAGCCGCAGGTGCTCGGGCACGTCGACCCGGCTGCCCGGCGCCATCCGCAGCTCACCGTCGGCGCCCTTGACGTAGGCCAGGCCGTCGATGTCGAACTCGAACACCTCCGGCGCGTACTGCACGCAGAGCCCGTCGCCCGTGCAGAGATCCTGGTCCACCCAGACCTGCAACTGGTCGGTCGCGACCTCGGCCATTGGTGCACCCCCCATGTTCTCCCGTCCCACGGTCCGACGGTACCCGAACGCCGGTACCGGCCCGCCAGGCCACCCTTGGCGATCAAGGTTCGGTGACGAGGGTGTTGCGTGGGACCGAATCGGCCTCATAGCGGCTAGTGTTAGGGCAGAACGTTCAAGCCCCCCGGGGAGGTGGGACGTGGCACGCAGCGACGACGCGGACTCGCGCGCCGCACGGTGGGAGAAGGAAGCCCACGATCTCTCCACGCAGGTCGCGTTTCTTCAAGAGGAACTCGCCCTGGTGCGGCGCAAGTTGACCGAAAGCCCCCGACACGTCCGGCAGCTCGAAGAGCGGCTGGCGGCCACCCAGGCACAGTTGGCGCGGCTGACCGAGAACAACGACCGGCTGGTGAGCACCCTCAAGGAGGCTCGCACGCAGATCGTGACGCTCAAGGAGGAGATCGACCGCCTCGCGCAACCGCCGAGTGGCTACGGCGTCTTCCTGGCGAAGCACGACGACGGCACGGTGGATGTCTTCACCGGCGGCCGCAAGCTACGGGTCGCCGTCTCGCCCTCGCTGGACGTGGCCGAGCTGCGCCGTGGCCAGGAGGTCCTGCTCAACGACGCGCTCAACATCGTTGACGCGTTCGGCTACGAGCGGGTCGGCGAGGTGGTGATGCTCAAGGAGATCCTGGAGGGGCCGGGTGGCGGGCCGGGTGACCGGGCGCTGGTGGTCTCCCACTCCGACGAGGAGCGCATCGTGCACCTCGCCGAGACGCTCATCGGCTCGGCGATCCGGGCCGGCGACTCGCTCATGATCGAGCCCCGCTCGGCGTACGCGTACGAGCGGATCCCGAAGAGCGAGGTCGAGGAGCTGGTCCTGGAGGAGGTGCCGGATGTCGACTACACCGACATCGGTGGCCTCCAGGCGCAGATCGAGCAGATCCGCGACGCGGTGGAGCTGCCCTTCCTGCACGCGGACCTGTTCCGTGAGCACCAGCTCCGCCCGCCCAAGGGCATCCTGCTCTACGGCCCGCCCGGCTGTGGCAAGACGCTGATCGCCAAGGCGGTGGCCAACTCGCTGGCCAAGAAGATCGCCGAGCGGCAGGGCAAGGAGAAGCACACCAGCTTCTTCCTCAACATCAAGGGCCCGGAGCTGCTCAACAAGTACGTCGGCGAGACCGAGCGGCACATCCGGCTGATCTTCCAGCGGGCGCGGGAGAAGGCCGGCGAGGGCACCCCGGTGATCGTGTTCTTCGACGAGATGGACTCGATCTTCCGGACCCGTGGCTCCGGTGTCTCCTCCGACGTGGAGAACACCATCGTCCCGCAGCTGCTCAGCGAGATCGACGGCGTGGAGGGGCTGGAGAACGTCATCGTCATAGGCGCCTCCAACCGGGAAGACATGATCGACCCGGCGATCCTGCGCCCCGGTCGGCTCGACGTGAAGATCAAAATCGAGCGGCCGGACGCCGAGGCGGCGAAGGACATCTTCTCCAAGTACATCCTCTCCGGGCTGCCGCTGCACCCGGACGACCTCGCCGAGCACGGTGCCGACGCCCAGGCCACCGTCGCGGCGATGATCGACGCCGTGGTGCTGCGGATGTACTCGGAGACCGAGGAGAACCGCTTCCTCGAGGTCACCTACGCCAACGGTGACAAGGAAGTCCTCTACTTCAAGGACTTCAACTCCGGCGCGATGATCCAGAACATCGTCGACCGGAGCAAGAAGATGGCCATCAAGGAGTTCCTCACCTCCGGCCGCAAGGGGCTGCGTCTGCAGCACCTGCTCGACGCCTGCGTCGACGAGTTCCGCGAGAACGAGGACCTGCCCAACACCACCAACCCCGACGACTGGGCCCGCATCTCCGGCAAGAAGGGCGAGCGGATCGTCTACATCCGCACGCTCGTCTCCGGCGGCAAGGGCGCCGAGGCCGGCCGGTCCATCGAGACCGCCAGCAACACCGGCCAGTACCTCTGATCGCAGCAGCGGGGGTGTTCGCCATCCGGCGGACACCCCCGCTGTCTGCGTACGGGTCGGGGACCGGTCAGGCGAAGATCCACCGCTTCGACACCAGGTAGTTCACCGCCGACAACGACGCCGTCACCAGCAGCTTGGCCAGCAAGTACGGGGTGCCGGCCCAGGTCAGCGCGGAGACCAGCACCACGTTGGCGGTCAGGTTCGCCAGGACCAGCGCGAAGTACCGCCCGACCTGCGGCACCATCTGAGCGGACGAGCCGAACGACCACGCCCGGTTGAGCCCGAAGTTGACCCAGAACGAGGTCAGGAACGACAGGCCGGCTGCGACCGGAAGCACGATCTTGAGAACACCGTGGTAGACGAACAGCGAGCCGGTGTCCACGGCGACGCTCAGGCCTCCGACGACCAGGAACCGCACAGCACTGTGACGGGACAGATGGCGGACGGAGTCGGCAACAGGTGACAGCAAGAAGATCTCCAAGGGGGGACCCGGAGCGGTGAGGACGACGACGGAGTCTATCGTCTGTCCATCCACCCAGCGGGGCCTGCCCGCGCGAGCCGCGAGGTTGACGTGCCTGAACCCGGAAGTGTGACGCCACCGGCCGACGGCGGGAGCCCGGCGCCCCGTCGCAGACTCGCCCGCAAGCACTGGGCACTCGCCTTCGTCGCGTTCTTCCTGATCATCTTCGGGTGGTCGATGGCCGCCCCGTACGACGGCACCCCCGACGAACGGGAGCACATCGTCCGGGCGGCCGGCGTCGCCGCCGGGCAGATCGCGCCCCCGCCGGACGCCGCGAAGAAGGGCACCGGCGCCTTCCAGACCGTTCCCGGCGGCCTCGTCCGCGACCAGTGCTGGCAGTTCAAGAAGGAGGTGTCGGCGGCGTGCGCGCAACCGCCGGGCAGCGACCGTACGCCGACCCGGGCCGGCACCGGCGCGGGCCGCTACTTCCCCGCCTACTACGCCCTGGTCGGCGCGCCGACGGTGCTCTGGCCCGGCTGGTCCGGTGTCCTGCTCGCCCGGATGATCAGCGCGCTGTGCTGCGCGGCGCTGCTCGCCGGCGCGTACGTCGTGATCCGCAACCGGTCGCGCAGCGGCCTGATGATGGGCGCGCTGGTCGTGGTCACCACCCCGATGGCCGTGCACATGGCCAGCGCGGTCAACCCGAACGGCCTGGAGATCGCCGCCGGCGTGGCCTTCTTCAGCGCGGTCATCCCGCTGATGATCGGCCCACCCGGCCCGCGGCGCGGCCTCATCCTGCTCGTCGGGATCAGCGGGCTGCTCCTGGCCATCCTGCGCCAGACCGGCCCGCTCTGGCTGGCGACCGCCTTCGTCGCGTTCGCCTTCCCGCTGCGGCGCAGCAACCTCGTCGGCCTGCTGCGGGACCGGGCGGTACGGATCTGGGCGGCCGTCA
Organism: Micromonospora acroterricola; assembly: GCF_003172955.1. Classification (GTDB taxonomy): domain Bacteria; phylum Actinomycetota; class Actinomycetes; order Mycobacteriales; family Micromonosporaceae; genus Micromonospora; species Micromonospora acroterricola. The sequence goes on along the minus strand of NZ_QGKR01000177.1, from coordinate 34,634 downwards.
TCGTCCTGGCCACCCTCGCCGTCCTCGGCTGGAGCGTGCGCCAGCAGACCTCGGACCTCGGTGACTACTCGTCCGCTGAACGGTTCACCGCCGGGCAGGCGGCGCTGCGCGAGGCGGACCGGTGGCGCGGGTACCTCGACCAGATCGTCGGGGTCACCTCCTGGCTCGACACCCGGATGCCCGCCCCGCCGTACGTGATCTGGCAGCTCGTCGCCGGCGCCCTGCTGGTCCTCGGCGTCGTCTGGGGCAGCACCCTGGACCGGTGGCGGCTCCTGGTGCTGCTCGGCGGCGGCGTGCTGGTGCCGTCCGTCATGCAGGTCGCCCTGGTCAACGAGAGCGGCTTCGTCACGCAGGGCCGCTACATGCTGCCCATGCTGGTCGGCGTTCTGCTCTACGCCGCGTGGGCCGCGGAACAACGCGGCTTCGAGATAGCCCGGGCCCGCTCGTTCAGCCGACTCGCCGTGCTGGTGCTCCTGCCGATCCACCTGTTCTGCCTCGCGTACACGATGGTTCGCTGGCAGAACGGTCTACCCGCCAACCTCGGGCTGAGCAGCCTCAACCCGCTCGCCGGCGACTGGCACCCGGTGGTCGGCTCGGTGGTCCCGCTGCTGTCCGCCATCCTGGGGCTGGTCCTGTTCGGCTGGCTCGTCTGGACCGCCCGCCCCGTGGCCGGCAACGAGCCGGCGCCGCTGGGAACGGCCGAGGCGTCCACCCCGACCGACCCTCCCGCCGAACTGTTGCGGCCCGCCGGCTCCCGCCTACGGGGTGTAGGCACCGAGGGCGGACTACGCTCGACCTGACGGGGGACCGGGTCGGGCGAGCGAAGCGGGTAGGTCGATGAGCGTAAGACGGATCATGGGCACCGAGATCGAGTACGGCATCTCCGTGCCCGGCCAGGCCGGAGCCAACCCGATGGTCACCTCCTCCCAGGTGGTCAACGCCTACGGGGCCCGACCGGAGCTCAACCGGGGCGGCCGGGCCCGCTGGGACTACGAGGAGGAGTCGCCGCTGCGCGACGCACGCGGCTTCACCTACTCCGGGGCCGCCTACGACCCCGCCGAGGCCCTCGCCGACGAGGACCTCGGGCTCGCCAACGTGATACTCACCAACGGGGCCCGGCTCTACGTCGACCACGCCCACCCGGAGTTCTCCACGCCCGAGGTGACCAACCCGCGCGACGTGGTGCGCTGGGACAAGGCCGGCGAGCGGGTGATGGCCGAGGCGTCCCGCCGCGCCGCCACCATTCCCGGCAGCCAGCCGATCCACCTCTACAAGAACAACACCGACAACAAGGGCGCCAGCTACGGCGCGCACGAGAACTACCTGATGCGTCGGCAGACCCCGTTCGCCGACATCGTGGCGTACCTGACGCCCTTCTTCGTCACCCGCCAGATCGTCTGCGGCGCCGGCCGCGTCGGCATCGGCCAGGACGGCGGCCAGAGCGGCTTCCAGATCTCCCAGCGGGCGGACTTCTTCGAGGTCGAGGTTGGCCTGGAGACCACCCTCAAGCGGCCCATCATCAACACCAGGGACGAGCCGCACGCCGACGCCGACAAGTACCGCCGGCTGCACGTGATCATCGGTGACGCCAACCTCTCGGAGATCTCCACCTACCTCAAGGTCGGCACCACCGCGCTGATCCTCAGCATGATCGAGGAGAAGGCGCTGAGCGGCGACCTCGGCATCGCCGACCCGGTCAGCGAGCTGCGCGCGGTCAGCCACGACCCGTCCCTGTCCCACCGGATGCGGCTGCGCGACGGCCGCCGGCTGACCGCACTCGACCTGCAGTGGGCCTACTTCGAGCGCGTCCGGTCCTTTGTCGACGACCGCTACGGCACGGACGTGGACGACCAGACCGCCGACGTGCTCGACCGCTGGGAGAGCGTGCTGGACCGGCTGGGCCGCGACCCGATGCTCTGCGCCGACGAGCTGGACTGGGTGGCGAAGCTGCGGCTGCTGGAGGGCTACCGCGAGCGGGAGAAGCTGGGCTGGGGCGCCCACAAGCTCCAGCTCGTCGACCTGCAGTACTCCGACGTCCGGCCGGAGAAGGGCCTCTACCACCGGCTCGTCTCCCGCGGCGCGATGAAGACCCTCCTCACCGACGAGGAGACGCGCACCGCGATGACCGAGCCGCCCGAGGACACCCGGGCCTACTTCCGCGGCCGCTGCCTGGCCCAGTACGCCTCCGAGGTGGTCGCGGCGAGCTGGGATTCGGTGATCTTCGACGTGGGCCGGGAGTCGCTGGTCCGGGTGCCGATGATGGAGCCGGAACGGGGCACCCGGGCGCACGTCGGGGCGCTGTTCGACCGCTGCGCCAGCGCCAAGGACCTCCTGGAGACGCTGACCGGCCGCTGAGCGCCGGTGCGCCCGCTGCGGATCACCCTGTGGCATGCTAGGCCGTCCCCCGATTCCTCGACCCACACGGTGATCCGATGCTCCCCTCTGCCCGGCAGGTCGCCCGGCGTGCGGTGACGGCTGTTCCGCTGTCGAACGCGTACGCCGGTCGTGCCAACAGTTTCGGTTTCCTGCGGCTCTGCTTCGCCGTCGCCGTCGTCCTCGCGCACACCGCGGTGATCGGCTACGCCCGGCCGCTGACCGAGGTGGTGGACGTGGCGGGCCTGGGGGTGGCGGGATTCTTCGGCATCTCCGGGTTCCTCATCACCCGCAGTGCCCGGCGCAGCTCCCTGCCCCGCTACCTGTGGCACCGCGCCCTGCGGATCTGGCCCGGCCTCTGGGTGTGCCTGCTGTTCATCGGTCTCGTGGTGGCTCCGGCCGTCTGGTACGCCGAACGCGGTCACCTGGACGGCCTGTGGCGCCACCCGGCCGGCGTGGTCAACTTCCTGCAGGCCAACTGGTGGGGCGGTTACCGCCAGCAGGGGATCGTGGATGTCTTCCGGGACACGCCGTACGGCGACCAGACGCGTCGCAGCGTCCTCGACGGCTCGCTCTGGACCCTCAGCTACGAGATCTTCTGCTACCTGATCGTGGCGGCCCTCGCCGTGGTGGCCGTGCTGCGCCGCGCCCGCTGGCTGGTGCTCGTCGCCGCGGTGCTCGTCTTCGGCCTCCTCTGTTGGAACCAGTACGAGACGCTGCGCTTCGGCGGGTCGACGTACTTCACCAGCGGCTCCCTCGGCCCGCTTCCGCTGCTCGGCGGGCTCAGCAAGATCTGGTTCCTGCGATTCGGCTTCATGTTCCTGGTGGGTGCGGTCGCCGACCTCTACAGCGACAAGCTGCCCATCAACGACGTCCTCGGGATTGCCGCCCTCATTCTGACCGGCTGGCAGACCCTGGAGGGCCACCTGTTCGGCCCGGCGCTGCTCGCCTACGAGTACGCCATCCTCTACCTGGCGGTGCGGCTGCCGCGGCTGTTGCACTCGGTGGGCCAGAAGAACGACTACTCGTACGGCATCTACATCTATTCCTTCGTGGTGCAGCAGACGCTGGCCTGGCTGGGAGCGGCGGCCTGGGGTTTCGTCGGCTACTTCGCGGTGGTCATGGTGTTCACCGTCGTGCTGGCGTTCCTGTCCTGGCACCTGGTGGAGAAGCCCGCGCTGCGGTTCAAGGACTGGACCCCCCGCCTCCGCCGCTCGGCTCCGCCCAGCGGCGGTGCGGTGGAGCAGCCACGACAGCGCGAGCCGGAACGCGCGCCGGTGGCCGAACCGGTTCCGGTCGCGGCCGACGCGCCCGCCCACCGAAGCTGACGGTCGCGGCACGTTCCTGCGCGCGCGCCCGTACTGGTCGCCGTCGGGGTCGGTGCGACCCGAACACGGCTGACGCGGGGGCTTCCTGTCGCCTCCGCGGGGTAGATTTCATGCCAGGCGATCTGGAGGAGGCAGCAATGGCCACTCGTGACAGCGGCGGTCAGTCGCAGTCCGGCAAGTCCCGGCAGGGCGAGGAGATCGAGGACGTCACCACCGAGGCCAACCCCGAGGTGGCCGAGCGGCACGCCGAGATCACCGAGGACGTCGACGACCTGCTCGACGAGATCGACTCGGTCCTCGAGGAGAACGCCGAGGAATTTGTCCGAGGTTACGTACAAAAAGGAGGAGAGTGAGCATAGCGGGGCAAAACGGACATGCCGCTCCCTTTGGACGATGAAGACGGCCGACGCCGTTGCCGCGACTGCGGCGAGTGGAAGCCCTTGGACGAGTTCTGTGCGAACAGCAAACGTCCCAGCGGTCGGGGCAGTTATTGCAAGCTCTGCTTCAACGAGCGCTCCAAGGCCAGCTACGCCAAGCGGGTGAAGGAGAGGCACGGACGAGAGGTGAAGCCCGTCCGGGAAGTTCCGGAAGGGCACCGCTTCTGTGCCGACTGTGGAACTGTCAGGCCCGTGGCCGAATTCCCCCGCAACCGCGCCGACAGAACGGGCTACGCCACGTATTGCAAGCCGTGCCACAACAGCCGCACCAAGGAAGTCAGGCAGCGCCTGTACGGCGGTAGCCGCGAGTACCACCTGCGGCGGCGCTACGGCGTCGGGCAGAAGGAGTTTGACGAGCTCCTGGCCGAGCAGGGCGGCGTCTGCGCGATCTGCGGCGGCGCGGACCCGCAACATCTGGACCACGATCATCGCACCGGATGGGTGCGCGGGATACTCTGCTTCAACTGCAACGGTGGTCTTGGCCAGTTCCGTGACAGTCCCATGAGGCTGGCCAGGGCGATCACGTACCTGAGAGGAACCACGTGGCAGCGGGCTTTGATCCATCCGGGCGTCTACCAGATGTGTTCACCAACGCGGGGACGTCCTCCTTCACCACGTTCCTGAGCCGGGTGGCGCCCGAGATGCTGCCCGGTCGACGGCCGCTGCCGCCGGGCATGGCCGCCGACCTGGCGCCGCACGCGACCACCATCGTGGCCATCTCGGCCGCCGGCGGCGTGGTGATGGCCGGCGACCGGCGGGCCACCATGGGCAACCTGATCGCCCAGCGCGACATCGAGAAGGTGCACCCGGCCGACGCGTACTCGCTGGTCGGCATCGCGGGCACCGCGGGCATCGGGATCGAGCTGATGCGACTGTTCCAGGTGGAGCTGGAGCACTACGAGAAGATCGAGGGCGCGATGCTCTCGCTGGACGGCAAGGCCAACCGGCTCGCGTCGATGATCCGGGGCAACCTGGGCGCGGCGATGCAGGGGCTCGCGGTGGTGCCGCTGTTCGCCGGCTTCGACCTGGCCGCCGCCGACCCGGCGAAGGCTGGCCGGATCTTCAGCTTCGACGTCACCGGCGGCCCCTACGAGGAGACCGGCTACGACGCGATCGGCTCCGGCTCGCTCTTCGCGAAGTCGGCGCTGAAGAAGCGCTTCCGCGCCGGCCTGTCCGTCGACGACGCGACCCGGCTCGCGGTCGAGGCGCTCTACGACGCGGCTGACGACGACACCGCGACCGGCGGACCGGATCTCACCCGACGGATCTACCCGGTGGTGATGACCGCGACCGCCGAGGGCACCCGCCGGCTGACCGACGCCGAGACGGCGGCGATCGCCGAGGGCGTGGTCTCCGGCCGGATGGAGAACCCGGGCGGTTGAGCCTCGTCCACCCCCACCAGTCCGCAGTCGTCAGCACAGCGCCGTAAGGAGAACCGCCGCCGTGGCAATGCAGTTCTACGCCTCGCCCGAACAGATCATGCGCGACCGCTCCGAGCTGGCCCGCAAGGGCATCGCCCGGGGTCGCAGCGCGGTGGTCCTCAGTTACTCCGGCGGGGTGATCTTCGTCGCGGAGAACCTCTCCAGCGCCCTGCACAAGGTCAGCGAGATCTACGACCGGATCGGCTTCGCCGCGGTCGGCCGTTACAACGAGTTCGAGAATCTGCGCCGTGCCGGCGTGCGGATGGCCGACCTGAACGGGCTCAGCTACGACCGGCGGGACGTCACCGGCCGGGCGCTGGCGAACGCGTTCGCGCAGACGCTCGGCGCCATCTTCACCGAGCAGTCGAAGCCGTTCGAGGTGGAGATCTGCGTGGCGGAGGTCGGGGCCACCCCGGACGATGACGAGCTCTACCGGCTCACCTACGACGGCTCGGTCAACGACGAGCCGGGCCGGATGGCGATGGGTGGCCAGGCCGAGGCGATCACCGGTGTGCTCAAGTCGCAGCACCGGCCGGACATGTCCCTCGCCGAGGCCGCGAAGGTGGCGGTGCAGGCCCTGAGCACCGTGGGCGGGGAGGGCGGCGCCGCCCGGACGATCGCCGCCAACCAGCTGGAGGTGGCGGTCCTGGACCGCCACCGGGTCGGGCGTACGTTCCGCCGGATCACCGGCGCGGCGCTGACCGCGCTGCTGGACGGCGACGTCGCGGCCGCCGAGCAGCCGGCGGAGGCGGGCGGTCCGGGCGCGCCCACCGTGCCGACGGGCGAGGCGCACAAGCCGACGACGTCGGCGGGGTCGGCCGACCTGGAGGACAAGCCGGCCGACGGGGGCGAGCGCTGACGGAGCCGCGCGCTGGTGCCGGCGTCCCTCTCGGACCCGGCACCAGCGGCGGGCTCACCCTCGGCGCAGCAGCGGCCTGGTCAGGGCCCAGTAGCCGCCAGCGAGGACGTTGAACGCGCCCAACCCGGGTGCGGTCGGCACTCCCGACGGGGTGACCCGACCGGTCATCAGCTCGGCGATGACGCCGTCGGGCACCCGGCGCTCGGCCTGCAGCTGCCGGCGGCGGTCGCGGACCCAGTCGCGGTGGCGCCAGAGCCAGCCCCAACCCCGGACCTTCTGGCGGGTCCAGCCGCCGAAGATCGCTGCGGTGATCATGGCGAGCTCGGTCAGGAGCAGCGCCGGGGCGAGGACGGCGAGGGTCCGGCCCTCGTACGCGGTGAGCAGGGTGACCAGCCGGTTCCGCTCGACCAGGTAGAGCTTCAGGGCGTTGCGGGAGAACTCGTAGTGGTGGCGCACCACGGCGTCCGGCACGTACTCCAGGCGCAGGCCACGCTGCCACAGCCGGAGGCTGAGCTCGGTGTCCTCGTGGTAGGCGAAGTACTCGGCGGCGAAGCCGTCGAGTTCCTGCCAGAGCCGCCGGCTGATCACGAAGCAGCAGCCGCTGAGGGACGGGACGACCCGCCGCTCGGCGTGCGCGCTGGCCGGCTCACCGTTGCCGCCGGCCCAGGAAAGCCCGGTGAAGTGCAGCGGGTTGCCGCTGGTGTTGATCAGCTCGGGGGTGTCGGCCAACCGGATCGACGCCATCGCGGCGCCCACACCCGGCTCGGCGGCCACGGCGGTGGTCTTCGCCAGGGCGTCGGGGGCCACCACGGCGTCGGAGTTGACGAACGCCAGCCAGTCCCCGGTGGCCTCGGCCGCGCCGACGCGGCAACCGCCGGAGTATCCCGTGTTCTGTTCCGGGCGCACCACGCGTACCCCGGGGAGGCCCTTGACGACGTCGATGCCGTCCCCGGTGCAGCCGTTGTCGACCACGATCAGCTCGACGTCGACGTCGGTGCTGGCCAGCACGGCCTGGGCGGCGGTGACGAGGTAGGGCTCCGGGCCGTAGGCGAGCATGACCGCGCTCACCCGGGGTCGGGTCATCGAATGCCTCCGGAGGGGCCGACGGCGACGGTGTCGCGCGAGGGGGCGGGCGAGGGCGCGACCCGGACGGCGCCGCGGAGCAGGACGGCCATCACGGCGGCCACCACGAGCGAGCCGCTGGCGTAGCCGAGCTCGACGCGCAGGGCGACCGGGAGCGGGATCAGCGTCACGGCGACGAGCACCGCCACGCCCGCGCACCAGGCGACGGCCTGTGCGCGGTGCCGGTCGAGGGCGAGCAGCGCCTGGCCGAGCACCATCGCCCACAGGTAGGCGAGGGTGGCCGCGGCGAGCCAGGCGAAGTCGTCGTGGCCGAGGACGTCCGGGGCGTCGAAGAGGGTGCGTACCAGCCAGGGGCCCAGCAGGACGGCGAGTAGCGCCCCGGTGAGGCCGAGGGCGGTGACCACGCCGAGCGCCCGGCGCAGCAGGCTGTGGAAGGCGGCGTGGGCGCCGGTGGTGGCCGAGGTCGCCAGGCCTGGCAGCAGCGACGCCTGGAGTGAGGCGAAGACGAACAGCGGGATGCGGACCAGGACGAGGGCGGAGAGCAGGGCGCCGGCGGTGGCGACGTCGGACGGGGCGAGCAACCGGACGTTGATCACGCCGATGTTGACCACGACCTGGGAGAGCAGGCTGGAGACGACGAGCAGGCCGAGACCGCGCAGCAGCGGCGCCCAGGCCACGGGGGTTCCGCCGCCGAGGACCCGCAGGACGGGCGGCGTGGTCAGCGCGACCCCGATCAGGGGCGCGATGACGAGCACGGCGCCGAACCACACGGCGGAGGTGACGCCGGTCAGGCCGAGCAGGAGGACCAGGCCGATCCGCAGCCCGCCGTCGAGGGCGAGTTGCGTGCCGTACCAGGGGAACAGCTGCAGGCCGGAGAGCACCCCCCGGGTGGTGTGGGCCACCGCGAGCGCGGCCAGCGCGCCGACCAGCACGGTGACCATCGTGCGGTCACCCTCGAAGAGCCGGTCGGCGATCGGCCCACGGGCGACGACGATCAGCGCGACCAGCCCGAGCAGGACGCCGGCCGCGAGGGCGCCGCCCCGCACGAGCACGGGACCCGGCGGCAGGCCCTGACTGCGGCGGGCGGCGACGACGCGGGCGATCTCCTGCTCGAAGGGCATGAACAGGCCGATGCCGAGGGTGAACACGATCGTCCAGAGCACCGAGAGGGAGGAGTAGTCCGCCTTGGTGAGGCTGTGCCCGGCCACGGCCAGGTGCACGTACGAAGCGAGCCCGAGAAGGGCCAGCCCGGCACCGACTGCGACGGTGCCGGGCGGGACCAGGCTCAGTAGCCGGCGGATCACCGGCGGATGAGCGCCAGCGTGAGCACCGCGAACGCCCGACCCAGGTAGATCATCGCCTTGGCGGGGGAGTGGCTGGGGGTGCCGGCCATCCGCTTGCGCATGGCCACCGGCACCTGCCGGATCCGGTAGCCGCGGCGGGCGGTGTGCACCAGAGTCTCGACGGTGTCGCCGAGGTACTCGGCCGGGTACCAGCTGGCGAACATCTCGATCACCCGCCGGTTGGCCGCCCGGAAACCGGACGTGGTGTCGGTGAGCTTGGTGCGGGCGACCCGGGACAGCACGGCGGAGAGCATGACCATCGCCCAGCGGCGGGGGCCGCGGACGCTGTAGTCACCCTCACCGGCGAACCGGGCGCCGATGATCAGGTCGTTGTCCTCGAGCATGTCGACGAGCTTCGGCACGTAGCGCGGGTCGTGCTGGCCGTCGGCGTCCACCTGGATGGCCACGTCGTAGTCGTGGTCGCGGGCGTACCGGTAGCCGAGACGCATCGCGCCGCCGACTCCCAGGTTGTACGGCAGCTTCGCGACCCGGGCGCCGGCCGCGGCGGCGACGGCCGCGGTGCGGTCGGTGGAGCCGTCGTCGACCACCAGCACGTCCACGCCGGGCAGCTCGCCGCGGACCTCGCCGACGACGTCGGCGATGGAGCCCGACTCGTTGAGAGCCGGGATGATGATCAGGGTGCGCTTGCCGTTAACCATCGGTCGACACCAGTTCGTCTCGGGCTGCCTTGTCCGCCTCGATCTGGGCGCGGAGCAGGGCGAAGTCTTCGGCCAGGGTGCGGGTCTCCTCCTCCAGGGCACTGACCTCCCAGCTGAGGTGCACGCAGACCAGCAGCAGGAAGACGATGCCGAGGAAGAGCACGAGGCTGACACCGGAGGCGACACCGAGGAGTTCGGCGACGTTGTCGAGCAGCCGGGGGAAGAGGGACAGCGGGATCACGATCACCAGCACGCCCAGCCAGAGCATGCCGTACTTCTCGCGCAGCTGCCGGCGGCGCAGCAGCTCGATGATGGTGGCCAGGAGTATCAGGCCGGTCAGGCCAGTGACGAGGGTGAGTTTCATGTGACCTTCCACGGGGCGGCGGGCGAAGCGGTGGGGGAGGCGAGAGCGGCACCCAGCGTGGCCCGCCAGTCCGGCAGAGGTGGCAGACCCGCAGCGGCCCAACGGCCATGCGATAGCACACTGTACGCCGGTCGGGGAGCGGGACGCCGAAAGCGGTCGCTGGTGGTGGGTCTGATCCGGTCCGGGTCCAGCCCACGCAGCGCGAAGGCCTCCCGCGCGAGCCCGTACCAGGTGGTGCGGCCGGTGCAGGTGCCGTGGTAGACGCCGGGGACGGCCAGCCCGGCCAGCGCCGCGTCGGCCAGCGCCACCAGCCGCTCGGCGAGGACGTACGACCAGGTGGGCTGGCCGTGCTGGTCGTCGACCACGTCGAGGTGCTCCCGCTGCTCGGCGAGCCGGAGCATGGTGGAGACGAAGTTCGGGCCGTGGGCGCCGTACAGCCAGGCGGTACGCACGACGTAACCGGTGTCGGGCAGCAGCCGGGCGACGGCCCGTTCGCCGGCGAGCTTGCTGCGGCCGTACGCGTTGACGGGGGCGGTGGGGGCGTCCTCGGCGTACGGGGTGTCGGCGTCGCCGGCGAGGACGTAGTCGGTGGAGACCTGGATCAGGCGGGACCCGGTGTCCGCGCACGCCGTGGCGAGGTGGGCGACGCCGTCGCCGTTGACCAGCGTGGCGGCGGCCTCGTCGGCCTCGGCGCCGTCGACGTCGGTCCACGCCGCGGCGTTGATCACGACGTCGTGTCCGGCGACCGTGGCGCGGACCGCCGCGGCGTCGGTGAGGTCCAGGTCGGTACGGGTGGCGGCGGTCACCTTCAGGTCCGGCCGGGTGTCGAGCACGGCGACCAGGTCCCGGCCGAGCATCCCGCCGGAACCGGTGACGAGCAGTCGGGTCATGCGGCCGGGGCCGACTTCAGCGGCTCCCACCAGGCCCGGTTGTCCCGGTACCAGCGCACGGTGTCGGCGAGGCCGCGGTCCAGGTCGATGCTCGGGGCGTACCCCAGCTCTTCGCTGATCTTGGTGATGTCCAGCGAGTAGCGGCGGTCGTGGCCCTTGCGGTCGGCAACCGGGACGACCCGCTCCCAGCCGGCGCCGCAGGCTTCCAGCAGCCGGCCGGTGAGTTCCTTGTTGGTCAGCTCGGTGCCGCCACCGATGTTGTAGACCTCGCCGGCGCGGCCCTTCTGCTGGACGAGCGCGATGCCGCGGCAGTGGTCGTGCACGTGCAGCCAGTCCCGGACGTTGCCGCCGTCGCCGTAGAGCGGGACGGTGCCGCCGTCGAGCAGGTTGGTGACGAACAGCGGGATGACCTTCTCGGGGAACTGGTACGGCCCGTAGTTGTTGGAGCAGCGGGTGACCACCACGTCCATGCCGTGGGTGCGGTGGTAGGCCAGGGCGAGCAGGTCGGAGCCGGCCTTGGAGGCCGAGTACGGCGAGTTCGGGGCGAGGGGCCACGTCTCGGTCCAGGATCCGGTGTCGATCGAGCCGTAGACCTCGTCGGTGGAGACGTGCACGAACCGGCCGGTGCCGTGGCGCAGCGCCGCGTCCAGCAGGGTCTGGGTGCCGAGCACGTTGGTGGTGACGAACGGGGCGGCGCCGGCGATCGAGCGGTCGACGTGCGATTCTGCCGCGAAGTGCACGATGACGTCGTGCCCGGCGACCACCTCGTCGACCACGGCCGCGTCGCAGATGTCGCCCTGCACGAACCGCAGCCGGGGGTCGTCGCGCACCGGGTCGAGGTTGGCCGGGTTGCCCGAGTAGGTCAACGCGTCGAGCACGGTCACGACCGCCGGTTCGAGCGCGGGAACGCTCGCGGCGCTGCCCAGGGGCTTGCCCAGCAGCAGGCGAACGTACTCCGACCCGATGAATCCGGCTCCGCCGGTGACGAGGATCCTCACGGGTCCGGAAGTGTACGCGAAACGCGGCGGCGACCGTGGGACGCGACCCCCGCGAACGGCCGCCGGCCGTGCCGGTAGGCTCCGTCGGTGCGCGGAATCCTACTCGCCGGTGGCACCGGATCCCGGCTCTGGCCGATCACCCGGGCGGTGTCCAAGCAGCTGATGCCGGTGTTCGACAAGCCGATGATCTATTATCCGCTCTCCACCCTGGTGATGTCCGGGGTTCGGGAGATCCTGGTGATCACCACACCGGAGGACCAGGACCAGTTCCGCCGGCTGCTCGGCGACGGCAGTCAGCTCGGGCTGCGGCTGGAGTACCTCAGCCAGGCCCGCCCGGAGGGCATCGCGCAGGCGTTCATCCTCGGTGCGGACTTCATCGGCGACGACTCGGTGGCGCTGATCCTCGGCGACAACATCTTCCACGGCGTCGGCCTGGGCCGGCAGCTCGCCGACCACAGCGACCTGATCGGCGGCCGGGTCTTCGCCTACCCCGTGGCCAACCCCCAGGAGTACGGGGTGGTCGACTTCGACGCCGACGGTCGGGTGCTCTCGATCGAGGAGAAGCCGGCCCGGCCGAAGTCCCGCTACGCGGTGCCGGGGCTGTACTTCTACGACAACCGGGTCGTCGACATCGCCGGCAAGCTGACCCCCAGCGCCCGTGGCGAGCTGGAGATCACCGCGGTCAACGAGGCGTACCGGGAGACCGGGGAGCTGTCGGTGACCGTGCTGGACCGGGGCACCGCCTGGCTGGACACCGGCACCTTCACCTCGATGATGCAGGCGGGCGAGTTCGTCCGCGTGGTCGAGGAACGCCAGGGCCTGAAGATCGGCTGCGTCGAGGAGGTGGCCTGGCGGGCCGGCCTGATCGACGACGCGCAGCTGCGCGCGCTCGCCGAGCCGCTGACCAAGAGCGGCTACGGCGACTACCTGCTGCGTCTCCTCGCCGAGGGGCACGGCCCGCAGGTGGGCCGGTGAAGATCCGGGAGCTGGGCATCGAGGGCGCCTGGGAGATCACTCCCCAGCAGCACGGCGACCCGCGCGGGATGTTCATGGAGTGGTACCGCTTCGACCGGCTCGCCGAGGCGGTGGGGCACCCGCTGCGGCTGGCCCAGGCCAACCTGTCGGTCTCCGCGCGCGGGGTGGTGCGCGGCATCCACTTCGCCGACGTGCCGCCCGGCCAGGCCAAGTACGTCACCTGCGTGCGGGGCGCGGTGCTCGACGTGGTGGTGGACCTGCGGGTGGGCTCGCCGACCTTCGGCCGGTGGGAGGGCGTCCGGCTGGACGACACCGACCGGCGGGCGGTCTACCTCAGCGAGGGGCTGGGGCACGGTTTCTGCGCGTTGAGCGACGACGCGACCCTGAGCTACCTCTGCTCGGCCACCTACAACCCGACCGGCGAGCACGCGGTGCACCCGCTCGACGAGGAGCTGGGCATCGAGTGGCCGGCCGACACCCCGCTGCTGTCCGCCCGCGACGACGCGGCGCCGACGCTGGCGCAGGCGCGCGAGCGCGGGCTGTTGCCGGAGTACGACGCCTGTCGTTCGTTCGTGGCGAGCCTCGGGCAGGACGGAATGTCGCACTCAGCCGGTATGTGACCGGCCCGGGCGTACGACCTGTGGTGTGACAGTGACGAACGGGGCCTCCGGGCGGCTAATGTCACACCATGGAGCGGCGAATCTTCGGCCTCGAGACCGAGTACGGCGTCACCTGCACCTATCGCGGGCAGCGGCGGCTGTCCCCGGACGAGGTCGCGCGGTATCTGTTCCGTCGCGTCGTGTCCTGGGGCCGGTCGAGCAACGTCTTCCTGCGTAACGGGGCCCGGCTCTACCTGGACGTCGGGTCGCACCCGGAGTACGCGACACCGGAGTGCGACTCGGTGACCGACCTGGTGGCCCACGACCGGGCCGGCGAGCGGATCCTGGAGGGGCTCCTCGTCGACGCGGAGAAGCGGCTGCACGACGAGGGCATCGCGGGTGAGATCTACCTGTTCAAGAACAACACCGACTCGGCCGGCAACTCGTACGGCTGCCACGAGAACTACCTCGTCTCCCGCCACGGCGAGTTCGGGCGGCTCGCCGACGTGCTCATCCCGTTCCTCGTCACCCGGCAGTTGATCTGCGGGGCCGGCAAGGTCCTGCAGACCCCGCGCGGCGCTGTCTACTGCCTGTCGCAGCGGGCGGAGCACATCTGGGAGGGCGTCTCCTCGGCGACCACCCGCAGCCGCCCGATCATCAACACGCGGGACGAGCCGCACGCCGACGCCGAGCGCTACCGGCGGCTGCACGTGATCGTCGGCGACTCCAACATGAACGAGGTCACCACGCTGCTCAAGGTCGGCACCGCCGACATCGTGCTGCGGATGATCGAGGCCGGGGTGGTGATGCGCGACCTGTCGCTGGAGAACCCGATCCGGGCGATCCGGGAGGTCTCGCACGACATCACCGGCCGGCGCAAGGTGCGGTTGGCCTCCGGCAAGGAGGTCAGCGCGCTGGACATCCAGCAGGAATACCTCGCCAAGGCCACCGAGTTCGTGGAGCGCCGCGGCGGCGACCAGGCGGCCAAGCGGGTGGTCGAGCTGTGGGGCCGGGTGCTGCACGCCGTGGAGACCGGTGACCTGGAGCCCGTCTCCCGGGAGATCGACTGGGTCAGCAAGCTGCGGTTGATCGAGCGCTACCAGCGCAAGCACGACCTGCCGCTGTCCCACCCCCGGGTGGCGCAGATGGACCTGGCCTACCACGACGTGCGCCGCGGTCGTGGCCTCTACGGGCTGCTGGAGCGCCGCGGGGAGGTGGACCGGGTGGCCACCGACCCGGAGATCTTCGAGGCCAAGGAGACTCCACCGCAGACCACCCGGGCCCGGCTGCGCGGCGAGTTCATCCGGCACGCGCAGGAGAAGCGGCGCGACTTCACCGTCGACTGGGTGCACCTGAAGCTCAACGACCAGGCGCAGCGCACCGTGCTCTGCAAGGACCCGTTCCGGGCGTACGACGAACGGGTGGAGCGGCTGATCGCCAGCATGTGACCGGTGTGCCGGCCCCGGCGGTGGTGTCCGCCGGCGGGGTCGGCCGGCCCGGTAGGCTGGGCGCGCCATGACGACTTCCGGACCTCCCGACCGCTCCGAGCGCGGCGCCGAGCGGCAGAACTGGGTCGAACGCCGGCGGGAGAAGATCCGCGCCGAGATCGACCGCAACCGGCGCGGCGAGTACACCGTGCCGACCTGGGTGCTGGCCCTGGCGCTGGTGCTCATCGTGGGCGGCTGGCTCGCCCTCATCTTCCTCGCCTGATCCCCGCTGGCCCGGCCGGGCCACCGCTGGCCCGTCCGTGCCTCCCGGCCGGGTAACCGTCGTCGCCGGTCACCGGACGTCCGCGCTCCGCGGCGCCCCGGTGGCCTCGGGGCAGGCCGACGGGGGGAGCGAGCGATGACGGGCGGGGACAGCGCGACGCCACAGCCGAAGCGGGGGCAGGCCGGCTGGCAGGATCCCGGGCCGCGCGACGTGCTCCGGGACCGGCAGAACCCGGATCTGCTGACGCCGCCGACCACGGACGCGGGCACGCTGCCCAACCTGCGGTTCTCCTTCTCCGACGCGCACACCCGTGTCCAGCGCGGCGGCTGGACCCGCGAGGTCACGGTCCGGGAGCTGCCGATCGCCACCGAACTCTGCGGTGTGGACATGGCGCTGGAACCGGGCGCCTACCGGGAGATGCACTGGCACAAGCAGTCCGAGTGGGCGTACGTGTCGCACGGCGGCGCCCGGATCAGCGCGGTCGACCAGGAGGGCCGCAACTTCCTCGGCGACGTGCGCGCCGGTGACCTGTGGTTCTTCCCGCAGGGGGTGCCGCACCACATCCAGGCCCTCGACGAGGGCGTGGAGTTCCTGCTCGTCTTCGACGACGGGGCGTTCACGGAGAACAGCACGTTCCTGATCAGCGACTACTTCGCGCACACGCCCAGGGACGTGCTGGCGAAGAACTTCGGCTGGCGGCCCGAGCAGCTCGACTCGATCCCGGAGCGGGAGAAGTACATCTTCGCCGGGGAGGTGCCGCCGCCGCTGGATCGCGACCGGGTGGTGAGCCCGACCGGGGACGTGCCGCGCACGCTGAGCCACCGGCTTCTCGCGCAGGAGCCGCAGCGCTTCCCGGGCGGCCAGGTGCGCATCGCCGACGTGACACGGTTCGCCGCATCCACCACCATCTGCGCCGCGCTCGTGGAGGTCGACCCGGGCGGGATGCGGGAGCTGCACTGGCACCCCACCGACGACGAGTGGCAGTACTACCTCTCCGGCCATGGCCGGATGGGCGTGTTCGCCAGCCAGGGTGTGGCCGGCACCTTCGACATGCGCGCCGGCGACGTCGGGTACGTGCCGTTCGCGTACGGCCACTACATCGAGAACCTCGGCACCGAGCCGCTGGTCTTCCTGGAGATGTTCCGCAAGCCCCGGTTCGAGTCCGTCTCGCTGACCCAGTGGATGGCGAACACCCCGCCCCAGGTCAGCGCGGACATCCTCAACCTGCCCCGGGAACTGATCGAGGCCCTGCCCCGCGACCAACGCCCGGTGATCCGTTGACCCGCGTCCGCGGCCGAAGCGGGCCGAGGGCTCAGGGGAGCAGGGTGGTGGCGTGGCGGCCGGCCGCCGCCGCCGCGACGAAGTAGGCGTGGTCGGCGTCGAGGCCGCGGCCCATCGTGGACAGTGGCACGGCGCTGGCGCGCAACGCGGCGTCGAGGCCGGCGGTGCTCACCCGGACGATCCGGTGCCGGGCGGCCAGAGGAGCCAGCGCCGCGTCCACCTCGGCGGCCAACGCCGGCTCCAGGTCGTCGGGCACCACCAGCTCCGCCGGGGCGAGCGCCACCCGGCCGTACGCGGTGAGGCTGTGGTGCGACACGCCCCGGTGCCGGGGGCGGGGGTCGGCAGCGGAGATCCGCAGCGACCCGACCGGGCGGCCACCGAGCGTGGCAATAGCGTTGACCGCCTCGCCGACGGCGACCCCGGAGAAACCCCAGCGGGTGCCGGTGCCGAGGTTGCCGGGCCCCTGTGCGACCACGGCAACGTCGGCGCCGAGGACGTGCCGGGCGGCGAGCAGGCCGCCGTGCAGGGTGGTGGCCTCCAGGTCCCCGCCGAACGCCTGCCCGACGGTGATCGTGCCCGCCAGTTCGGCGCGCAGCCCCGCCAGCGTGCGGGAGAACCAGGCCGGCAACGCCCCGCCGTCGGTGAGCAGGTACGCCACCCGTGCCTGCGGGGCGCCGGCCCTGATGCCGGCCAGGATCGCCGGCAGGGCCGAGTGCAGGTCGGCGGTGACGACCGGCAGCCCGCCCAGGTCGTCGGCCTCGGCGAGCACGTCCCGGTGCGGGGACGCCTCCTCGTCGACGCCGAGCAGGATCGGTTGCAGCGGGGTGTAGCGGGCCTTGACGAGGTGCCCGGCGTCGCGGGTGTCGCCGGCGTCCGGCGGGTCCGGCGGCAGCCGGTCGGGCAGAGCCACCACCAGGGCGTACCCGCCGGTGCCCAGCCCCATCAGCAGCGCCCCGGCGTTGAGCAGCACCCGGTCGCCGGGCTCGGGTGTGCCGACCAGCTCCGGGTAGGCCAGCGCCCGCATGCGGGTGCCGTCGGGCAGGTCGACGTCCAGCTCCACCGCCCCGGTCCACTGCCGTCGCAGCGCCGCCACCGTCCCCGCCCGCCATCGCACCATGACGGGCACGCTAGCCGCGCGCGGCCGGCGCCCCGCGCCCGGGTGGTCCGACGGCGTGGCTCAGGCGGGGCCGGGTTCGCCGCCGGCGTCGGGGCTCGGGGCGGCCTGGATGTTCCGGGTGCGGCCGTCCGCACCGGGCAGGGAACGGGTGGGGTCGAGGAAGACGTAGCGGATCTCCGGGTACCGCTCGGTGAGCCGCCGTTCCGCCTCGTCGGCGGTGGCCTCGATGGCGGCGCCGGTCGCCTCGTCGCGGAAGTCGACCTTCGCGGCGACCAGGATGTCGTCCGGGCCGAGCTGCATGGTCAGCAGGGTGTCGATCCGCTCCACCTCGGGCAGCCGGGCCAGCTCCTGCTCGATCTCGCGGCGCAGCCGCTCGGGGACCGCCCGGCCGACCAGCAGCGACAGGTTGTTGCTGGCGAGTATCCCGGCGACGACCAGCAGCAGGACGCCGATCAGGATCGACGCGACACCGTCCCACACCTCGTCGCCGGTGGCCTGGGACAGACCGACCCCGAGCGCGGCCAGCAGCAGGCCGATCAGCGCGGCGCTGTCCTCCAGGAAGACGGCCTTGACGGTGGTGTCGGCGGTCAGCCGCAGGAACCGCCGGGGAGTCGTCCGCCACCGCCGGGACTCGCCGCGGACCTGCCGCACCGCCCGGGCCAGTGAGATCGACTCGATGACGAACGACGCGCCCAGCACGATGTACGAGACCAGGTAGTCGCCACTGTGCTTGTGCACCAGGATCGTGGTGACGCCGTGGGTGACCGCGAAACCGGCGCCGGCGACGAAGGTGAACATGGCGGCGAAGAACGCCCAGACGTAGCTCTCCTTGCCGTACCCGAAGGGGTGCCGGGTGTCCGCCGGCCGGGCGCCACGGCGCAGCGCCTGGTAGAGCAGCACCTCGGTGGTGGTGTCGGCCACCGAGTGCGCCGCCTCGGAGAGCATCGCGGCCGAGCCGGAGATCAGCCCGGCGATCAGCTTGGCCACCGCGATGGCGAGGTTCGCGGCCCCCGCGACGATCACGGTGCCGACGCTCTCGGTCTTGACCTCCGCCGCTTCCGACATGAGGGCCACCCTAAGTCCGGTGGCGGCGCCGCGCCGGGCGAGCGGCCCGGACCCGCCGATCCGAACAGATGTGCGGCACGCCAGCGTGGGTGCACGTCCTGCGCGTGTCGGCTGCTAGCGTCTACCCGTGTCGCGGACCCGCACCGAACGCCTGGTCAACCTGGTGATCTGCCTGCTGTCCACGCGACGGTTCCTGACCGCCGCGCAGATCGCCGCGACCGTGCCCGGTTACGAGCACGATCCCGACGACGCCCGTGACCACGAGGCGTTCCAGCGCAAGTTCGAGCGTGACAAGGCTGAGCTGCGCGAGCTGGGCGTGCCGCTGGAGACCGGGACGGCCAGCGCCTTCGACGCCGAGCCCGGTTACCGCATCGCCCACCGCGAGTACGCCCTGCCCGACATCCCCCTCGAACCGGACGAGGCCGCCGCCGTGGGCATCGCCGCGCGGCTGTGGCAGCACGCCGGCCTCGCCGCCGCCGCGTCGTCCGGGCTGGCCAAGCTGCGCGCCGCCGGGGTGGACGTGGACCCGCAGGCCACGCTGGGCCTGGAGCCGATGGTCACCGTCGACCCGGCGTTCGCGCCGCTGACCGCCGCCGCCCGCGACCGCCGCGAGGTCGGCTTCGACTACCGGGTGCCCGACCGGGACGCGCCCAGCCGCCGCCGGCTCCAGCCGTGGGGCGTGGTCTGCTGGCGCGGCCGGTGGTACGTGGTCGGCCACGACCTGGACCGCGCGGCGACCCGCTGCTTCCGGTTGTCCCGGGTGGTCGGCGCGGTCCGGGTGACCGGCGAGTCCGGCGGGTACGAGCCGCCGGCCGGCGTCGACCTGATCAGCCACGTGGCCCGCTGGTCCGGCCCGGTGGAGCGCACCGGCCGGGCCACCGTGCTGGCCGCTCCGGGCCGGGCAGCCGGGCTGCGCCGCTGGGCGGTCGAGGTGACCGCCGGGCCGGACGGCGACCGGCTGGTCCTGCCGTACGCCGACCCGGACGGGCTGGCCGGCCAACTCGTCGGGTACGGCCCCGACGTGCGGGTGCTCGACCCGCCGGAGGTCCGCGAGGCGGTCATCCAACGACTCAAGGAGATCGCCGCCCGCCACGACGAGCTGGCCGTCACCGGGGGCGCCCGATGACCCGGCCGGCCGCCCGGGGCGGCTCCCGGGCCTCCGCCGACCGCCTGGCCCGGCTGCTCAACCTGGTTCCCTACCTGCTGGCCCGACCGGGCATCGAGATCGCCGAGGCGGCCGGTGACCTGGGTGTCACCGAGCGGCAGTTGCGCGAGGACCTGGAGCTGCTCTGGGTGTGCGGGCTGCCCGGCTACGGCCCCGGCGACCTGATCGACATGGCCTTCGACGGCGACCGGGTGACGATCACCTACGACGCCGGCATCGACCGCCCGCTGCGGCTCACCCCCGACGAGGCGCTGGCCCTCGTGGTGGCGCTGCGGATGCTCGCCGAGACGCCCGGTGTGGCCAACCGGGAGGCCGTCGAGCGGGCCCTCGCGAAGATCGAGGACGCCGCCGGCGACCTGGTGGGCGCGCCGGTGGCGGTCCGGTTGCCCGGGGACACCCGCCGGGTGGAGGCGCTGCGCGCCGCCGTGGAGGGCGGCCGGGCGCTGCGGATCACCTACTACACGGCGGCCCGCGACGAGACCACCGACCGGGTCATCGACCCGCTGCGGATGCTGATGGTGGGCGGCCGCGCGTACGTGGAGGCGTGGTGCCGCCGCGCGGAGGCGGTCCGACTGTTCCGGGCCGACCGGATCGACGCGATCATCGAGCTGGACGAGCCGGCCACCGTCCCTCCGCAGGCCGTCCCGCACGACCTGACCGAGGGCGTCTTCCGCCCGTCGCCCGACCTGCCGTTGATCACGCTGCGGATCGGCCGCGGCGAGCGGTGGATCACCGAGTACTACCCGTGCGAGCGGGTGGAGGCCGGTGACGGTGACCAGTGGCTGGTCTCGCTGCGCGTGACCGACCTGGGGTGGGCCCGCCGGTTCGTGCTCGGCCTGGGCCCGGACGTCGCTGTGGTCGCCCCGGTCGAGCTGGCCGAGCAGGTCCGTGCGACGGCCGCCGCCGCGCTGGACGCGTACGCCGTGCCCGCGCCGACCGCCGCGCCCCGGCCGGCCGGTGAGCCCGCCGTCCCGGCGTAGGACCAGCCGGCCCGGCCGGAATCGACTCGGTATCCCTGACATCGGGGTATGTATCCACCGCCCCGGGACACCGCGCCATCACCAAAACCGAGTCGATCACCGTCGGGCGACCCGGCGGTGGCCGGCCGCACCCAGTAGGCTGACGCCCGTGCTGATCTGGATCGTGCTCGCGGTGGTGCTGCTCCCGCTCGTGGCGCTCGCGCTCGCCGTGCGCCCGGTGCTGGCCCGGCTGCCTCAGCTGCGCCGTGCCGCCGTGGCGTTGCAGCGACGGGCCACCGAGGCCGAGGCGCTGCGGGAAACCGCCGAGGCGCTGCAGCAGCGCGCCGAGGGCGTCCAGCGTCAGCTCGACACCGCGCAGCAACGGCTCGCGGTGATCAAGGCCAAGCGCGGCTGATCGACCCCCGTCGCGGCCCCACCCCTGGTCGGGGAGGGTCGCTGCGGGCCCGACCGCTCCGCGACGGTTGACTGATCATCGCGGTTGGTCAAGACTTCACCCGGCCGGGCCGGCCCAGCGCCACCCGGCAGGTGGCAACGGGCCGATCCGCACGTACGATGGGCTGCGTACCGCCCCCGGACACACAGAGCGACTGGAGCTTCTCATGGGTGCCCTCAAGCCGTGGCACATCGCGGTTCTCGTGGTTGTGCTGATCCTGCTCTTCGGTGCGAAGCGGCTCCCCGACGCGGCCCGCTCGCTCGGCCGTTCGCTGCGGATCATCAAGGCCGAGACCAAGAGCCTGCAGGACGACGACCGCGACCTCGCCGAGAAGGCCGACGCGCAGGCCGGCTACCAGCCGATGCCGCCGCAGGTCGGGCAGCCGCAGCAGGCGCCGTACCAGCAGGCGCCGCCGCAGCAGCCGGTCGCCGACCCGGTGCACCGCGTCCGCGACAACTGACCGAGAGGCCCGAGCACCGTGGCCTTCGCACTGCGTAAACGCGGCCCGAGCACCTTCGAGCGAGCCTCCGACGGTTCGATGACGCTCATCGAGCACGTCCGCGAGCTGCGCAACCGTCTGTTCCGTGCCTCGCTGGCGATCATGCTCGGCTTCGGTGTCGGCATCTGGCTGGCGACGCCGGTCCGGGTGCTGCTCTCGAAGCCGTACTGCGACCTGCCAGCGTCACTCGATCCGGTCACCGGCAAGTGCAAGTTCGTCCAGCTCGGCGTCGCGGACGTCTTCCTGCTGAACCTGAAGATCGGCCTGTGGGTGGGTCTGATCATCGCGGCGCCGATCTGGCTCTACCAGCTCTGGGCGTTCATCGCGCCCGGTCTGCACCGGCACGAGCGGCGTTACGCGTACATCTTCACCGCTCTCGCGGCCCCGCTGTTCGCGGCCGGCGCGGTGCTCGCGTTCTTCGTCACGACCAAGGGCCTCGAGTTCCTGCTGAACGTGTCGGGCGACGACATCTCGACCAACCTGGAAGTCACCCGCTACATCTCGTTCGTCACCAACCTGATCCTGCTGTTCGGGGTGGCGTTCGAGTTCCCCCTGATCGTGCTGATGCTCAACTTCGTGGGCCTGGCCAGCGCGAAGCGGCTGCTCAGTTGGTGGCGGGTGGCGATCTTCGTGTTCTTCGCCTTCTCCGCCGTGGTCACCCCCACCCCGGACCCGTTCGGGATGACCGCTCTGGCGCTCTGTCTCTCGGCGCTCTACTTCGCCGCGGTCGGCGTCGCGTTCATCAACGACAGGCGGCGTGGGCGGGACAAGGAGGTCTACGCCGGCCTCGACGACGACGAGGTGTCGCCGCTGGAACACGACCCCGAGCCGGTCGAGGCGGGGCAGCGGGTGGACGTGACCGCGCCGGTGGGCGCACCGGACCCGATCGCCCCACCGGCCCCGATCGAACGCCGCTACGACGACATGACCTGACGGTCCCGCGCCGCCCGGTTCGCCGACGCCGTCCCCGCCTGCCGGGGGGCGGCGTCGCCGCGTCGTGGCCTCGCGATCGACGGAACTCACGGCCTGGCGTGTATCGCCGTCGTTCGACGAAACTCGCGTCGTGGCGGCTCGCGCGGGATCCAGGGAACCACCGCGACCTCCTCACGGTGAGCGGCGCGACCGGGACCGCTGGTGCGGTCGTCCCGGCGGATGTACGGCGGCCGTCGGACCGGCTACGGTGCTGCCCGTGACCGCAGACGATCACCCGCACGCCGGTGGCCCCGTCGCCGTGCTCGCCAACCCCACGGCCGGCCGGGGGCGGCACCGCGGCCTGCTTTCCCGGCTGCTGGACGGGCTGGCCGTCGCCGGGCGGCCGGTCGAGGTGCTGTCGGCAGCGAGCCCCGCACAGGCCGAGGCGGTGTGTCGCGCCGCGGTCAGCGACGGTGCCGGCGCGCTGGTCGCGATCGGCGGGGACGGCACGGTGCACCGGGCGTTGCAGGCCGCCGCCGGCACCGACGTGCCGTTCGGCGCCGTGCCGGCGGGCACCGGCAACGACTTCGCCGTGGACACCGGCTTCCCGGCCGATCCGCTGGCGGCGGTGGCGGTGATCGCCGACGCGCTGCGCGCCGGCCGCAGCAGTCTCGTCGACCTGGCCCGGATGACCGGCGCCGATGGCGGCGAGCGCTGGTACGGGGCGGTCCTCGCGGCCGGGTTCGACGCGATCGTCAACGAGCGGGCCAACCGGATGCGCTGGCCGCGCGGCCCCCGCCGGTACGACCTGGCGATCCTCGTCGAGCTGGCCCGGCTGCGACCCCGGCGGTACACGCTGCGGCTGGACGGGGTGCCGCACGAGCTGGACGCGGTGCTGGTGGCGGTGGGCAACTGCCCGAGCTACGGGGGCGGGATGCGGATCTGCCCGGACGCCGACCCGACGGACGGGCTGCTCGACGTGGTGGTGGGTGGCCGGATCGACCGGCGCACCCTGATCCGGATCAAGCCCCGCATCTACCACGGCACCCACGTCGAGCACCCGCTCGTCCGCACCTACCGGGCGCGGACGGTGGAGCTGAGCGCCGAGGGCATCACCACGTACGCCGACGGCGAGCGTTCGCTGGACCTGCCGGTGACCGTCAGCGCCGTTCCGGGCGCGCTGCGGCTGCTGCGCTGACCCGCACGGCGCCGATGCTGGCCGCGATGACCAGCACGATGGCGGCGCACTCCAGCAGGGTCAGCGCCTGCCGCAGCACCAGCCACCCGGCCAGCGTGGCGATGGCCGGGCCGAGGCTCATCAGCACCGCGAAGGTGGCGGTGGGCATCCGGCGCAGCGCCAGCAGCTCCAGGGTGTACGGCAGCCCGGAGGCGAGCACCGCGAGGACCGTGCCGAGCGCCAGCACGGCCGGGTCGAGCAGCGCCGCGCCGCCGTCGACGACGCCGAGCGGCAGGGTGACCAGCGCGGCGAGGGTCAGCGCCAGGGCCAGCCCGTCCGCTCCCGGGAACCGGCCGCCGACCCGGGCGCTGAGCACGATGTACGCGGCCCACATCGCGCCCGCGCCGAACGCGAACGCCACCCCGGCGGGGTTCAGCCGGTCGAAGCCGCCCTGCCCGAGCAGCGCCACCCCGGCCAGCGCCAGCCCCGCCCAGCACCAACTGGCCAGCCGGCGGGCGGTGAACACCGACAGCGCCAGCGGGCCGAGCACCTCCAGGGTCACCGCCGGGCCCAGCGGGATCCGCTCGATGGCCTGGTAGAAGAGGGAATTCATGCCGGCCAGCGCCAGGCCGAACGCGCCGGCGGCGGCCCATGCCCCCCGGTCGTGCCCGCGCAGTCGGGGCCGGCACACGACGAGCAGCAGCACGGCCGAGATCGTCAGTCGCAGGGTCACCGCCCCGGCCACCCCGGTCCGCGGGAAGAGCAGCGCGGCGACGGCGGAGCCGAACTGCACCGACAGCGCGCCGCCGAGCACCATGCCGACGGCGCCGACGCCACCGGCCCGGCCGGTCGACGCGACGGTGGGTGTCGGTCGGTCGGGCAGCAGGGTGTCGGTCACGGTTGCGACGGTATGGGGTGCGGCGTGGGGGAGGGAAATGCCGGTTCCACTGCGGTTATGCTTCGAGGTTATGACCGTGGAGCTGCGGCACCTGCGTGCCTTCCTCGCCATCGCCGAGGAGGGCAGCATCACCCGCGCCGCCGGGCGGCTCCGGGTCACCCAGCCCGCGCTGTCGCGCACGCTGCGCCAGTTGGAGGACCATCTGGGGATCCGGCTGGTCGACCGCTCCACCCACCACCTGCACCTGACGCCGGCCGGCCGGTCGCTGCGGGACCGGGCCGCCGCCGCCGTCGCGGCCGTCGACGACGTGCTGGACCCGGGGTACGCCGCCGGGCGGCCGCTGCGGCTCGGGCACGCCTGGTCGGCGCTGGGCGGGCACACCGTCACCCTGCTGCGCCGGTGGCGGCAGGCCCACCCGGACACGCCGCTGGAGCTGCTGCGCATCGACGACCGCAGCGCCGGGCTGGCCCGCGGCGCCGTGGACGTCGCGGTGCTGCGTCAGCCGGTCGACCTGCCCGACGTGCGCACCGTGCGGCTGCTCACCGAGCCCCGGCTCGCCACGGTCCCGGCGGACAGCCCGCTGGCTGAGCGGGCCGTGCTCGCCCTGGCCGACCTGGTCGACCAGCCGATCGCGGTGAACACCGCCACCGGCACCACCACGCTCGGCCTCTGGCCGGTGGACGCCGCCCCGGCGACCGTGGTGCCGGTGGCGAACACCGACGACTGGCTCGCCGCGATCAGCTCCGGTCGGGCGGCGGGGGTGACCACCTCCGCGACCGCCGCGATGTACCCCACGCCGGCGGTGGCGTACCGGCCGCTCACCGACGCTCCGGAGGTCACCGTGCTGCTGGCCTGGCGGCACCCGCCCCGGCACCCCGGCGTCGCCGACCTGGTCGCGCTCGCCCACGAGGTCGTCGCCGGCTGACCCCGCCGGCTCAGGCTGGCAGAGCCAGATCCAGGACGGCGCCCAGCCCGTTCTCCCGGCCGGGATCCGCGGCCGGCAGCACCAGCACGGCGCAGCCGGCGGCGACCGCGCCCGCGTCCGCCGGCGTGTCACCGACCATCAGCGTCTGTTCCGGGTCGACGCCGAGCATCCCGCAGGCGCGCAGGAAGATCGCCGGGTCGGGCTTGCACCGCCCCACCTCGTAGGAGAGCACGAACGCGTCGACCAGCTCGGTCAACCCCCAGGCGTCGAAGAGCGGCCGTAGGTCGAAGCCGATGTTGCTGACCACCCCCACCCGCACGCCGGCCTCGCGCAGCGCGCTGAGCGTGGGGCCGGTGTCCGGGTACGGCAGCCAGCCCTCGGCGGTCAGCAGCCGCTCGTAGAGCGCGTCGGCGAAGCCCTCGATGCCCGCGTCGACGGTCTCGGCCAGCCCCGTGTAGGCGCCCCGGTGGGCGTGCGGGTAGAGGTCCCGGTCAGCCCACAGCTCGGCCAGCCGGGGCGGCACCCGGGCCGGCAGCGGGCCGCCCGCCCGCCCGGCGGTCAGCAGCCGGTCGGCCAGCGACGTGGCCCGGACCCGGTCCAGGCTGACCCCGCACGCCGCCGCGGCCTCGAGCACCCACTGCCGGGGCTCCTCCACCTGGGCCAGGGTGCCGTGGAAGTCGAAGAGCACCGCCTTGACGGGCCGTCGGGACGCTCGCGGGGCGGCGACGGCCTCGGCGCTGCCCGGCGGAGGGGTCTGGGGCGGTTCGGCATGGTCCGGCACGTCGTGCACCCTACCGACCGCCGCCGACGGCCCCTCCGCACGGCCTTGGTGGGGTGCCATGTCCCGGCACGCACTAATCTTGGTGACATGTCGAGCCCCGCCGAACGGTACGCCGCGGCCCGCCGCCGGGCCGCGCAGGCCTCAGAGTTCCCGGCGCTGGAAGAGTTCGCCCTTGACCTGGGGTTCGACCTCGACGACTTCCAACGGGAGGCGTGCCAGTCCCTGGAGAGGGGCAGCGGGGTGCTGGTGTGTGCCCCCACCGGCGCCGGCAAGACGGTGGTCGGGGAGTTCGCCGTACACCTGGCGCTGCGCGGGCGGCCCGACGACCCGGCGGCGGCCGGCGACGCGGGCGCACCGCCGACCCGGCGCAAGTGCTTCTACACGACGCCTATCAAGGCGCTGTCCAACCAGAAGTACCACGACCTGGTCGACCGGTACGGCGCTGAGCAGGTCGGCCTGCTCACCGGCGACAACGCGATCAACGGCGACGCCCCCGTGGTGGTGATGACCACCGAGGTGCTGCGCAACATGCTCTACGCGGGCTCCAGCACGCTGAAGGGCCTCGCGTACGTGGTGATGGACGAGGTGCACTACCTCGCCGACCGGTTCCGCGGCGGGGTGTGGGAAGAGGTGATCATCCACCTGCCGGCCTCGGTCACCCTGGTCTCGTTGTCGGCGACCGTCTCCAACGCCGAGGAGTTCGCCGACTGGCTGGTCACCGTGCGCGGCGAGACCGCGGTGGTGGTCAGCGAGCACCGCCCGGTGCCGCTCTGGCAGCACATGCTGGTCGGCAAGCGGATGTTCGACCTGTTCCACGACGCCGACGCCGCGCGCAAGCACGACGTGCACCCGGAGCTGCTGCGCTACACCCGCGACACGGTGCGCCGGCTGGAGCTGGGCGAGGGCCGCAGCGCCGGGCCCGGCTCCGGCCGGCGCGGCCCACGCTGGCGTGGCCCGATGCGCCCGGACATCGTCGACCGGCTGGACCGGGAGGGCCTGCTCCCGGCGATCCTGTTCATCTTCAGCCGGGCCGGCTGTGCCGCCGCGGTGCAGCAGTGCCTCGCCGCCGGGCTGCGGCTCACCTCACCCGAGGAGCGGGCCGAGATCCGCCGGGTGGTCGAGTCCCGGGTCACCGCCATCCCCGGCGAGGACCTGTCGGTGCTGGGTTACTGGGAGTGGCTCGACGGGTTGGAGCGCGGCCTGGCCGCGCACCACGCCGGCATGCTCCCGGTGTTCAAGGAGATCGTCGAGGAGCTGTTCGTCCGGGGCCTGGTCAAGGCGGTCTTCGCCACCGAGACCCTCGCGCTGGGCATCAACATGCCGGCCCGCTGCGTGGTCCTGGAACGGCTGGTCAAGTACAACGGCGAGGCCCACGTCGACCTGACGCCGGGGGAGTACACCCAGCTCACCGGGCGTGCCGGCCGGCGTGGCATCGACGTGGAGGGGCACGCCGTGGTGGTGTGGTCCCCGGAGACCGACCCGCGGCACGTGGCGGGGCTCGCGTCCACCCGCACCTACCCGCTGCGCTCCAGCTTCCGGCCCTCGTACAACATGGC
This sequence comes from Micromonospora acroterricola, assembly GCF_003172955.1. Classification (GTDB taxonomy): domain Bacteria; phylum Actinomycetota; class Actinomycetes; order Mycobacteriales; family Micromonosporaceae; genus Micromonospora; species Micromonospora acroterricola. The sequence goes on along the minus strand of NZ_QGKR01000177.1, from coordinate 6,806 downwards.
GGTGAACCTGGTCGGCACCGTCGGCGCGGAGCCGGCCCGGGCCCTGCTGGAGTCCTCGTTCGCCCAGTTCCAGGCGGACCGGTCGGTGGTCGGCCTGGCCCGGCAGGTGCAGCGCAACACCGAGACCATCGAGGCGTACGGCGTGGAGGCCGCCTGCCACCACGGCGACTTCGACGAGTACTTCGCGCTGCGGGTGGCGATCGCCGACCGGGAGAAGGCCATCGCCCGGCAGGGGCAGACCCAGCGCAAGGCCGCCGCGGTGGCCTCGCTGGAGCGGCTGCGCGTCGGCGACGTGATCCGGGTGCCGGCGGGCCGGCGGGCCGGCCTGGCCGTGGTGCTGGACCCGGCGACCGGCGGGTTCGGCGAGCCCCGGCCGCTGGTGCTCACCCAGGACCGCTGGGCGGGGCGGGTCAGCCCCGGCGACTTCACCACCCCGGCCGAGGTGCTGGCCCGGATCCGGGTGCCCAAGCACTTCAACCACCGCTCGCCGGCCGCTCGGCGCGACCTCGCCGCCGAGGTCAGCGGCACCGGCCTGGACCGGCACGGTGGCCGGCGGGGTGGCCGCTCCCGGCAGGCGACCGGCGAGGACCACCAGCTCACCCAGCTCCGCACCGAGCTGCGCCACCACCCCTGCCACGCCTGTCCGGAGCGGGAGGAGCATGCCCGCTGGGCGGAGCGGCGCCGGCGGCTGGAACGTGACACCGAGGAGCTGCGTGAGCGGGTCTCCGGGCGTACCGGGTCGCTCGCGCGGACCTTCGACCGGATCGTCGCGCTGCTGACCGACCGCGGCTACCTCGCCCGCGACGGCGCGGTCACCGACGCCGGCCGGATGCTCGGACGGATCTGGACCGAGGCGGACCTGCTGGTCGCCGAGTGCCTGCGCCGGGGCGTGTGGGACGGGCTGTCCCCGGCCGAGCTGGCCGCCGCGGTGTCCGTGGTGGTCTTCGAGGCGCGCCGTGACGTCGACGAGCGGGCGTCGCTGCCGCGCGGGCCGGTGGCCGACGCGGTCGACGAGACGCTGAAGCTGTGGGGCGAGATCGAGGCTGACGAGGCGGCGCGCGGGCTGAACGCGACCCGCGAGCCGGATCTCGGCTTCGCCTGGCCCATGTACCGGTGGGCCCGGGGCGAGGCGCTGGCGAAAGTGCTCGGCAGCGGTCACGAGATCGACGGTGAGATGCCGGCCGGTGACTTCGTCCGGTGGGCGCGCCAGGTGGTCGACCTGCTCGGCCAGCTGGCCGACTCCGGTGGAGCGTCGGCGGAGCTGCGCTCCACCGCCCGGCAGGCGATCGGGGCCGTCAACCGGGGCGTGCTGGCGTACCACACCACCGCCTGATCATGACTCTCGGTTACCGGCACTGACGAACCGACGCATCGGACGGTCACCGCGACAGCACCCCCCGGATAACCCGGGGGGTGCTGTCGCCCCTGCTCGGAGCACCCCTGATCATTTGCCAGGCGCTTCCTTTACGCGCCGGTAACGAATGGGGAGAGGGCCGTCATGGCGGAGATCAATCACTTTGAGTACGGGTGGATCACACCGTCGTTGAGCTACGCGCTGTCCGTGCTCGGCTCGATCCTCGGGCTGATCTGCGCCGGGCGTATCCGCACGGCCGGCAGCGCCGGTCAGCGCGCGTGGTGGGGCCTGCTGGCCGCCTGGGCCCTCGGCGGCACCGCCATCTGGGCGATGCACTTCGTGGCCATGCTCGGGTTCGCCGTCGACGGCACCAGGATCCGGTACGACGTGCCGCTCACCGTTGCCAGCACGGCCATCGCCGTCGTGGCGGTCGGGATCGGCCTGGCCATCGTGGGCACCGGACGCCTGAACCCCGTACGGCTGATCGCCGGCGGGATCTTCACCGGCGCCGGCGTGGCGGCCATGCACTACACGGGCATGACGGCGATGCGCCTGAACGGCAGCCTCGGCTACGACACCAACCGGGTCGCGCTGTCGGTCGTGATCGCGGTCGTGGCGGCCACCGTCGCCCTGTGGCTCGCGATGACCGTCCGTCGGGGGCTGGCGATTGTGGCCTCCGCGCTGGTCATGGGTGTGGCCGTGAACGGCATGCACTTCACCGGCATGAGCGCCCTCTCGGTGCACCGACACGAGGATCAGGCCGAGGTCAGCGGCGCCGGCATGAGCACCCTCCTCGTGCCGATCGTGCTGGCGGTGATCTTCGGCGTGGTCGGTCTGCTGTACGCCCTGCTCGCCGCCCCGACCGACGACGACCGGGCCGCCGCCGCGTACCTGGACTCACGGCGGGCCTCGGAGCCGGCCGCCGCGGCGCCGCCCGCCGCCCCGGACCCGGTCGGTCTGCGCGCCCGCTCCACTCTCGGCCAGCCCGGCACCCCGTTTCCGTCCCGCCGGGAGATGCCGCCCCGCTGAGCGGCCGGGCTTCCTTCTGCCGGGGAGAGCAGAAGTTCTGCGAACTCGGCCCCACGTATCGACGATCTTTGTGGAAGGAAGTTAGGCTGCGACGACCTCTCCATCGACGCAAGGAGATGCCGTGTCGCGCCGTACGGGCAAGCCCTCCTACCTGCTTCCCACCCGCGACTCGCGCCGCAGCCGGATCGTCCGTCTCGCGGCCGTCGTCACGGGGGTCGGGCTCGCGGCCGCTCTCCTGGGAGGCGCTGTCGGCTACACGGCCGGCCGCCCGGACCCCGTGGATTCGAGCATCGCCGACATGCGCGAGGCGGAGGCGCAGCGGGACACCCAGCAGATCGCCGAGCTGACCGGGACGGCTCGCCGCCTGAGCGGCCAGATCTCGCCCGTCCTCACCGCGCTACAGGCGGACACGTCGACCAGCGGACAGGCGGGCCCCGAACAGGCCCGCCAGTGGCAACAGACCGTGCGCCAGGCGGCGCAGCCGTTGGCCGATCCCCCGTCCGGCACCACCGCCACCAACGTGGCACGAGGAGGGCTTCGGGTCGCCCTCGACCAGGCCGCGCTCGCCGTCGACACCTATCTCGTCGCCGTCACCGGTCCGGCCGCCCAGCGGGCCGCTCTGACGCAGTTGGCGGCACGACAGGCAGCCCAGGCGGTCGGCACCTGGTCCGTCGCCGCCACCCAGCTCGACCAGATCAACATCGACGCCGGCCACGGCCACCAGCACGTCCACCTCGACACCGGCACCGGTGGCGGCGCCTTCGCCCCCGACCACGCCGAGGAAGGAACCGGCGGGTAGACCCCCACCCGGTCCATACGCAGGAGCCCATCCCCGAAAGATCGGGGATGGGCTCCTGTGCGGTGGGGAAGGGGTCAGCTGACGGCGCCGATGGAGACGGCGCCGCGGCCGACGACCGCGCCCTCGGTGGTCACGACCGCCAGCTCACCGAAGAGCTCCCGCCCAGCGCCCGGCGTGGACTGGGCGGTCACGGTGCCGGTGAGGGTGGCGGTGGCGCCGTTGGGCAGGGCCAGCGGGGTGCTCGGGGTCGCGAGCGTGCCCAGCGACGGGGCCGAGAACGAGTCCCGGTAGTCGTAGGCGGTGCTGGTGTTCGGCCCGTCGACGGCGTACCCGTCGACGACGACCCGGTAGGCGCCCTCCGGCGGGTTGGCGATGGTGACGGCTTCCTCGGAGTCGCCGTCGGCCGCCTGCCCGACCTGGGTGTCACCGCGGAACACGGTCAGGTCCAGGTCGGCGCCCAGGTTGGCCGTGTTGCCGATCCGCGCCGTGAAGCTGGTGGCACCAGCCGGGACGTCCACCAGATACTCCTGCTGGGCGCCCTCCGCGATGGTCGGCCGCTCGGCGTGCACGCTGGACAGCGGGCCGCCCTGACCGGTCACCGCGACCGGGCCGAAGGCGTTGGTCAGCGTCCAGTTCGCCGGGGTCGGCTCACCGGCGCTGACCGAGGGCAGCTCGATCACCGACGGCTCGACGGTGACGCCCTGCACCCGGGCCTGGAGCTGGAACGGGTTGTTCAGTGCCGGCGAGGTCCGCCGCGACTCCACCTCGATCTCCCAGACCCCGGCGATCGGGTTCTGGTAGTCCCGCTCCTGCGGCTTGCAGGCGGCGGCGTCGGAGAAGTTGGTGTAGCAGGCGGTGCTCGCGGTGCTGTCCACCGGCACGCCGTACGGGTTGATGGCGATGAACCGGGTCTGCGACCCGGTGGCGATGCCCGACAGGTTCACCTGCAGAGCGCCGGCGCCGGCCGGCACGGTGACGAAGTACGACGTGAACGCGTTGCGCGTCACCGAGCCCTCGGCGGAGAACGAGTAGCCGGGCTTGGTGACGTCGTTCGCGGCCACCACGACGGCGGAGACCTCGAAGTCGATCACCGAGGTCCTCGGGTCGTCCACGGTCAGGATCGTGCCGTGCGCGCCGGTGGACTTCGGCTTGGCGGTGACCGGGATGGAGACGGCCTTGTTGAGCGGCAGCGCGACCGTCTTGGGCGCGGTGAAGGTGCCGTCGTTGCCGCGCAGGGCCAGCTTGTGGCTGACCGTGCCGGCCGGGCCGCTGGTCCGGGTCACCGTGACCTGGTACGTGCGGCTCTGGCCGACCTTCTGCCCGCCCTGGGCGGAGGCGCAGCGGTTGTAGACGCCGGCGCCGCGGTTCGGGTTGGGGACGAACCTGCTCAGCTCGCGGTCGTAGCGGGTGAGATTCGGCGACAGCTCGGTGCAGACCGGGGCGTCCGAGACGTACGACCGGGTCTCGACGGTCCTGCTGAGCAGCTTCCACGCGCCCGGCACGTTGAACATGCCGTAGCCCTGCGCGTACGTGGCGACATCGGCGATCGGCTTGGCGGAGGTGTAGATGGCCCGGCGCAGCGCCGCCGGGGTCACGCCCTTGTCGGTGGCCTTGGCGGCGGAGAGCAGCAGCGCGGCCGCGCCGGTGGCCTGCGGGGAGGCCATCGAGGTGCCGTTGAGCATCTGGTAACCCGGCGGCAGCGGGTAACCGGCCTCGGGGACGGGGTTGCCCGGCTGCCAGGTCGGCGCGGTGGAGATCGCCGATCCCGGGGCGGCGACGTTCGGCTTGAAGCCACCGTCCTCGCGTGGGCCGCGGGAGGAGAAGTTGAACAGCGCGTTCTTCGTCCGCACCACCGAGCCGTAGTTGGCCAGCCAGGTGTCCCTGCTGATGTTCGCCGCGACACTGACGACGTTCTCGGCGACCGACGGGTCGCCGACGGTGTTCACGCCCGGACCGGAGTTGCCGGCCGAGATGAACATCTGCACGCCGTAGGTGCTGATCAGGTCGTTGTAGAGCTGCGCGCGGGCGTTGGCGCCGTCGTTGAGCGTCGGCAGTCCGCCGATCGACATGTTGACCACGTCGACGTGACGGTTGATGACCAGGTCGGCCATGCCGGTGGTCAGCGCGGCGGCGGTGCAGCCGCCACCCCACGAGCAGGCCCGTGCGGAGACGAGCTTGGCGCCCGGGGCGGCGCCGTCGAAGGCGGTGTTGCCCAGCATGTCGTTGGCGGCGGTGATGCCCGCGACGTGGGTGCCGTGGGTCGCCTCGATGATGCCGATGTTGACGTAGTCGGCGTACGGGCCGGGCTTGCCGTCGGCCGGGTCGATGTCGACGTCCTCGCGGTACTCGACCACGAAGGGCATCTGGTCCCGCACGGCGGTGGCGGGGTTGTCGGTGCCGAAGTGCCCGACGTCGAACTTCTCCCGGTACGGGCGCATCAGCGTCTCGTCGGTGAAGCTGTTGTCCTGGTCGACGTCCACCCAGATGTCGTGGGTCCCGGGGTCGTAGAGGACGCCCCACGCGTCGGTGGTGTCGCCGTCCCGGTTGACGTCGCCGCCCGGGTCGCTGGCGGCGGTGATCGACTCACGGAACAGGTTGAACCGGTACGCCCCGGCGGGAGCGGTCCAGGTCGCGCCGCCGGCGGTGAACGACGGGCCGGTCACCTCGGTGACCATCCGCCGCCACGTGCCGTCGTTCTCGGTCACCGGGTCCGTCGCGGTGACCCAGTCGATGATCTTCCGCTCACCGGTCGTCGTCTTCTGGAGTGCCGGCTGGTCCAGGTCGACACCGGAGTCCATGATGCCGATGGTGACGCCGCGGCCGTCCCACTGCGGGTGGGCCGCCTTGAACGTCTCCGCGCCGGTCTCGTTGGTCGGCATGTACGGGTTGACCGCGCCGGTGCCCGCGCCGGGACCCGCCAGCGTGGCGGCCTGCTCGGCGGCCTTGGCGCCGTTCGGGGCGGCCTCGGGGGTGGGGTCCGGGCGCTGGATCGTCTCGTCGAGGTCGACCGCGGAGACGCCCGGCAGCGCGGCCGCCTTGAGCACCTTCGCCGTCGGCACCGTGGCCAGGACGTAGCCGATCTGGTCGAAGCGGCGGTTGACGGCGCCGCCGAGAGCCTGCACGGCGGCTGCGACGTCCCCGGCCTCGCCCTTCTCGGTGGCGACGATCAGGGTCACGGTCGGCGCGTGCTTCGCCTCGGCCTGGGCGAGGAGCTTGGCGTCGTGCGAGCCCAACGCCTCGGCGGGGGTGGCCTGCGGAGTGTCGGGTGCGGGGGGAGCGGCGATCGCGGTGGCGGCACCACCCGTCACGGTCATGGCGCCGGCGGCCAGGACCGTTGCGAAGAGCGCGGCGGAGGTACGCCTGCTCTGATTGCGGGGTTGACTCACGTTCTCTTTCCTCCAGAGAACAGGGCCCTTTTGGTGCAGGGCACGTGTGAGCGAATCCTTCGCGGTGTTCGTGGCGAATGTCGACAGGTGCCCCGGCGTTGTGACCGCTCCGTGATGTTGCGCGGGAGCTGCGCGCCGGGGGATCGCCTGGACGTCGTCCCTGGCCGAGCCCACGCCGACGGTCCTCACGGGATTGGCGCAACGCCTCATTCCGCTGGTCCGACCGTGCTACGAAGTC